>NZ_CP022387.1:2202161-2516755 GCF_002302635.1 Capnocytophaga stomatis
TTCACTTCTTTACACGGAACATCTATCACGATGGTTCCTGAGGTGCTTAAAAGGGCAGGATATACGAATGTTCACATTGTGGAAGAGCAAGCAACGCCTAACGGAAACTTCCCAACAGTGAAATCTCCAAATCCCGAAGAACCCGAAGCCTTAACAATGGCTCTTAAAAAAGCTGATGAAATAGGTGCAGATATTGTTATCGGTACAGACCCGGATTGTGACCGTGTAGGTGTTGCCGTGCGTGATTTGGAAGGGAAAATGGTTCTTTTGAACGGAAACCAAACAATGGTGATGATGACTTTGTTCCTACTGCAAAGACACGAAGAAAAAGGATTTAAAGGCAACGAATTTGTTGGCTCAACGATTGTTTCTACTCCTATGATGAATGACGTAGCAACAGCTTTTGGGGTAGAATGTAAAGTAGGTTTAACAGGTTTCAAATGGATTGCTAAAATGATTCGTGATTTTTCTGACCAAACATTTATCGGTGGAGGAGAAGAAAGTTTCGGATATATGGTGGGTGATTTTGTACGCGATAAGGATGCTGTTACAGCTACGTTATTAGCTTGCGAAATTGCAGCAACAGCCAAAGCATCAGGAAGTTCGTTCTATAAAGAATTGCTAAAAGCCTATGTTGATTACGGTTTTTATAAAGAATATCTAATTTCGTTGGTGCGTAAAGGAATTTCAGGTTCTGAGGAAATTGCTCAAATGATGAAAGACCTTCGTGAAAACCCTCTGAAAGAAATTAACGGAGAGAAAGTTACAATGGTTGAAGATTATCAAACTTCAAAAGCTCATAATATCATAACAGGAGAAGTGGAAGAAATTGATATTCCAAAATCAAACGTGCTTATTTACTATACTGAAAACGGAACAAAAATAGCTGCTCGCCCAAGCGGAACAGAGCCTAAAATTAAATTTTATTTCAGTGTAAATACTCCACTTAACGGCATTGAAGAGTTCAAACAAACCGAAAAAGTTTTAGATGATAAAATCAAGGCTATTGTTAAGGATATGAAGCTTAGCTAATTTCTTTTAAATGAGTTAAATAGAAATTCAAAAATTACCTTTGCAAAATCAATTTGGTTTACAAAGGTAATTTTTTGTTTTATCTCACAAAAACAAGTTCACCTTTCTTTGTTGAATGCTTTTCACTGAAACTATATCCTTCATAATCAAATCCTTTCAGGTCTTCAATGGTTCGGACGTTGTTTTTTATAATGTATTTGACCATCAATCCGCGGGCTTTTTTTGCATAAAAACTGATGATTTTAAGTTCGTCATTTTTCCAATCTTTAAAAATTGGCGTGATGACTGAAGTTTTTAGTTTTTTTGTGTCAATCGCTTTGAAATATTCGTTGCTTGCCAGATTTATAAACAGTTCATTTTCTGATAGTTCATTGTTTAAAGCTGTCGTGATTTTTTCCCTCCAGAAGTCATATAAATCTTTATTTTTTCCTACGCCAAATTTTGTTCCCATTTCCAAGCGATAGGGTTGCATCAAATCCAAAGGTTTTAATAATCCGTATTGCCCTGAGAGAATCCTAAGATGGTTTTGCATTTTCTCAATTTTTTCATTATCAAAAGAATATACGTCTAATCCGTCATAAACATCTCCATCGAAAACGTACACTGCTTGTCGGGCATTTTCAGTAGAAAAAGGCTGAGAAAATTCCTGATTTCGTTGCCAATTAAGGTCGGCAAGTTTTTCTGAAATATGCATTAAATCAGCCAATTGCTTGGGATTCAGCTTTTTTAATTCCGAATTAATTTCCGCCATTTCTTGCTGAAAAATGGGCTGTGAATATTTTTCTGTAGGGATTTTTCTGTCGAAGTTCAGAGACTTTGCCGGAGAAATAACTATTTTCATAAAAATTAAATCAATAAAAGAATTGCGAAGATATGAATTCTGCATAAAAAATCAAAAAAAGATTTTTCCCATAACTTCTTTATTCTTACCTTTGCGGGCATTTTTTAATAATTTAATAGATTGATATGAAAAAGATATTTTTAATTTTAACAGTGTTTTTAGCTCTTTTAACTGCTTCTTGTTCAGGTGATTCTCCAAAATCGGTAGCAGAAAAATTTTTAACAGCTATGGAAAACCAGAATTTTGAAGAAGCCAAAAAATATTCTGACGATTCAATGAAGCAGCTTTTAACGATGCTTGATGATATGCCGAAAGAAAACAATAAAAAGGCTGAAAATGCGAAAGTTAAAGTGACTAAAGTAGAAAAAGAAGGCGATAAAGCAAAGGTTTTCTACATTATTGAAAGTTCGGAAATTGAAGGAGAAAGCAAAGAGCAAAGCATTGATTTGAAGAAGATTGACGGAAAATGGAAAGTTTCTTTCAATAAAGAAGATGCAAACAAAGAAGCACCTAATACAGAGCCAAATTCAATGGATTCTGGAAATGAGGCAACTGATGAAAATATGGGAACAGAGCTTGAAAATATAGAATCAGGTGTGGTTTCCGAAACAACAGAACAATAAAATTACAGAAAAACTGAAAAATGAAGAAATATTTTAGAAAAATAGCTTTATTTTTCGGTTTTTTTATTTTTTTCTTGTGGATAGGTTTTCATTTCTTCTTTTGGATAGACCGAAAGCAAGAAAACAAACTCATAAAACAGAACCAAACCATTACTCGCCTTACTCAAGAAGATTTGAAAAAAATACGACAGGGGGACATTATTCTTAGGCGAGGATATGGTTTTTTTAGTGATTTGATAGCCAAAAAGTTAAATGATTCTGTTTTTGATGTTACTCATTCGGGAATTTTGTACCTGAAAGAAGGCAAATGGTGGGTAATTCATTCACTTTCATCAGATGCAAGTGACACGGACGGAATGCAAGAGCAGCCACTCAATCAGTTTTTAAAAGGCTCAATGCCTGAAAAAATTATTGTTGTACGTCCTAAAAATATAAACATAGAGGAAGGGCAACAGATTGTAAATCAGGCAAAATATTATTTAGAAAGAAGAGTTCCGTTTGACAGAATGGGCGTCATTGACGAACCTTCACAAATGTACTGTACGGAGCTTATTTGGCAAATTCTGGAAACAGATTTAAAGCTGATTTCTCTTCCGAAAGATTTAAAACAGCGGAAAGACTTATTTTATTCTATGACAGGTACTTATGACGATAAATATTTCGATATCATCATAAATAAATATCCTAAAAGTAATAATAAAAACAAAAATTGATAAGAAAATTAGATGTAATATTTGTCAGTTTAAAAAAATATCGTACATTTGCCCCACTTTTAAGTAGAGAAAATTTCTATAATTTTATTTGAGAATAAGATATTTTAAAGATTTAGGACAATGAAAAGAACATTTCAACCATCAAAAAGAAAGAGAAGAAATAAGCACGGTTTCAGAGAGCGTATGGCTACTGCAAACGGTAGAAAAGTATTAGCGAGAAGAAGAGCAAAAGGAAGAAAAAAATTGACTGTTTCTTCTGAACCAAGACATAAAAAATAGGTCGATGGTTGGTTTTTACAATATATAAAGGTGTTATCTTTTTTAGGTAACACCTTTTTTTTAAAATTTCGAAAAAAATAACACCTATCTGAATATTATGCCAAAACGTAAAGATTTAAATTGTGTATTGTTAATAGGTTCGGGACCTATTATTATTGGGCAGGCGTGCGAGTTTGATTATTCGGGTTCGCAGTCGTTGCGTTCACTTCGTGAGGACGGCATCGAAACGGTGCTTATCAACAGCAACCCCGCAACCATTATGACCGACCCTTCAATGGCTGACCACGTATATTTAAAGCCATTGACCACAAAATCCATTGTTGAAATTTTGAAAAAACATCCTAATATTGATGCCGTTCTGCCTACAATGGGAGGGCAAACCGCTCTGAATTTGTGCATTGAAGCTGCAGAGAAAGGCATTTGGAAAGATTTTGGCGTGGAAATTATCGGGGTGGATATCGATGCCATTCAAATTACTGAAGACAGAGAGAAATTCCGTGTACTTTTGGACAAAATCGGGATTCCGATGGCTCCTTCCGAAACGGCAAATTCCTTCCTTCGTGGGAAAGAAATCGCTCAGAAATTCGGGTTTCCGCTCGTGATTCGTCCGTCGTTTACTTTGGGCGGAACGGGTGCTTCTGTGGTGTACAAAAAAGAGGATTTCGATACGCTCCTAACTCGCGGTTTGGAGGCTTCTCCCATTCACGAGGTGCTCATTGACAAGGCGTTAATGGGTTGGAAAGAATACGAGTTGGAACTCCTTCGTGATAAAAACGACAACGTGGTAATTATCTGTACCATTGAGAATATGGACCCGATGGGAATCCACACGGGTGACTCCATTACCGTTGCTCCGGCGATGACGCTTTCCGACAGAACCTTCCAACGTATGCGAGATATGGCAATCAAGATGATGCGAAGCATTGGCGATTTTGCCGGCGGTTGTAACGTGCAATTTGCGGTTTCGCCTGATGAAAAAGAAGATATTATCGCTATTGAAATCAATCCGCGTGTGTCGCGTTCGTCTGCATTGGCTTCAAAAGCAACAGGTTACCCAATCGCCAAAATTGCTACGAAACTGGCAATCGGTTACAACTTGGACGAACTCAGCAACCAAATTACCAAATCCACTTCGGCACTTTTTGAACCTACGTTGGATTATGTGATTGTGAAAATTCCGCGTTGGAATTTTGATAAATTTGAAGGTTCGGACAGAACTATCGGTCTGCAAATGAAGTCGGTAGGGGAAGTTATGGGAATTGGTCGTTCTTTCCAAGAGGCACTTCACAAAGCTACGCAATCACTTGAAATCAAACGCAATGGATTGGGAGCAGATGGCAAAGGATACAAAAACTATGAGCAAATTATCGATAAACTTACTAACCCAAGTTGGGATAGAGTCTTTGTGATTTACGACGCCATCGCGATGGGTATTCCACTTTCGAGAATTCACGAAATCACTAAGATAGATATGTGGTTCTTGAAGCAATACGAAGAACTATACAGCATTGAGAAAGAAATTTCAACCTATAAAATAGAAACACTTCCGAAAGATTTACTATTGGAAGCCAAACAAAAAGGCTTTGCTGACCGCCAAATCGCCCATATGTTGGGGTGTTGGGAAAGTGAAGTCTATAAAAAACGTGAAGAATTGGGTATCAACCGAGTATATAAGTTGGTAGATACGTGTGCTGCCGAGTTTAAAGCACAAACGCCGTATTATTACTCTACGTTTGAAGCTCCAATTCGTGATGCGAACGGCAATCTTTTCACAGCGAACGATAGTATCGTTTCCGACCGCAAAAAAGTAGTTGTGTTAGGCTCAGGACCCAACCGCATTGGGCAGGGAATTGAGTTCGATTACTGTTGCGTTCACGGAGTCCTTTCGGCTGCTGAGTGTGGTTACGAAACCATTATGATTAACTGCAACCCTGAAACGGTTTCTACGGATTTTGACACGGCAGATAAGCTCTACTTCGAACCTGTTTTTTGGGAACATATTTACGACATCATTCGTCACGAAAAACCCGAAGGTGTTATCGTTCAGTTGGGCGGACAAACCGCTTTGAAATTGGCTGAAAAACTCCACAAATACGGCATTAAAATAATCGGAACAAGTTTTGACGCGTTGGATTTGGCAGAAGACCGAGGGCGTTTTTCTACTTTATTGAAAGAATTGGGCATTCCGTATCCGAAATTTGGTGTTGCCGAAACTGCCGACGAAGCCTTAAAGTTAGCCGATGAGTTGGACTTCCCGCTTTTGGTGCGTCCGTCGTATGTGTTGGGTGGACAAGGAATGAAAATCGTTATCAATAAGCACGAATTGGAAGAACACGTGGTGGATTTGCTTCGTAAAATTCCGAATAACAAACTCTTGCTCGACCATTATTTAGATGGAGCTATCGAAGCCGAAGCCGATGCTATTTGCGATGGCGAAAACGTGTACATCATCGGGATTATGGAACACATCGAGCCGTGTGGGGTGCATTCGGGGGATAGTAACGCCACACTGCCGCCGTTTAACATCGGTGAGTTTGTGATGCAACAAATCAAAGACCATACGCACAAAATCGCCAAAGCCCTAAACACGGTGGGACTGATAAACATTCAGTTTGCCATTAAGGACGACACGGTGTATATCATCGAAGCCAACCCGAGGGCGTCGCGTACCGTTCCGTTTATCGCCAAAGCCTATGGGGAGCCGTACGTGAACTATGCTACCAAAGTGATGCTCGGTGAGAAGAAAGTAACTGATTTCGATTTCCAACCGAAATTGGACGGATTTGCTATCAAACAGCCTGTGTTTTCGTTTAACAAGTTCCCGAACGTGGATAAGCGTTTAGGTCCCGAAATGAAATCTACCGGCGAGAGTATTCTTTTCATAGACGACCTCAAAGACGACCAATTCTATGAACTCTACGCAAGAAGGAAGATGTATCTGTCTAAATAGGCGGTAGGATTTAGATAATAGGAAATAGTAAGGGCGAATTATAATTCGCCCTTTTTTTTGATAAGCAATCTTTTACATTTATCAAAAAGTCGTAACTTTGCCTCGTGGGTTATTTTATGAACAAAAAAGATAGAAATATTACAGTTATAGATTTGTTCTGTGGCATAGGAGGTTTATCTCACGGATTTGTGAGGGAAGGCTTTAATGTTGTCGCAGGTATAGATATTGATGAAACTTGTAAATACTCTTTTGAAACTAATAACGATGCTGTTTTTATTTCTAAAAGTGTGTCTGATATTTCCAAAACAGAGATTAATGCATTGTTTGGAAATCCTAAATATAAAATATTAGTTGGTTGTGCTCCTTGCCAACCTTTTTCTTCCTATACATTTAAAGATGAAGAAAAAAAAGACAATTCAAAATGGAAGTTGCTTTACGAATTTGCAAGATTAGTAGAAGAAACACAACCAGATATTGTTTCAATGGAAAATGTTTCTCAATTAATCAACTTTAAAAAAGCTCCTGTATTTGAAGATTTTATAAATTCTTTAAAGAAATTAGGGTACTTTGTTCATTATGAAATTGTAAATTGTCCTGACTATGGTATTCCTCAAAATAGAAAACGCTTGGTTCTGTTAGCATCAAAATTGGGAGAAATTAAGCTAATTCCTAAAACTCATAGTAAAGAGAATTATGTTACTGTAAAAGATACTATTGGTAAGCTTCCTAGAATTAATGATGGTGAATTTTATGAAAATGACACTTTGCATTATGCAAGAAAGTTAAGTCCGCTTAACAAAAAAAGAATTCAAAATACGCCTTATGGAGGAAGTTGGAAAGATTGGTCGGATGATTTAAAATTAGAATGCCATAAAAAAGAATCAGGAAAATCTTATCCAAGTGTTTATGGTAGAATGAAGTGGGACGAACCTTCCCCTACAATGACAACTCATTGTGTGGGTTATGGAAATGGACGGTTTGGACATCCAGAGCAAGATAGAGCTATTTCACTCAGAGAAGCCTCATTATTACAAACTTTTCCTGTGGATTATGTTTTTTACGACGAGACCAAAGAGAAATTACCCGTTGTAAATATTGCAAGACAAATAGGTAACGCAGTTCCTGTAAGGCTCGGAGAAGTAATTGCTCAAAGTATAAAGGAACATTTAAAAAAAATTAAGGAATGAAAACAGAGATAGAAAAACAGGAGGCAGAAGATCAATTGATAACCGAAAAAAGGCAAGTAGATTACGATACAAGGGAATTCGTAGTAGAGCATATTATTGATAAATTCATTGAGGGAGAATACAAAATTCCTCCTTATCAGAGGGAGTTTGTTTGGGATAAAGAAAAACAATCTCGGTTTATAGAGTCTGTATTGCTAGATTTACCTATTCCATATCTTTTTTTTGCAGATGATAAAGATGATGGTAAATTAGAAATAGTTGATGGTTCGCAAAGAATTAGAACATTAGTAGCTTTTAAAAATGATGACTTAACTTTAAAGGGGTTGGAAAAATTATATAAACTTAATGGGTTTAAATTTTCTGATTTATTAGAAAGTCGTCAAAGACGTTTTTTGAGAAAAACCCTGCGTTCAATTGAATTAACTGAAAGAGCAGATTTCGAAGTTAAAAAAGATATATTTCAAAGAATAAATACTGACCCTTATGATTTAACTGATATGGAAATAAGAAAGGGAATGTACCAGGAGGGAGAATTTTATAATTTGATTGTAGAGTGTTCACAAAATCCTTTGTTTATAGAATTATGTCCGATATCAGAAAATAGACAAAAAAGAGGAGAAGCACAGGAGTTAGTGCTAAGGTATTTTGCGTATTCAGAAAAATTAGCAGAGTTTACACATCGCGTAGATGTTTTTTTAGATGATTATATCAAGGAGAAACATAATGGTAGTTTTAATGAAAGTGAAATGAAAATTCAATTTGAAAATATGTTGGATTTTGTAAATACATACTTCCCTTACGGATTTAAAAAAGCACCTACTCATAATACTACGCCTCGTGTAAGATTTGAAACCATTGCAGTTGGTGTTACGTTGGCACTAAAAGAGAACTCAAACTTGAAAGTTGCTAATGTAGAAAAATGGTTAAACTCTGAAGAATTTAAAGAGCACACAACATCAGATGCTTCTAACAATAGATTAAAAGTAATTGGAAGAATTGAGTATGTAAAAAACAAATTGTTACAGAATGCAGCAAACTAAAAGAATTTTAGAGGAAAGGAGCACTGAAATTGATAGTTATTTTTGTTACATATCTTCGGTTGAAAATAATACAGATATGACTGTGTATAAGATATTAAAAGCCAATATATTACTAATGCTGTATAATTGTATTGAGGCTGTGGTATCTAGTTCTGTTGATGCAATTCGAAACAATATACATAAAGATTCTTCTGTAGATTTTAATTGTTTAAAAACTGAAATAAAGAAACAGATTATAAAGGACTTAAGACAGAACATCAGCCCTGAAGATTTTATTAGGCTCTGTACTGAAATATCAAGAGATGTTATAAAACTATCTTTTAAAAAAGAAAATATATCAAAAGGTAATATAGATAGAGAAGTAATTTCTTCATTAGCTATGGTTTATGGGTTTAATATTAAAAATAGCAATTATGAAGAAACTGCACACGGAAATACACTTGAAATAATAAAGGATAAGCGAAACGATCTTGCTCACGGATTATTTTCGTTTGCTGAAATTGGAAAAGATTACTCAACAACAGAATTAGGAAAATTAAAAGACCAAACAATAAAATATCTTGTTTTTGTAGTCAGGGAAATAGAACTATATTTGAGTAATAAATTATATATTCATAACTAACTTAAAAATGCAAACCACCTTTGATTTTTCCACACTTTATGCCCATCCGCTGATTTCGACTGAACAACTTGAACAAATTAAGGCGGTACATCGGAAGGTGAGTTTCAAGAAAGGAGATTTTATCCTACAAAAAGGCGAAGTTTCCAAAAGTTATTTCGCTTTGCAAAGTGGTATTGCTCGGAGTTTTGTCCACGATTACGAAGGAAACGACATTACTACGGGTTTTTTCTGTGAGCAGGAGTTTGTTATCAATGAATTGTCACTTTTTAAGCAAGAGCCAAGTTTAGAAAATATAGTTGCCCTGACCGATTGCATAGCGTGGGAAATTTCTTTCGAGGATTTTCAGCTGTTGTACCATTCCATTGCGGGAGTTTCTGAATGGGGACGATTGTTTATGACCGAAAAACTCTTCCAAACCCAACAACGCTCCCTCGAGATGATTACGCTTCCCGCCAAAGACCGCTATTTGCAATTCCTTAAAGACAAGCCACAAGTAATTCAAAGTGTACCTTTAAAATACATCGCTTCATATCTCGGAATTACCGATACATCGCTGAGTAGAATTCGGAAGGAGGTTTTTTGATGATAAAAATTGGGGGAAACATCAAACTTACAAAACAAAATTTATTTTGCAAATCAAATTATTGTATTACCTTTGTTTCAAAATTTTAAATTTTATGAATAAGATAATTGTAGCATTTATATTTTTTTGGTGTGTTGGTATGTCTGCTCAAAACTATGTTTCCGATACTTTTTCTACCAAAAACGGAAAACAGGTAACAATAACATTCATCAAGCACGGCAGTTTGGCAATAAATTATGAAAATGTATATTTTCAAATTGACCCTGTTGAAAACTACCAAAACCATACAACCGATTATTCACGCTTTCCGAAAGCAGATTTTATCTTGGTAACTCACGAGCATCACGACCATTTCGACCCCAAAACAATTGCTTCTCTTGAAAAGGAGAAAACAAAAATCATTCTGAATGAAAGTTGTCAGAACAAATTAGGAAGAGGAATAGCAATGAAAAACAGAGAAAAGCGTTCCCTTATGAAAAATGTAACCATAGAGGCTGTCCCCGCTTATAACACTACCATTGGTCGCGAAAAATTCCACCCACAAGGGCGTGATAATGGCTACATTCTTACCTTTGACGGCTTACGGATTTATGTGGCGGGCGACACGGAAGATATTCCCGAAATGGCAAATCTTTCAAATATAGACATTGCTTTTCTACCTGTCAATCAACCTTATACGATGACATTAGAACAAGCCGAAAAAGCAGCAAAAATGGTACAACCTAAGATATTTTACCCATATCATTTCAACGAAACTCCTGTTAGTGAACTTATTGAAAAACTCAAAAATACACCTATTGAAGTAAGGATACGACAAATGAACTAAAATCTTGTCATAAGGCAAGATTTTTTTCGTTCCAACTGCTTATTTTTGCCCAAATAAAAACATAACAATGGACACTCTCATATTAAAAACGCAATTTGAAGCCAATTTTGGTTTGATTTTGAAGAATTTAGAAGGAATTTCAGCCGAAGAATCGTTGATTTTTCCACAGAATGAGGCTAATTGTGTGAATTGGCTTTTAGGGCATTTGATTTATTCTCGCAATTTGGTTTTAAAAATTTTGGGTAAAAATTCCGTTTGGAACGATGAACATTTTGCTTTCTACGGAAGATATATCAACGCTAAGGATGTAACAGAAAAACTCATTGATTTTGAACTTCTTAAATCATACTTTCAGCAAACATATAAACCTTTAATGGACGGTTTGGAACAGTTTGAAAATCAACCTAAAAGCAATATTGTAGAACTTTCATTTTTGTCACTGCACGAGATTTATCATTGTGGACAAATCGGGTATGCTCGCCGATTGTTAGGAAAAGAAGGTATGATAAAATAGTTAATTTCTAACTTAAAATCTTGCCTTATGGCAAGATTTTTTTCGTTCTAACTGCTTATTTTTGCTCTTAATAATTAAAACGATAAAAAAATGGCAACAAGAATCAATCCGTATTTGAATTTTAATGGGAATTGCGAAGAGGCGTTTAATTTTTACAAAAAGGCTTTCGGGGGCGATTTTACAATGGTGGTTCGTTCTGATGAAACTCCGATGGAAGTGGCTGAAAATGAGAAAAACCGCGTGATGTACATTGAGCTTCCCATAGGCGAAAACGATAAACTAATGGGTTCGGACATTTTCGAATCGCTTGGGCAAAAACTTGTTACGGGCAATCACAACTATGTGAGTATTTCCGTAGATAGCAAAGCCGAAGCCGACCGTCTTTTCCACGCACTTTCCGAAGGAGGCGAAATAGAAATGCCTATGGAAGAGCAGTTTTTTGGCTATTTCGGAGATTTCAAAGATAAGTTCGGTATCTCTTGGATGATTATTTTTGAAGGGTGAAACTTTTACCACACATAGACCTATTTTCACAGACGACCTCAAAGACTACCAATTCTATGAACTCTATGCAAGAAGGAAAATGTATTTGAGTAAGTAGGGAATAGAAAATAGGGATTAGGCAATAGTAGGGGCGAAAATTTTTTCGCCCTTATTTTTTATAATTTTCCGACACGTTTATAAACTTTACAAAATTTCTTTTGCAACAGAGATAAAAAAAATCTTTTCAAAAAACAATTTCGCAAGATAGGAAAAACAAAATTCTTTTAAACCTTATTACCTTTGTTTCAGAAATTTAAAAGACACAATACTGATGAATACAAAATCTACACAAGCGGACTATCACGAGCGTATCAACCGAGTTCTCGAATACATCGGCACTCATTTAGATGAAAAAATAGAACTGAAAACCCTTGCCGAAATTGCTAATTTTTCAGAGTTTCATTTCCATCGCATTTTCAAAGCCTTTGTAAATGAATCTGTTGGTGCTTACATTACGCGTCTGCGGGTAGAGGCTTCGGCGATTTTGCTCCGATATTCTAATCTGTCGGTTGAGCAGATTTCGGAAAGAGTTGGCTATGAGATGCTTTCGTCTTTATCCAAATCCTTTAAAAAGTTTTACGGCGTAAGTCCTACCGAATACAGAAACAATAAAACAGTATATATTATGAGAAAAGAAGAATTTATTGCGGAAATCAAACTGAAAGCTCCAAAAATCATTGATTTAGAGCCGAAAAAAGTTGTTTATATTGCCCTTACAGGAACTTACGGAACACTCAATTACGGCGATACTTACGCCAAACTTTGGGCTTTCGTTAAGGAAAATAAGCTCTTTACGGCAGGTATTGAACATATTTGCATCTCGCACGATGACCCTAAAATTACGGAGGGAGACAAACAGCGGTCAGACATCTGTTTGGCGATTCACAAACCTGCCAAGCCTCAGGGCGAGGTTGGGGTGAAAGAAATTGAGGGAGGCAAATACGCCGTTTTTCACTATCAGGGTGCATACGACAATTTAGGGAAAGTGTACGACACAATTTTCGGAAAATGGTTGCCCGAAAGCGGTTACGAACTTCGCAGTATTGTTCCTTTTGAAAAATATTTGAACGATGCCCGAAAAACACCGCCTGAAAAACTTAAAACCGAAATCTATTTACCCATAAAATAATTAGCTATGACACTTACAAAAACAGAAAAAACAATCGGAATGGTGTTGGCTTTTTTACTGTTATTGCTGACATTCAGTGGCTCGTGGTATTTCTTTGCACAGCTGAAAGTAAGCCTGTTACAATGGGCGATGCTGAACGCTTGTTCGCCTTCAAGTTTGGTATATTTGCTTTGTTTTCTGCTGTTTATATGGAAGAAAAAAGCAGTTTTGTTGCCTCTTGCCCTCTTGCCGATGTATTATTTCGGAACGATGGGAATGTTTACTTTTGGTTGGAGCGGAGCCAATATTTTTGCTCAAATGTCGCATATCGTGATGACTTTGAATATTGTATGGGTGATTTATCTTTTTGTGAAAAACGCAAATTATCAGGCGTTTGCCAAAGGATTGCTATGGAGTATTTTGCTTTTTGTTCCTTATATCGCTTATGTGATGTACTATTGTCGAATCCACGCCGAAGATGTTTCTAAGCTATTACAGATGAATTAATTATAAAATTTTATTTTCTTAAAGAATACCCAATACAACTCCACCCCCACAGACGCCCTTACGGCGTCTTTTCTTTTTAACAGCATTTTAATACTAATCCGCTGAATTTTTACCACTTACGGCACGGATATTGCTGCATATATAACAAGAAATCCCTGTGAGAGATGAATGTTTACCCATAGGATTTTGATAATTCCCGTACAGAAAAGCATTCTTACAACAGGGAAGCAAGGTTTGACCTGCATTATATAAGTTATGACCCATAGGAAATCAATATTTACCAACAGGAAATGAATTCTGACTGACAAGAAATCAATCTTGACTGACAATAAATGGATTCTGACCGATAAAAAATGGATTCTGACCGGTAAAAATCCATTTCCTGCAAGTAAAAATCTATAAAATCAATAGAAAATTAAAAGTTTAACACCAAAAACACAATTATTATGAACGAGAATTTACATCAGAACGAACAAAACTTGAATCAGAATGACCAAAATCTGAATCAAAATGAGCAAACACCAACTCCGAAGAAGCGAAACGTGCATATTTCAATGGAGGAATGGATTCAGAGAATGCGATTGGCATTTTCTAACGGGAAACTGCCTAACATTCAGGAGCAAATGAGTCTGCTGGGCTATACTACTGAAAAACTTGACGGGCTTTTAGCCAAAGTAGAACGTTTGCAAGAATTACATCAAACTCAAAAAACGGAATATGCCGAGCAATACGCTGAAACGCAGAAGTTCGACCAAAAGTTTACGGAAATTAACGATTTGTACACCAAACATTTAGCTTTCTGTAAAATTCTTTTCAAAGGTGATACGTTGGCAAGTGCTTCGCTCGACTTTGCAGGCAAACGCAAAACGGCGTACAGCGATTGGTTGGTGCAAGTGGGGAATTTCTATTCGCAATTGCTCAAAAACCCGAACTTTATGACCAAATTGCAGGGCATCAACATCAAGGAAGAAGACCTTAAAGCGGCTCAAAATCGGCTTTCGGAAATCATCGCCTTGAAAGAAAGTCAGAAAAAAGAAACCGCTGAAGCCCAAAAAGCCACCGAAGCCCGTGACAAATTCTTCGATGAGCTTTACCCGCAGTACAGCGAGTTTGTCGCCTATGCCAAAGTTGCCCTTTCGCAAAGCCAAGACCTTGAAGCCTTGGGCATTGTTACCAAAAGAGGCTAAAGAATTAAAAAATTATCGGTAAGGACGTCTGTCGTGGCGTCTTTACTTTTCTTATATCGGTAATGGATTGAAATCTGTTTGGGTTTTTATCTTTTTGTTCTTTTGACTTAAATCAAAAATGCTGACTTTACTCAATGTTATAGGCACTTTGTCAAACTGAGCGAAGTCGAAGTTTTTATCCTAATATTCTTTCAAAAAAAGTCATAAAATTTATATCTTTGAACCGTAAAATTATCTTTGAAAAATAAGTCGTGGAAGAGAAGAAAACGTTTAGTTTGTTGGTTTATAGATTAAATAGAGCGCTTATAAGTATTTTTATTTTCCCTCTATTGATATTTATTGCTATTATCTTAGCTGTATATATTAAAATTCCGTATCTCAAATGGATAATTTCTTCGCTCGTTTTCATTGGGCTGACTTTATTGCTAATATATTCTATAGTCAGCCGACTTATAGTAACTGTTGAAAACAACAAACTTGTATTTCATTGGAACAAGAAGTTGATATTTAATTACAAAGAGATTCCTACGATTGATATTTCGGAAATAACAGCACTTGTTTTTGATGATGAAGGAAGAAATGTGCTTCATAAGATTGTAACCAGGAACAAAACTATTGCTTTTGTATGTAAAAATTCCTACCCACTGTTTAAAAGCGATACCAAACAATTCGTTGATTTTCTCAAAAGTGAAATAACTGACTTGAAAATCAAAGATGAATTGGACCTTTGGGCAGAAAAAGGGTATTTAATTTGGGCATATCGCATCAATACGGTATTGTTAGTATTGATTCCACTTGTAACTATTGTTATTAGCATTATGAAAGGGGGAAAGCCAAAACAATTATTACTATTGTTTGTTATTCTCCCAAAATTGATAATATATCAATTTGTAATGACAAAAAAAATAAAGAAAAATAGGAAAGAATAGTGTATAATTATGGTAAGAATGAAACTATTTTCGGTTAGTCTAAAACTCTGAAAGAGCGGAAGGAGTATCGTTTTAGTATTTATTAATTCAGAGCGAGTAAAAATGGAAATACCAACGGATTTGATTTATAAATATTTTTCAGAAATAACCTTCTCAAAGGGAGATTATCTGCTCAGAGCGGGCGAAATTGAAAAATATCTTTACTACATTGAAAGCGGAATGGTGCGAATATTTCACTATGATTTCCGAAAGGATAAAGAAACAACCGTTGATTTTATTTTTCCGAATCAGTTTTGTTTGTCGTACGAATCTTTTCGTGACTGCACGCCCTCGCTTTTGGAACTTCAAGCCATAAGTGATGTCCGTGCCTACCGAATTGACAAACAATTGCTTGATACGCTAATGAAGCAAGAAACATTCCTTCTCGTTAAGTCGCAAATTATGGAAGAACTCTTCGTACAGAAAGCCCGCAAGGAAATACAATTCCTCACACAATCACCGGAAGAAATATATAAACAACTTATTGAAAAAGAACCTGTTTTAGTACAAAAATTACCTTTGAAATACATCGCCTCATACATAGGAATAACTCCGCAGGCACTTAGCCGAATTCGCAGGCGCATCGTAACGGAATAGAAAAAGAGAAATGTTTGTAGCATAAAACCATTTTTTAACCGAGGTTCATTTTTTAGAGAAAATATAGTCGTTACTTTGCCGTAGAACGATAAAAATCTTTCAAAAAATGAGAACGTTAGCAATTTATTTTTGTTTAATTTTAATTGGAGGAATGATGAAATCAAATGCTCAAAACTCGGACTATATGCGTATGATTGAGTACGCCATTAAAGCCCCTTCCGGACACAATACGCAACCTTGGTTGTTTGAAATGACAGATAATCAGATAATAATTCATCCTAATTTTGATAAACATCTTGCTGCGGTTGATGGTGATAATCGTGAACTTTTTATCAGCTTGGGGTGTGCAACTGAAAATTTATGTCTGGCAGCTTTGGTGTTGAGTTATCAGCCAAATGTGAGCGTTTCCCCACAAGGAATCATCACGGTTCATTTGGAAAAATCAGAACTTGTAGAAAAAGATTTGCTTTTTGACCAAATTGAAACACGGCAGACAAATCGGTCGGTTTACAATAAGAAAGAAATCCCTGAAGAGGAGCTAAAAAGTATCTTGCAATGTTTTGAAGAAGAGGGAAATGGAGCCATTTATGCGTGGAAAAACAAAACTTCGGAGTTTGATTTGCTTTGCCAATTTGTGATGAAAGGAAATGAAATCCAGATGAATGATGAGGCTTTCAAACAAGAGCTTCTTTCGTGGATACGTTTTAACAAACGACACTCCGAAAAGACAAATGATGGTATCAGTTATGCCGCTTTGGGTGCTCCCAATCTGCCTCTTTTTATCACCAAACCCATTGTAAAAGCGTCGCTTAGCAGTAAAAAGCAAAATAAAACAGATGCTAAGAAAATAGCTTCTTCCTCGCACATAGTTCTTTTAACAAGTACGGAAAATACGGTGGTTTCGTGGGTAAAAACGGGACGCATTCTGCAACGATTTTTGCTATTGCTCACCCAGAAAGGCATTGCTCACGCATATCTTAATCAGCCTTGCGAAATTCCCGAATTACGGCAAAAAATGCAAAAAGAATTACCTATAAAAGGCGAGATACCTCAAATTCTTTTGCGTATCGGTTATGCAAAACCGCTCCCTTATTCAAAACGAAAATCCGTTGAAGAGGTAATCAAAAAGTAGATTGCGGGCTTTATTGGCATCTTGCTTGAAAACTCGATGAACACATCGGTAAGGAAGGAAATATCGTTGAAAAACATCGCGTTATAACGCTTTTATGAAGAGAAAATAAAGTTCTGCTTAAAAATCCACCGTTGTAAATCTGAAATTCATTGCATCTATAAGCAGTAGTTGATTGGTTTGTACGGGTAGTTGCAGACTTATTTTCAGTACTTGCATCGCCATAAGGCTGCCTACAATTCCTGTCAAAGCTCCCAACACGCCAAATTTGTCGCAAGTTTGGGCGTTATCGGGTTGTGTGGGGAAAAGGTCGCGGAGTTGCTTGCTTCCTTGGTAGTTAAAAACCGCAACCTGCCCTTCAAACGAAAATACACTGCCATATACCAGCGGTTTGTCGTGCTGTACACAGGCATCGTTTACGAGGTAACGCGTAGCAAAGTTGTCCGACCCGTCAACCACGATATCATATTGGGGTACAAGCTCATCTGCGGTTTGTTCATTGATGTACAAATCAAGCGGATTGAAATCAATATGCGGATTGAAATTGTGTATAAACTCCGAAGCACTTTCCACCTTTTTTTTGCCGATGTTTTTTTCGGTGTGGATGATTTGTCGGTTTAGGTTATGTAGTTCGAGTGTGTCAAAATCGGCAACTGCAATTTTTCCAACGCCTGCAGCCACCAGATATTGCAAAACGGGACTTCCTAATCCTCCGGCTCCGATTACTAAAACCCTTGTGTTGCCCAGTTTTCGTTGTCCTTCCGTCCCGATTTCTTCCATAAAAATCTGACGGCTGTATCTATTGAAAAGTTTGTCGTTCATCTGCGTTTTTTTGTCTCGTGGTTTGTTATTTTTCTCAGGATGAATGCTTTTGTTTTTGTATGCGATTGTAAATTAAACTGAAAAACTTTTGTCCCAATCTTTCATTACAGGGTCGTAGCCTTTTTGTTTGATGATTTCTCGGAAAACTTCCATTGGGCGTTCGTCGTTGATTTCAAATTGTTCCAATGATTCTTCGTCGGTGGTGTATCCGCCCGGATTGGTTTTCGAGCCGGCACTCATAGAAGTCGCCCCAATGCCGATGACATTATTTCGGAAGACGGCACTTTCACGAGTAGAGATGGATATTTCCAAATCGAAGTTCCAAATGCGATATGCACAGATAAGTTGCAACAAATCGCGGTCGTTCATCACGAAATTCGGTTCTATGATGCCTTGTGCCGGTCGCAATCGAGGAAAAGATACGGAATATTTGCTTTTCCAGTATTTTTTTTGAAGATAATCAATGTGTAGTGCGGTGAAAAAACTGTCTATACGCCAATCTTCCAATCCCAGCAGAACGCCTAATCCTATTTTATGAATATTTGCCTGCCCGATGCGGTCGGGGGTATCCAATCGGTAGTTGAAATTCGATTTTTTTCCTTTTGGGTGGTAGGTTTTATACACTTCTTTGTGGTAAGTTTCCTGATAGACCATTACGGCGTACGTACCGGCTTGTTGCAACTCGGTATATTGCTCGGCAGAAAGAGGTTGCACTTCGATGGAAATATTAGCAAAGTGAGGTTTCAACACTTTGAGGGCGTTGAGAAAATACGCCTGCCCTACAATATGATTTGCCTCGCCACTTACTAAAAGTACGTGTTCGACTTCCATTTTTTTTAGTACTTCTGCTTCCTGAAGTAGTTCGGCATCAGTGAGAGTTCGGCGTCGTATTTTATTGTCAAAACTAAATCCGCAGTAGGTACAGATGTTGTTGCACTCATTGCTTACGTAAAGTGGTGCATAAAGCTGAATGGTTTTCCCGAAACGCTGTTGGGTAAGCCGTTGGGTAAGCTGTGCCATTTCTTCCAGAAAAGGAGCTGCCGCAGGTGAAACAAGTATCAGGAAGTCCTCCACGGTATGTTTCTTTTTGACAAGTGTGAAGCGTACATCCTCGGCGGTGGTATTGTAGATTCGTTCTTTTATATTGTCCCAAGAATAGGTTTCAAATAATTCGATGAAAGACATTGTTGTTTTGGTTTATTTCTTTTGGATGTTATTTTTAGAAATACGATTTCAGAATAGTTTTGCCTTTTCAGATTTTTGTTACATTAGGAATCCCGTCAAAGGGCTGGATGCTTCGGCGTGTTTTTGTGTGCTTCCCAGTCCGCTTTCGTAAGCACGTCTGCCGGCGATTACCGCTTCTTTGAAGGCGATAGCCATTTGTACGGGGTTTTGTGCTACGGCAATGGCGGTATTTACCAGTACAGCATCTGCTCCGAGCTCCATTGCTTTGGCAGCATCAGAGGGGGCTCCGATACCCGCATCAACCACCACTGGCACATTGGATTGCTCGATGATGATTTCCAGAAAGTCAATCGTTTTCAGTCCTTTGTTCGTCCCGATTGGTGAACCCAAAGGCATCACGGCGGCAGTACCCACTTCCTCCAAGCGTTTGCACAACACAGGATCGGCGTGAATGTAAGGCAAGACCACAAAGCCTAATTTGGCAAGTTCTTCCGTAGCTTTGAGCGTTTCGATAGGATCGGGCAAAAGGTAGCGCGGGTCGGGATGGATTTCCAACTTTACCCAGTTGGTTTGCAAGGCTTCACGGGCGAGTTGAGCCACCAATACGGCTTCTTTGGCATTCCTTGCTCCCGATGTGTTAGGTAATAAATTTACGCCAGGCAACTGCAAGTGTTTGAGCAAATCGTCGCTTTGGTTTTGGTAATCTACACGTTTTAATGCCATTGTTACCAATTCACTCCCCGAGGCTTTTACACTTTCGGACATTAAATCGAGTGAGCCGAATTTGCCTGTTCCGAGAAATAATCGTGATTGAAATTCTTTATCTGCTATTTTCATTTTCTGTAAAAGTTGATTCTATTTGTTTTAAAAGTTCTGGTTTTTCCGTAAGCAATCCCGAGATAGCTACGCCGTAAAGTCCGCACTTTTTCAATAGAGAAATATCTCCTAATTCAATACCTCCGATGGCATAAATGGGAGGAGATGATAGATTATTTTTTTTCAAGTGATGAAGGATTTTTTGAAAACCCTCAACCCCCAAAATCGGACTTAATTTCTCTTTGGTAGTTGTAAACCGAAAAGGCCCTAAGCCAATGTAATCACAACCTTCCGCAATGCGTTGGAGTACATCTTGGAGAGTATTTGCCGTCCCTCCGATGATTTTTTTTGTTCCCAACAAAGTCCGAGCCGAAGCCACTGAACTGTCCTGCAAACCTAAATGCACTCCGTCTGCATCTACCTTTTGGGCAACGTCTGGGTTGTCGTTGATGATGAGCAGTGCGTTGTGCTTTTGGCAACGGTTTTTTACCTCGACAGCCAATTCCAAAAGTGCGATTGGGTCGGTTGTTTTCCACCGCAATTGGATGAGCTTTCCACCGCAATCAAGTACTTTTTGAATATTTGCGAGTTGTTCTTCGGCAGTTTTTCCTTGTGATATATAATAGGTATGTTGCATATTTAAAAATTGTAATTTCCCAAAAGAGAAGAATGACTATTTAAAAACTTTTCAATGAATTGTTTAGCGTGTCGGCAGGCGTTTTCCAAATCGTAGCCTTTTGCCCAATGCCCCGCAATGGCACTTGACAACACACAACCCGAGCCGTGTTTGGGTGGGCAATCGGTTTGGGTTGGCAAAAGTTTTATTTTCTGCTTACCAATGTGCAAAATATCTTCTCCCTTTTCGGCTCTGTGTCCGCCTTTTTGATAAATCGCCGTTTGCAAATTGTTGAGTACCCCCATTTCCGACAAAAATTCAAATTCAGGTTGATTGGGCGTTATCAGATTGATTTCTGAAAGCGTTTCACCAAGTAATGACAGATTTTCTATGGAAAAGAAAGTACCTCCCGAACTGCTTTTGAGTACAGTATCCCACACAATGGGCAAGTTTTTATCTTTGTTGCGAATGGTTTTCACAATTTCCGACAAAAAAACGATATTGGGTACGATGCCTATTTTTACGCACCGAACCGCGTAACGGTCGAGCAAGGTTTCAACCGCTTCTACCACTTCCGCTATTGGGAGCCATTGCAATTTTCGGAAAGTATCTTCGGTTTGTAAAGTAAGCGCAGTAAGCACCGACAGCCCTTGTACGGAAAGTCGTTCAAAGGTTTTGATATCGGCAAGCACGCCCGCACCTCCCGAAGGGTCAAAGCCTGCAATGCTCATTACAAAAGGTCGGTCTGTTTGCATAATTGATAATTTTTCACTGGACTGTTTCTTTGCCACACAAAGCCTAAAAGTGCTATTCCATCAATGGATTCATTTGCCAAACGATGTAAGTTTTCGGCAGAAATTCCCCCCAAGGCAATAAGCTCCACAGCAGTATTGGTTCGCCTTTTTAATTCTTCAAAAACATTTTGCTTAATGCCGTAACCTTTTTTGGAAATACTCGCAAAAACAGGACTTAAAAAGGCGTATTGCCAAGTATCAGCCAACAGGTTAAATGCATCTATCGAATGCACCGAAGTAGAGAGCAAAAGGTGTTTTTTGTACCTTTCGTAGGCTTTGTTTTTTCGGTCGTTTTCGGAAAAGTGAAGCCTCTGAATGCCCAATTTTTCCGCCAAGTGATGAAAAGAATGTAAAACCAATCTACTTCGGTGCGTTTTATCTATCGCTTCAATGTAGTCAAGCATCATTTTTTCCGTGAACTGCGGTTTTCGGATGTGAAAATAGTTCAATCCTTCGTTCAAAAGACCATTCACCCAATAGGTTTCATCGGGATAGGCTTTTTCAGGAGAAATAATGATGCTTTTTAGAGATTCCATTCCGTTTTACGAATAAATTTCTTTTCCTGCTTTGATAAATTCTTTGGACATATCTTTCATACCTTTTTCGGCTACATCGCGGATTTCCTGTGTAATTTTCATTGAGCAGAATTTCGGGCCACACATTGAGCAGAAATGAGCGATTTTTGCTCCTTCGGCTGGGAGGGTTTCGTCGTGAAATTCGCGTGCCGTATCGGGGTCAAGTGCCAAGTTGAACTGGTCTACCCAACGGAACTCAAAACGGGCTTTACTCAGCACATTGTCGCGGTATTGTGCCCCTGGATGTCCTTTGGCAAGGTCGGCAGCGTGGGCGGCAAGTTTGTAAGTAATTACTCCGTCTTTTACATCTTTTTTGTTAGGCAATCCTAAATGTTCTTTCGGTGTTACATAACAAAGCATCGCACAACCGTACCAACCAATCATTGCCGCTCCAATGGCAGAAGTGATATGGTCGTAACCTGGTGCAATATCCGTAGTCAAAGGACCTAAGGTGTAGAAAGGTGCTTCGTCACACTCTTTGAGTTGCTTCTCCATATTTTCTTTGATGAGGTGCATCGGGATGTGTCCAGGCCCTTCGATGATGGTCTGCACGTCGTGTTTCCAAGCAATTTTGGTGAGTTCACCCAGTGTTTCAAGTTCCGAGAATTGTGCTTCATCGTTGGCATCGGCAATAGCACCTGGACGTAATCCGTCTCCGAGTGAGAAAGCCACATCATACTTTTTCATAATCTCGCAAATTTCCTCGAAATGTGTATAAAGGAAGTTTTCTTTGTGATGATACAGGCACCATTTCGCCATAATCGACCCACCGCGTGATACAATTCCCGTAACGCGTTTTGCCGTGAGGTGAATGTATTTGAGGCGAACTCCTGCGTGAATCGTAAAGTACGAAACTCCTTGTTCGGCTTGTTCGATAAGCGTATCTCTAAAAATTTCCCAAGTAAGATTTTCTGCAATTCCGTTTACTTTTTCAAGTGCTTGATAAATAGGCACTGTACCAATCGGCACGGGCGAGTTGCGGATTATCCATTCGCGGGTTTCGTGTATGTTTTTTCCTGTGGACAAATCCATAATGGTATCCGCTCCCCAACGACAAGCCCATACGGCTTTTTCTACCTCTTCTTCGATGCTCGAAGTTACGATGCTGTTTCCGATATTGGCATTGATTTTTACCAAGAAATTGCGTCCGATAATCATAGGTTCGCATTCAGGATGGTTGATGTTTGACGGAATAATAGCACGACCTGCAGCAATTTCAGAGCGAACAAACTCGGACGTAATTTTTCCCACGGGCGTATTGGCTCCGAAGCTGTTCCCCGGATGCTGATTGGCAAGTCCTTTAGGCGCGTTTTGCAACTGCTCGATGCGTTGGTTTTCGCGAATGGCAACATATTCCATTTCGGGCGTGATAATTCCCTGACGGGCGTAGTACAGCTGACTTACATTTTTACCTTCTTTGGCAACTTTAGGCTTGTGATTGTATTCAAAACGAAGATGTTGGGTTTTAGGGTCGTTGAGTCGTTCTTTTCCAAAATCGGAAGAAACCTCGTCGAGAATTTCCACATCACCGCGGTCTAAAATCCATTGCTCACGCAAACGAGGTAATCCCTTGCGTACATCGATGGTAATGTTCGGGTCGGTATAAGCTCCTGAAGTATCATAGACCGTAATTGGCGGGTTTTCTTCTATATTTCCGTTAGCAAGATGCGTAGGCGTAAGAGTTATTTCACGCATTGCCACTTTTATCGGGTGTAGCTCTCCGTCCACATAAATCTTTTTTGAACTGGGAAAAGGAGTGGTTGTAATTTCCATTTTTGTATGATGTTTTAATTGATTATTTGTATCTATTTTTTAACTCTGAATAAATTGCGACGACCTATCCTCCTTGTGTTGCGGTGATGATAAGCACATTGTCCGAAGTGTTTACAAGCGTAGCTGCCCATTGCTCTTTGGCGACTACTTTTCCGTTGAGAGCAACAGCGATACCATTGGTTTTTCCGCTGGTAAACGAAAGCACCAATTCTTCCAACAGAGGTTGTTTTTCAAAATAAACCGATTGATTGTTGATAGTAATTTCCATTTCCGATTTTCTTTTTAGGTAAAAATAAAAGATTGCTGAACTCCGGAAATGTTTTCTGAAATACCTAATGAAAGATATTCAAAAAAGAAGATATTTTTTTCACTTATTCCCTACGCTATTATGATATAGATCAGGTTCAAAGGGTAAAATCTCAGCCCACTTGATTGGTGGACACCCCCAAAGTCTCAACGGCAAAGATATACTTTTTTTAGAAATTTTAAGCAATAATGAAAAATAATTGTTTTTTTGTTAGGCACACTCAACTCACAAAGACAACTTTTTAAGAGGGCAAATGTCCGAAAGTAGAAAAGTTTTATGGCGAAGCAATTCACTACAGTGAAAAGGTCGTTTTGTTTTCCTATAAAGATTTTATTTTGTGAATAATAAAGAGAAATGTATCTTTGTGCAAGGACTGCCCAATGAATCATTTTTAATATCTAAACCGTAAAATACCGAACACAAAATGCAAACCACCTTTGATTTTTCCACACTTTACGCCCATCCGCTGATTTCGACTGTTCAACTTGAACAAATCAAGGCAGTACATCGGCAGGTGAGTTTCAAGAAAGGAGATTTTATTTTACAAAAAGGCGAAATTTCCAAAAGTTATTTTGCTTTGCAAATTGGCATTGCTCGGAGTTTTGTGTATGATTATGATGGAAACGACATCACTACGGGTTTTTTCTGTGAGCAGGAGTTCGTTATCAATGAATTATCGCTTTTTAAACAAGAGCCAAGTTTAGAAAACATCGTTGCCCTGACCGACTGCACGGCGTGGGAAGTTTCCTTTGCCGATTTCCAAGTTTTGTACCATTCCATCGCAGGTTTTTCCGAGTGGGGGCGACTTTTTATGACCGAAAAACTCTTCCAAACCCAACGCCGTTTCCTCGAAATGATTACGCTTCCTGCCAAAGACCGTTATTTGCAGTTCCTCAAAGAAAAACCACAAGTACTTCAAAATGTGGCATTAAAGCACATCGCCACCTATCTGGGAATTACCGATACTTCGCTGAGTAGAATCCGAAAGGAGATTTGACTATAATATTATTTTTTTAAAATATATTGTAAATACATTTTTTTTCTTTACATTTGTCGCTTAAAGTAAATTATTTTAGACATAAATGTTTATACCTGTTGCTGGAAACCACTCAATTAGTAGAGTAAGTGCGAATATTTTTTTGCCTCAATCGCTGATTAAACCTGAAGATGTGTTTGATAAAATTAATCAAAAAAAAGCATTATCAGAGTATCAAAAAAAAGGGTTGATTTCTTCAAAGACCATTAATCTGCACAATGATGGCTTGCATATATCAAGTGATGAAATTTTTGGTTTTGTGTTTGAAGAATTCAATGAAATTGGAAGTAGCGTTAATGTGCTTAAGATTGAAAATATAAATGATAAAAGTAAATCTCAAATAAGTTTTGAAACAAGAGATTATACTAATTGGATGAATTTCAAAGAAAGATTTTTTAGAAATATTGATTCATTAGCAAATGTTTATCCTTTTTATGTAGAGGCAATGTCATTAAATTATATAGATGAATTTATTTGGCAATCAGATGAAAAAATTCCTGTGTCTTCGATTTTTAATCAAGATGCTGAGTTAATGAATTCTAATTTTATTCAATCACATAATGGGACTTTGGTTATAATTTCGCAGTCGGAACACAATCCCAAAGAAAAATTTAGGGAAGAAAAAACAGAAATTTTGTTTAATAATGATGTTAAAAGAGTTATTATTAATCATATATATGCCATTAAATTAGAAGATTTTAAAGGATATGACAAGTCTTTTTTAGAAGAGTTATTTAATGAAGCACATTCGAAAAATATAGAATTGTTGGACAAGATTTTTACTTCAGAAATTAAAAAAAATATCAATTTACATTAAAAATATTCAATTATGCTAATTGCCGCAACAACTCTAATAGTATCTTCTTTGTCTTCAGATGCAAAGAAACAAAGTTTTTTGGAGTCTTATGTGAGTAGTACACCTGCCAATGTTGAGTGTTTGTATAAAAAATCAGAGCCCTTTGTAAAAACCTATTTTTTAAAAAATAGTTCTAGTCAGGTTAAGCAACAACAGATAATAAAAGAATTAGAAATATCAAATAAAATTGTAAAAAGAAACGCATTGGATATTATTCATAATTTACCTGAGTTATTTTTAATCAATTTTGATGTAGACAATATCTACGAATCCTCATATGGAACAGCTATTTTAGAGTACGAAACAAAGAGTTCTAATTTTACTATTGAAATAGGGGAAGATTCTTTTGGATATTTTGGTGAGAAGGATGGTGATTATTTGATAATCGAAGAAGAAGTATTTATCCCTGAAGAAAGGAACGAAAGAAATAAAATTTTTGGAAAGTTGAGTAAAGAATTTGTGAAATTTTATAATTAGAATAAATGCTTGTACCTCAACATATTGATGATTCTGAAATATTATTGCGTTTCGTTTTCCAAGATAATTTTAAAAAGAAAAATATACTTCCCGATAAAATAATAGATGGAGATGTTTTTTTGGATACACGTTTAGTAGGAATCTCATTACAGCGGATTGGATATTCAAATTTTGAATTTTGCAAAAATAAAGCAAAGTCGATTAATAATAAAATATTTGTAGGCTTTGTGCTTTTTAAGAAGGAAGATTATTTATTGGCTTGTAATGAGTTTAGAAAAATTAGATCTCAATTTGAATCTATTTTGGAATTTACCCCTCTAGATAATGAGGGAAACTATTTGATTAATAGAAATATTATTGATGAAACGGATGAAGGAAATCCAAGTCATAGTGACATCATTTACATCAATCCCGCTTTTACCCCAGAAGAAGCTAGACCTAATATTCCTCTGAGAATATTTTCCAAAGAACTATATAGAAAATGTAGATTGATTATTGACTCTAATTATGATAATGATATTGTTAATTTTGATTCTGTAGAGTCCTATTTTCAATAGAATTTACTTTTGAAAATATATTAAATCTTGCCTTATGGCAAGATTTTTTTCGTTCTAACTGCTTATTTTTGCTCTTAATAATTAAAACGATAAAAAAATGGCAACAAGAATCAATCCGTATTTGAATTTTAATGGGAATTGCGAAGAGGCGTTTAATTTTTACAAAAAGGCTTTCGGGGGCGATTTTACAATGGTGGTTCGTTCTGATGAAACTCCGATGGAAGTGGCTGAAAATGAGAAAAACCGCGTGATGTACATTGAGCTTCCCATAGGCGAAAACGATAAACTAATGGGTTCGGACATTTTCGAATCGCTTGGGCAAAAACTTGTTACGGGCAATCACAACTATGTGAGTATTTCCGTAGATAGCAAAGCCGAAGCCGACCGTCTTTTCCACGCACTTTCCGAAGGAGGCGAAATAGAAATGCCTATGGAAGAGCAGTTTTTTGGCTATTTCGGAGATTTCAAAGATAAGTTCGGTATCTCTTGGATGATTATTTTTGAAGGGTGAAACTTTTACCACACATAGACCTATTTTCACAGACGACCTCAAAGACTACCAATTCTATGAACTCTATGCAAGAAGGAAAATGTATTTGAGTAAGTAGGGAATAGAAAATAGGGATTAGGCAATAGTAGGGGCGAAAATTTTTTCGCCCTTATTTTTTATAATTTTCCGACACGTTTATAAACTTTACAAAATTTCTTTTGCAACAGAGATAAAAAAAATCTTTTCAAAAAACAATTTCGCAAGATAGGAAAAACAAAATTCTTTTAAACCTTATTACCTTTGTTTCAGAAATTTAAAAGACACAATACTGATGAATACAAAATCTACACAAGCGGACTATCACGAGCGTATCAACCGAGTTCTCGAATACATCGGCACTCATTTAGATGAAAAAATAGAACTGAAAACCCTTGCCGAAATTGCTAATTTTTCAGAGTTTCATTTCCATCGCATTTTCAAAGCCTTTGTAAATGAATCTGTTGGTGCTTACATTACGCGTCTGCGGGTAGAGGCTTCGGCGATTTTGCTCCGATATTCTAATCTGTCGGTTGAGCAGATTTCGGAAAGAGTTGGCTATGAGATGCTTTCGTCTTTATCCAAATCCTTTAAAAAGTTTTACGGCGTAAGTCCTACCGAATACAGAAACAATAAAACAGTATATATTATGAGAAAAGAAGAATTTATTGCGGAAATCAAACTGAAAGCTCCAAAAATCATTGATTTAGAGCCGAAAAAAGTTGTTTATATTGCCCTTACAGGAACTTACGGAACACTCAATTACGGCGATACTTACGCCAAACTTTGGGCTTTCGTTAAGGAAAATAAGCTCTTTACGGCAGGTATTGAACATATTTGCATCTCGCACGATGACCCTAAAATTACGGAGGGAGACAAACAGCGGTCAGACATCTGTTTGGCGATTCACAAACCTGCCAAGCCTCAGGGCGAGGTTGGGGTGAAAGAAATTGAGGGAGGCAAATACGCCGTTTTTCACTATCAGGGTGCATACGACAATTTAGGGAAAGTGTACGACACAATTTTCGGAAAATGGTTGCCCGAAAGCGGTTACGAACTTCGCAGTATTGTTCCTTTTGAAAAATATTTGAACGATGCCCGAAAAACACCGCCTGAAAAACTTAAAACCGAAATCTATTTACCCATAAAATAATTAGCTATGACACTTACAAAAACAGAAAAAACAATCGGAATGGTGTTGGCTTTTTTACTGTTATTGCTGACATTCAGTGGCTCGTGGTATTTCTTTGCACAGCTGAAAGTAAGCCTGTTACAATGGGCGATGCTGAACGCTTGTTCGCCTTCAAGTTTGGTATATTTGCTTTGTTTTCTGCTGTTTATATGGAAGAAAAAAGCAGTTTTGTTGCCTCTTGCCCTCTTGCCGATGTATTATTTCGGAACGATGGGAATGTTTACTTTTGGTTGGAGCGGAGCCAATATTTTTGCTCAAATGTCGCATATCGTGATGACTTTGAATATCTTATGGGTGATTTATCTTTTTGTGAAAAACGCAAATTACCAAGCCTTTGCCAAAGGTTTGTTGTGGAGTATTTTGCTTTTTGTTCCTTACATTGCTTATGTAATGTACTATTGCCGTATCCACGCCGAAGATGTTTCTAAGCTATTACAGATGAATTGATAATAAATCTTAAGTCCCCAAAAACATCCAATACAACTCCACCTCCACAGACGCCCCCACGGCGTCTTTTCTTTTTAACAGTATTTGTAATTTACAAGATTACTACACCAAAGGTATGGACTTCTTTGAGTTTATCACTTGACATAGAGCAAAAAATAAATTTTGGTTTCCTAAAAGCGATATCCAATTCCAGCACTGATGTAGCTTAGACGGTAGTTACCTATCTCTTTGAGTGTTCTGGCTTGTTTAATTTCTTGATTGTTGCCCCAGCTATACGAAACCTCTACAAACCAGTTATCTACAAAGCGATAATCCGCCCCAAAACGCAAGCCGTAACCACTCTTTAAACTCTTATCAAAAGCCTCTTCCAAATCATTTATTTCGTCTTTTTTTATCGTGTCGGACGAAATAGCTATGTTATTGACAAGATTAAATCCACCGAAGCCTCCAGCATATATTCCCAAATTGTATATCGGATAAAATTTTAGTCCCAAAGCTACATTGAGACTTCCGTTGGTATTTTTGACGGAAGCAGTGGGTAGGGTAGGTGTAAATTCCGAGTGTATTTGTTCGTATGAAAGGTCCATAAAATAGGCGAAACGCTCCGCAAATCGGATTTCAAGTGAATAATTGGCATAAAAACCGTGCGAACCTTTGGCTTCCAATTCACCTAATTTGTCTAAACTCAGTTTCGGCATTCCGTGGCTGTATCCGGCTTTCACCCTTTGAAAGGTTCTTTTTTGAGCGTTTGCATTGTACCCCATCAAAAGCATAAAAACTACAATGGTAGAAGCTATTTTACTTTTTAATTTATTCATAATTAAAATTTTAAAGTTTGATTTTTTTAATTTCTCCGTCTTTTTTGATTTCTACAAAAGCATTTTCTACGGCAATTCCTGTATAGTTATAATTGTATTTTTCGTAAATGGGGTCGTAACCTTTGTAATGCCCTAAGCCGTTCCAGTAGTGTGTTCTGCCAATTTCACGATGCCCCACTGCTGTTCCGCCATACTGAAAACTTGTGGTTTCGATGTAATATTTGCCTGGTTTCATTTTCTCAAAAACAAATTCACCATTGTCGCCCACTTGGGTTTCGATACGATAACTGAACGCCTCCGCCGAAATTGCCGCTACATATTTGATACTTTCTTTGTATTTATTTCTAAGTTTATAATAGGCTTTAAAATAATCTGTTACAGGAAAAAGCATCACCACAGTACCCTTCGGAGCGAGGTGTTTCTCCCCTGTAAATTCCTTGATGCCTCGTGCGTGAGCGTATTCTCTGGTAACGGCAACCCCTTTTATGGTACTGTTGCCGTACGCTAATTTGTTTTCTGCATCTTTTGCGTCAAATTTTTCTTTTGGGAAAACCTGCTTTTGTGCCAGAATGTACGAAGGTAAAATACATAAAATCAGAAAAATATATTTTTTCATTCTGTTTTTGTTTGATTCAAAGAAGAGCAGAATAAAATTAAATTCTGTCCTTTTGCTTTGATAAAATTAAGATTTCTTCAAAGGAAGATAAAAACTTCCGTCAGTAATTTTTACACTTTTTGAATTCGTATGATTCACTCCTGTAAACTTAAAAGTACCTGTTATACTAGCCTCGGTAACTCCCGTAACTGTGATTTCCCCTTCCACAGCACCGCACACTTCATCGGCAATGGTAACATTTTTGGCGTATTGAGCCGAATTTTGAGGGTTTTCTGGATTCAGATTGTAAGTTCCGAGCCCTTTAAAATCGGTCATACTTGCAGTGACGGTCTCCAAAGGATCATTATTTGCTGGACAGGAAAATGTAATATGCACTAAATCTTTCTCTTCATTGCCTACGGTTGCCCTATATTTGATGAAATACGCGTTGATAGGTTTGCAAACCACGGCTCTTTCATCTACCCGCATTTTTATAAAATAACTCCCGTCGTCCGAGCCTTCACTTTTGGAACAACCTACGAAAACAATTGCCAATAGGACAAAAATCCAAGTATTTTTTAATAAGTGTCTCATTTTTAGATGATTTTAAGTTAATGAGGCAAAACTATGAAGGTTTTTCTGATTTATCACTTGACATAGGGCAAAAAATCACTTCAATTTCCTAATTCGACTCAAAGTAGAATCGGTGATGCCTAAGAAACTGGCGATGTATTTCAGAGGTACTTCGTGTAGGGTTTTGGGTTTTTCGTGTATGAGTTTTTGGTAGCGTTGTTCGGCACTAAGGGTTTTAAAATCAAGCATTCGGGTTTCGGAGAGAAATAATTCGCGTGTCATCCAGTAGCGTCCCCATTCACGAAAGGAGGGCATTGTATGGTAAAGTTCTTGCACCGTATCCCAGTGGAAACGCCAGATTTTACAATCGGTAACCGTTTCCAAAAACTCGGGCGAGGGCATTCTCCCAAAAAAGGAAAGTGTTTCTATGGCTAATTCATTTTCGAAGAAAAGTCGGGTGGTGATTTCCTTGTTGTCCGAATCAAAGGTGTAGGAACGCATTACGCCCTTTTCGATGATATAATTTTCATTGGAGATTTCGCCTTGTTTTAAGATGATGGTCCCCTTAGGAACTTCCCAATATTGGTGTTTTTCGGCAAGAATTTCCATCTCTTCAGTAGTAAGCTGCGAAGGCTGATAAAAGCTTGCAAATAAAGAAATGTTCATTTTTTGTATGCGAATATTGATGAAATATTATAAATCTAAATTTTTTAAGTTGAAATACTACAGAAATTTCATCACAACGGAATTCAAATCGTGTGAAAACTGTTCGTATTCTGTTGCTGTGATTGGTCGTTGGGTGGTGAGTACAATAAGCCTATGAGGCGGATAATCAGCTCGGTAGGCAGGATGACTATGCAAATAGGGATTACTGTAAAAACCACACTTTTTGTAAAATCGCAATCGTGCTTCGGAAATTTCATCAATCACAGGGTCAATTTCCAATAGCACAATTTTGGAAGTCGAACTGATAAAATCGTTTAGTAATTGACTGCCATAGCCTTTGCCTCGCAAACTTGTATTTATGGCTAAGTGTTCGATATACAAATAGTTATCAAACTCCCAATACGCGATAAATCCTACGAAATTTTCCTCGTCACAATAGCCTATCAGATGATATTTTTCGCAACTGAAAGCGTATTCTTGCTGAGGTTCTGTTCTTTGTTCAAAAATAGGAAAACTCGTGGTATAAAGTTCTTTAAAAGACGCATAAAAAGGGTGGTTTGAATGATTTATTTTTATTTTTTCCATATATGTACTATTTTTCTGTTTCGGAGCGGATGTATGCTGTTTGCGATTCCTCCCTACAAGATTCCACGATTTTTTCACGGTGTTTTTTGCCCCATTCTTGTAGGGCAGAAAGTACAGGCTTTAGGTCTTTGCCGTAGGGCGTAAGGCTGTATTCTACCGTAACGGGAACGGTGGGAAACACTTCGCGATGTATTAGTCCATTCATTTCCAAATCTTTCAAAGCGTTGGAAAGAGCTTTGGGTGAAATACCTTTTAGTTCGTTTTCCAATTCTTTAAACCGCTTGGTATGGTCGCAGAGGCTGTAAATAATAGGAAATTTCCACTTCCCGCCAATAACTTCAATCGCATCTAAAACCGATTGTATTTCCGTGTATTTATTTTCGTTGTTTTCTTTCATCAAAAGTTTTTTAGATTGCAAAAATAGACAATATTGGCAAATAGAAAAATATTGAATATCTACATTTTTCAAAATAAACATCTAGAAATCAATTACTATATAAAATTATATTAACTTGATAATGTTCTATTACTGAAAAATGTATTGCATATAGTCGTATCTTTGTATCAGAAAAATAAAAGGAGATTAAACAATGAAAAAAAATGTTGTTTTGATTGTTTCTAAAGAAGAAACTTTCATCAGAGAGTTGGCAAAAGTATATACTTCAGTTGTGTTTGAATTTGCGAATAATGCCGAACAAGCCATTGAAAAATTGAATCTCTTTGCTGTGGGAGCAATATTGGCAGATGCAACTATTGAAGAACAAGAAATTCTCAAAATAAAGAAAATCGCAGGAATTTTAGATTCTGAGATTATATTTGAAGAAACAGATTTCAAAAATATGGCAGATTTGGAAAAAGTAGTCATCAATCTTCGTAATGAATTATTTAGAAGAAGAATGTCGAATTATACTTTTGAAGATAATCCCAATTTGAATAATCCTTTTCTGAACTTGGATAAAACCAATATTTTTAAGAAAAACGAGTAATGAAAATACTTTTTGCGTTGATATATTATAATGATGACTTTTCCAATATTCCATTGACATTGGAGACGAAGCGTTAAGAAAATCAATGAATGGAGCGTAGAAAATATCCACTGTTTGAGCGTTAACGAGTTTGGAGATTTTCAGTGAAATGATTTGATTTTTAGAGAAGTATCCATAGTCTTGAATTTTTGGTACTTTTGTTTCAAGACAAAAGTACGAATATGAAAATAGATGATGAAATCAATGTTTTATAGCTAATATTTCACATTGTAAAACAATAAATAACAAATTAAAAAAAGAACACTATGAACACAAAAACAATAGAAAAAATCGTTCGTCCTGGAACACCGCATTTTGTGGGGGACGGATTTCGCGTGCATAATTTCATTCCTGGAACTTCTTCTATGGAGCGTATGGATCCGTTTATTATGATGGATTATAACTCACCTTATGTTTTTCCGCCCAGCGAAATTCCGAAGGGCGTAGATGTACACCCGCATAAGGGTTTTGAAACCGTAACCATCGCCTACAAAGGCAAGGTGGAACACGCCGATAGTGCGGGTGGAGGCGGAGTAATCGGAGAAGGCGATGTACAATGGATGACCGCCGGAAATGGTATTCTACATAAAGAATTTCACGAAACCGAGTGGAGCAAATCGGGCGGACTTTTCCATATGATGCAGTTGTGGGTGAATCTTCCGGCAAAGTACAAAACCACTCCGCCTAAGTATCAGGCGATAAAAAATGCGGATATTCCCAAAGTTCCGATAGCCGAGGGCGAAGTAGCAATCATTGCTGGGGAATACAACGGCGTGAAAGGTGCGGCTTCTACTTTTAGTCCTATCCATATGTACAATGTGCGTTTGCAAAAAGGAGCAAAAACCACGCTTTCTTTCCCACAAAATTACACCACAACTTTGGTAACGGTGGAGGGAAGCATCCGCGTAAACGAGAAGGAAGAAATTGCAGCCGACCATTTTGTGTTATTCAAAAACGATGGTGAAAATTTCACTGTGGAAGCCACTTCTGATGCCTTGCTATTAGTGCTTAGCGGAGAACCGATTGCCGAACCCATTGCGGCTTATGGTCCGTTTGTGATGAACACCCGAGCCGAACTCGTGCAAGCCTTCCAAGATTTTGAACAAGGCAAGTTTGGAAAGTTGAAGTAATTGAAAGAAACTTAACAAAAAACTATTCTGAAAAAGGATAGTTTTTTTGTTTTTTTAGCAAATTTTACGAAATGAAAGGGTTTTGTTGTGAAAAAATTATATCTTTGCGAGAGATATTAAACACGAGTATAACTGAGATTGAAAGATATGAAAGTTTTTTTAGAGTATCTTTATAGGTAAAACATTGTAATTTTATGATAAAATATGCGTGAAATTTTAAATAATGACTCCACTAAAAAGCAATTAGGATTTGAATATCAAAAATTAATTGCTTTAGAATATTGTTTAAATGCAAAAGATGGAGAATATGTGTATATCGAATGTTTTGGAGATGTTCAATATGGAGGTGATTCCATTGAAGTTAAACATCATTTAGGAGAATCAAATCTTACTAGTAATTCTGTTGACGTTTGGAAAACTTTGAAAAATATTGTTGTTGAATACTCTAAATTAAAAGCAAATGATAAGTTTATTTTACATACTACACAAGAAATACCAGAGAATAGTATATTCTATGGCTGGAATAAACTTGACGGAAAAAATAAATATCGTAAGCTTAAGGCTCATCCCGTCTCAGAAACTTCCAAGCACTTTAAAAATATAATTTTTGATACTAGAGGGATTTCTAAGGCTAATTTAGTAGATATTTTAGAAAAGTTTACCATTGATAGTAGTAAACCGAAAATTGGCGAAAAATTTGAACAATTGAAGGAACACTCAGTATTCAAATTAATACCTGATGAATTTAGAAAACCAGCGATTGGTGTACTTATTCAATATCTTGTTTCAAGAGCTATAGATGACTCCAATAAGTGGGAGATTAATATTACAGACTTCAATTCGGATTTGCGAGTTAATTTGTCAAAATACACAAAAGATTATTTTCCTTTTCCTACAATCGAAGAACCCAAAAGAGATGATACAAATCTAACAAAGGGGTACAAGTTTATTGAAAAATTAAAATCAATATCAATTCGAGAAAACGATTTACATCAAGCTTTTCAAGATTATGCCAGATCCGAACAGGCTTATCAACAAATTTTAAAAATAAATCCTACTCTGAAAGAGAATGTAATATCCTATGAGTCAGGTATAGAATATGAAATTAAAAATGAAAAAAGTTCTGCCTTATATGACTTGTCAATTGAATCTTTCAAAGATGATACTTACATAAGAAAATCACGAGAGGTTTATTTCAGTTGTATCAAGAAGCCTCATAGAGATATTAATGGATTTACAGGAACTGAAATGTATTTTAGAAATGGTAGAATTTATAATATAAATGAAACTACTGATTTTGAATGGCTGTATAAAGAAACTGATATATGAACATAAAGCAGATAGAAAATATTCTTTTTAACCCTTTGTTTACTTCTAAGTTATTGTTGATGGCTTTAGCTGGTTCAAAAAGTAATCAGTTAAAGGTAGAACTTATATATTTTATTCTTCCAATGGTTTATAATGATATAATAAGGAGCAAACTTACAAATAGTAAAAAGACGAGTACATTAAATACTCTTTTAAATCAAGAAGTTAAAAGAGAACTAATTATAATAGACGATCTTATAATTAATTATAAAATAAAAACGAAAGAGGCTTTGATTACACTATCTAATACCTACAATGTTGAAATTGCTGATTATTTAGTTTTAAAAGAGAATCAAGAACTAACTTATTCAAAAGAGGAGAATAGTACACTCAGAGATTATTATAAAGCAGCATTCAACTTAGGTTCTATTTTTTCAAAAGAAGATTATAGAAAAATATTTTTCAATTTATAAAACTATGCAAGCATCAATATTCCGTATATTTCTTTTCAATGATAATGAGCAGTCACGAGTACTAAAATTTAATGATGGATTGAATATAATTACAGGAGATTCTAAAACAGGTAAAAGTGCAATAATTGAAATTATTGATTATTGTCTATTTGCTAAAAAATCAACAATTCCAAAGGGAATCATAACGGATTGGACTAATCTTTATTGTTTAATTATCAGAGTAAAAGAAAAATATTTAGTAATTGCAAGAAATAAAAATAGTAGTCAAGTGTACTTTAATGTTGAAACTAATTTGAAATTCATAGAAAATTTTTCAAAGGAGTACTTTAAAGGCAAAAATCAAATTGATATAGAAGAGGCTAAGAAGGAATTTGAAAAACACATAGGAATTTCTATTTTGGATACGAGAACTAGCGAAGATGAGGATAAAAGGAAATCGGGAGGAAAAGTAACAATGAGGAGTTTCATTCCTTTTATTTTTCAACATCAAAATTTGATTGCTAATAAACATAGCTTATTTTATAGGTTCGACGATTTTTATAAAAGAAAAAAAACAATTGATGATTATCCTATATTAATGGGGTGGGGAGATGCTAACTTTTTTAAGTTACAGAGAACATTAGAAAGTAAGCAAAAAGAATTGAATCAAAAGAAAAAGATTGATGAGAAACTGAAAATTGATAATAAACAATTAAGAGAAGATCTTTTTAATTCTATATCAATATACTATACTATAATTGGTAAAAAACTACCAGATGATATTGACTTATCAGAACTTAAAAAATTAGCTAAAGATTTACCATTACCCAATATAAACTCATTAGGCGATCAAAATTTCAATGAAGAACTGAAGAAAATAGATAATTTAATATTTGAGAAGAACAAAGAGCTATGTTCAGTCAAAAACTTGATTTACGCAATAGAGTCCAATAATGATGTATCTCAAAATTATTCAAAAAGTATCGATAGACTAAAAGCACTAGCATCAATTGAACAAAATGTTGGACAAATTTCTTGCCCACTTTGTGAGCAAGACGTTAAGGAAATAAATGAGAAGATTTTGACCATAAAGAAATCTAACGAAATGTTAGAGGATGAGTTCAAAAAGATAGGAATATATGTAAATGATATGTCCGAACAATCTATCTCGTTACAAAAGGAACGAGATAGATTGAAGAAAGATATAAGGAATCTTAGGAATAAAGCAGATAATTTAAATAAACAAATTATATCAAAGTTTAATACTAGAGGCGAGTATGAAAGAGGATTGTTATTAAAAGGTAAAACAGAAGCTAATGCTTTAAATTTCATTAAAAGGAATGACATTTTATTGAATAATAAAAGTGATTATTCTGAATTGGAAACTGAAATTAATAGTATTAAGGATAAGCTTGCTACATATAATCTCAAAGAAAAGTTGGAGAAAGCAAAAATAACCTTAAGTACAAAAATGACCTCTATTTGTGAAAAGCTTGATTTTGAAGAAGAATTTAAACCAGGAGAAATATCTTTTGATTTAGAAAAATTTAGTTTGAAATATAAGGTAAAAAATAATGAAGATATTTTATTATCAGAAATGGGAAGTGGCTCAAATTGGCTAGCAATACACCTATCCACTTTTCTAGGCTTTTTATATCTTCACAGTGTAACCCAATCATCTAAAATCCCATCAATTTTGATATTGGATCAACCAAGTCAGGTATATTTTCCCAAAGTTTATAGACAATTAGATGAAGAATTTGAAAATGAACAAAAGATTATTGATGATAATATTATTCAAGTTAAGAATATATTTAAGGTAATTTCTCAAGAAATTGAGGATACTGAAAAAGAATGCGGATATAAACCTCAAGTAATTGTTTTAGAACATGCTGATGAGGAAGAATTCGAACAATTTATAAAATATCGTTGGAAAAAAGATGGAAAAAAATTAATATAAATATAAAATTGAAAGTAAATTATTCAAAAACAACAAACTAAAAATTTAAAGCAATGGAACATTCACACGAAGGACACACCCATAGCGTAGCGAGTTTGGAGAGCATCAACCGAGCTTTTTACATTGGTATCGGACTGAATTTGGTGTATACGATTATCGAATTTGTGGTGGGTTTCCGCATCAATTCGCTGGCACTCATTTCGGACGCGAGTCACAACCTGAGCGATGTTGCCAGTTTGGTTATTTCGCTTGTCGGGCTGAAACTAACCCAGAAAGCAGCCACGTACTCATTTACTTACGGATACAAAAAAGCCTCCATTTTGGCATCGCTCATCAATGCGGTGCTGCTGGTGTATATCGCCGTGAAAATTATCGTTGAGGCTATCGAACGCTTTGAAGCTCCCCCCGAAATGACGGGTAATATGATTATCATAACGGCAACTATCGGGGTTATTATCAATGCTTTATCGGCTTTTCTTTTCTACAAAGGACAAAAACAGGACATCAACGTAAAAGGAGCTTTTCTGCATCTGTTGGTGGACGCTTTGGTGTCGGTTGGGGTGATTGTATCGGGGGTAATTATCTATTTCACAGGCTGGGACATTGCCGACGTGCTGACGAGTTTGGTCGTTGCGGTGGTGATTTTGATTTCCACTTGGAATTTGCTTGCCGAAAGCGTGAAACTCATCCTCGATGGCGTGCCACACAGCATAAAAGTGGACAAAATAAAGCAAATTATTGAGCAACATCCTAGGGTTTGTTCGGTGCATCACATTCATATTTGGGCACTTAGCAGTCAGGAAAACGCACTTACCGCACATTTGGTAGTTGAAGACAACAGCACTTTTGAGGAAATCGACCAACTCAAAAAGGAAATAAAACACACTCTCCAACACGAACATATTCAGCATTCTACTTTTGAAATAGAACTTTCAAAAATGAAATGCAAGTGTGGTGATTGTCATTGACTTAAAACTGTAAGCATATTCACTGCTCACGCAAAATTGAGAATAGTTTAGTGTGTTTGTTCTAAAATTTTATTGACAATTAAGTTTTTTCGCATAAAGAGAGTAAATATATTGTACTTTTACAGCCTAAAATACGCATCTGACCAATGAAAAATATCGATAAAGAGAGTTTGAATAAGGCTTACCAACTTTTTGAAAGTAAGGCTATTGATGAAATGGAAGTCGGAACGACCAAGGGATTGCAACAAATTCACGAATATTTGTTTGGTGGATTGTATGACTTTGCAGGAAAAATAAGAACGAGTAACATCTCAAAAGGCGGATTTCGATTTGCTACGGCACTTTATCTAAACGAAATTTTGGTGAAAATAGAGCAAATGCCCGAAAACTCATTTGAGGAAATCATTCAAAAATATGTGGAAATGAACATCGCTCATCCATTTATGGAAGGCAACGGCAGAAGTATGCGTATTTGGTTGGATATGATGCTGAAAAAGAATCTTAAAAAGATAGTAAATTGGCAATTTGTGGACAAAACACTTTATCTGCAAGCTATGGAAAGAAGTCCCATAAATGATTTAGAAATCCGATTTTTATTAAAAGAAAACCTAACCGATGAGGTTGAAAATAGAGAAATCATTTTCAAAGGCATTGAGCAATCGTATTATTACGAGGGGTATGAAGGGAATGGTTGAGGACTGAAAAATGAAATGCAAGTGCGGCGATTGTCATTGATAAAGGATGCACGACATCCGAAGCGACTGAAAAGCTAAGATATTTTAAAGGAACGAGCAATTTCGTTCCTTTTTTTATTTAAAATATTGCTCATTCAAAAAAAGTTATAATAAACCTGTCTAAACTTTTTAAGAGGAAAATTAAAAGTTCCAAGAATTTTTAGCATTTTTGTTTTGCATAACAAAATGAAAATCAAGGAACTTTGAGCAAAGATATAATAAAAAAATGGATTATTTCCCATTTGAGTATTGGAAAAAGAGGATTTAAAACAAAATTTGATTTATCATTAATTTTTCTTCTGATAGTCAAACGATTAAAAACAGGTTGCCAGTGGAGGGAACTTCCGGTAGAAGTGTATTTTAAAGACCAAAAAATAAGCTATCAAACAGTCTATTATTATTTCAATAAATGGAGTAAAGATGGTAGTTTTAAGCGAATTTGGCTTAATTTGTTGCTTGAGAATCGGAGAAAATTAGATTTATCAAGCGTCCAACTTGATGGTAGTCATACTCGATGTCGAATGGGAGGACAATCTGTTGGTTATCAGTTAAGAAAAAAGTCAAAGACCACGAATTCTATCTTTCTGTGTGATAATTTGGGGCAAATTTTAGCAATGGGTAGTCCAAAATCCGGTAATCATCACGATTTGAATAATATAGACTTTGTTTTAAAAGAGATTTTGAATCTTTTGGAGGAAGCGAAAATAGAGCATAAAGGCTTGTTTGTCAATGCAGATGCAGGTTTTGATAGCCGAGACTTAAAAAGTTTTTTACAGGAAAAAGAAATAATACCTAATATCAAACAAAATCCCAGAAATGGACAAAATGAAAATATTTATTTTGACGAAGAATTATATAAAAATCGGTTTAAAATAGAGAGAAGTTTTGCGTGGCTTGATGGTTTTAAAGGATTGATTATAAGATATGAAACCCTAAACACAACTTGGATGGCTATGTTGTATCTAGGGATTATACTAACATTTATTCGAAAAGTTTAAACAAGTTTGATATAAAATTATGCCGAAATCAACGACAATTACCAAAGAAATCATTGTGGATACTGCCTTTGAAATGGTTCGTAAAGAAGGGTTTGGAGTACTTTCTACCCGAAATATCGCCAAGCAAATCGGTTGTTCAACACCATCGTATTTTTGCCAACGAAACAGTAAAAATTCCTTTTTCAAAAGGCTACGGTCTTGATATGTAGCCCACAACAAAATAGTAACAACCTAAAAATCAGAATAAAATGAACAACAAAAAAATCGCAGAGATTTTGGCTTCGCAGTATAAAGCAAGCCTTGGAATGCTACGTAAAACTTTGGAAAAAGTTCCTGAAGACCAATGGAATACGGATGAGTACAACAATCCGAATTGACAAATTGCCTATCATTGCATTGCCGCAATACAATATTATTTAGGGGCAAATGACGCCAGTTTTGTACCCTTTGAAAAAGACATCAGAGGGGCAGAGAGTCTTGGAGGTTCGCAAGAATGGGAAAATCCTGATGCAGGTGTGGTGGTAGAGGGATTTCATACCAAAGAAGAATTGTTTTCGTTTATTGATGAGCTGAATGAAAACTTGCTACAACGGATTGAAACTCTGCCTTTTGAAGCGGATTCGGGATATGAATGGTATCCAGTTTCGCGTTTTGAATTGCATCTGAACTGCATCCGGCATACCCAACACCATACAGCAGAAATCATTGAGCGATTGAAAATAAAAGGTATTAGCGGTTTCCGTTGGTGGGTAAACGAACACGAACCGGAAGAATGGGAGGGATAATTCTCAATGCTAAATGGTTAATATAAGGAGGTATAATTCTTCCTTGTTTTTCGTAATTTGTGAAAAATAAATAAAATCTCCTATTTTTGCCAAAAAAATAAAAAATGACACGAAAAAGAACCAAAAAAGAAAACTCAAAAATCAGTGTGATAGAGCGTTGGGACAAGCCTTTTGAGTATTTTGGATTTTTGAATTTGGTGTTGATGGCATTTTATTACGGAAGTTTGTGGTTTTCCGCCACGCCTTTGGACGCTGATAAAGTATTTAAATTCAGTCTTTTAATGGCATTTGAGTTTATAATGGTACATTCAGGTGTGTTTATGGTGGCGTTTTCTGCACGCATCAGTTTGTTTATATTTTTCCCTGTATATGGCTTGTTTGCCTATTCTTTTCAGAGTATTATGGGGTTTTCGGATTGGACGATTACTACGCTTTATTGCGTTACCGTGTTTAACCGAATGCGTTTTGCATTTTTTAACACCAGTGAAGCTGTACAACAAAGAGTAATGGCTCAATCTGTCGTCGCAGTAATGCTGTATTTTTTTCTTGCGATGTTTGTCGCTTTTGGGCAAAATATTGTCCCAGAATTTGCCTTAGATGAAGGATTTCGCAAATCCCAAAGTTACTTAGATGCCAAAAAACACGGTGGACTTTTTTTAGATTTTCCTCATACAGCGATTGCATTGGGAACTCTGTATTTCAGCTTTTTAGCTCTTTTTGATTTGAGTTTAATCCGAAAGATGAAGTGAGGCATTTGATAAGATTTTGCATTTTTCAAGAAAGTTTAAAGGTCAGCTGTCAAAAAGGAGGTATTACTATTGATGAAGTAAAATAACGTTTGGTAGATACGCTTCACAGCTTAACACCACCAAAGGTATATTGTCCAAGTCCAAAACAATAATAAAATTTATTATTAAGTTTGTCTTTCCTAAAAAAAAACACGATGAAAAAACAAAATCAAACGTTGCTTATCATACTGGAAGAAAGTGCTTTTTTTAGCCCAGAATATTATCAAATAATGACACATCAAAATGTCAAATATTTGAAAATCAATTGTTATTCAGTGATTGAAGGAAGAGAAAATTTATATTCCATAAAGGAGTTTTTTCTAAATAGAAATGGAGTTGTGGAGTGGATTTTTCATTATCAATATTTTGAACCTTACGAATACAAAAAAGTAACATTTGATGCGTATGGCAAAAAAATACAGGCTCTTTATTATGATTCAGACGGAAATTTAGAACTAAAACAAATTTTTACTTATGATGAAAACAACAATAATTCTGAAATTTTGACTTTGCAAAATGAAGAATTTTACGCCAAAGTCACACGAAAGTTCAACGAAAAAGGACAAGAAATTTTTTGCTATCACGAACACCAAAACGACCGCCTGAGCGGATATTCGGAGTCCTTTTACGATGAAAGTGGCAGACTCATCTCGATAAAATATTTTTATTCGGATAAAACTCATCACGGTTCGGTGTTTTATGAATATGACAAGTACGGCTTTTGTTGTCTATACCGATGGAAATCAGCAATTAATGAAGACGATGCTACCATACAAAAAAATATTTTTGACTGCAATGGAAAAATCCTGAAGTCAGAAATCTATAAGGAGTATGATCAGGAAGTTCCGTTCGAAGTTTTTCAGTATGAGATGGATTTCTTTGATGTTTGAGAAATGAAATTATTTCTAATTCCCTCCTATGATTTTGCCAGTCTCAAAATACTGATAGCCCCTTTCCCTACAATAAAGAATACGATAATACCAATGATAAGGTCAGGATATTTAGATTGGCTTAAATATACTGATATTCCTGCAAGAATTACTCCTAAATTGATGATAATATCATTAGAAGTAAATATCATACTTGCCTTCATATGGGCTTCTTGGCTTTTACTCTTTTGTAATAGGTAAAGACACAGGCTATTTCCTATCAATGCTAAAAAGGAAATGATAATCATTGTCTGAAAATGAGGGAATTCTTCTAATCCGATGAACCTTCTCACTACTTCCAACAATCCTAATAGGGCTAAAATCAACTGAAAATAACCTGATATTTTAGCTACTTTCTTCTTGAATGCAACTGCCGACCCTACCGCAAAAAGTGCCAACGCATATACCAAACTATCGGCTAACATATCCAGACTATCTGCCACCAACCCCATTGAATTAGCAAAAAAACCTGTAACTATTTCTAAAACAAAGAATATAAAATTGATAATTAATACCTGCCAAAGTAGTCTGCGTTCCTGCGAGGTATTTTCTTCAATAATATCTTCTTCATTTGCCTTATTAGTGGATTGTAAAGAAGCTCCAAGATTAAGTTCTAATAATTTCTGCGTGATTTCCTCCGCAGTTTCTTTATGGAAAACACTTAACATTCTATTAGGAATGTCAAAATGCAAAGCGGAAATCTGCGTGATACCTTCCAGCTTCATTCGTATTATCTGCTCCTCAGAAGGACAATCCATTTTAGTAATCTTATATATACTCTGTTTCATTTTTTATTCCTTATTTAGGTATATTATTTCTTATATCTTCTTCTGGTCGTGTTTTAAAAAGTATGATGATGTAAAAATTCCCCTTTGATTCGCTGAATTATATCAGTAAAATTTGAAGATTATTGGATAAGTCGTTTTATGTTTTTAGACGGGGATTTTAAAAACGGGCTCTTAAATTCCATTAGTAAGTGCAATTTTGATGATTAATTTTCTCTCTTTTGAATGGAGCGTAGCGAAATGAAAATGGATAATATACCGCCCAACGGTTTCGGGCTTTGCGTTGGGTTTTGGAGCATAAATATCCAATTTTGAACTTTCAACCCCGCTATTGCAAAACCGATGTTAGCGGTTCGGGCTTTTTGTCGTCCGTCGTTATGTCGGTCAATTGTCTGCACGCTTGTAATGAAGTTGAGTTAGTCCTTTGTCAAATTGTTTTGTTGAGATGAGTTCCAATTTTTGTTCAGGTCGTCCGTCTTTGAAGAGTTTTGTCCCGCTACCAACTAAAATTGGAATAATGGAAATGATAAATTCGTCAATTAAATTTTCTTTTAAAAGTTCGTTTACGATTTCCGCTCCACCGTCAATGAAAATGTTTTTTCCCTGCTCACTTTTTAGCCTTAAAATGAGGTCTTTCAGATTGTCCGTGTAAAAGCTTGTCTTACCAACACTTGGTCTTGATGTCCGTGTTATGATAAAGGAATTTTTGTCAGCGTGAGGAAACTCGGGAACTTGTGTCATTACCCAGTCGTAAGTCTTTCTCCCAAGTATTACTGTGTCTACCGATTTCACAAAGTCTGCATAACCGTAATCTTCACCGTCCTGTTGAACGATTGATAAAAAACTAAGGTCGTCATTTGGTTTTGCAATGTAACCGTCTAAACTTGATGCGATGTATAAAATTACTTTTCTGTCTGTTACCATATTTTAATTGTCGTTTTACAATGCCCGCTAACGGGAAACGGCTTTGCGAAGGAGCGGAAATAGAAGCACAAAAGTTCAGTTTAGCACTACCGTAGCGTAAGCCATTTTCTATTTGCTAAATTACAAAAAAAGGAAATAAAAATGGCTTATGCGGTGATATAATTACTGTCGTTGAATTTTGCACTTAACCCGCTCTTTTGCAAAACCGATGTTACCTGCTGGCGTTCTTTCGGTTTCATTTCGCCAATTTCAATATCCTATACGCTCCTCTTGCCACAACTACAAATACAATAGCTCCGATAATCAAATCGGGATAACTCGAGTTTAACCAATTGACCAAAATTCCCGCAACGATAACTCCCGAATTGATTATAACATCGTTTGACGTGAAAATCATCGAAGCCTGCATATGTGCTTCTTTGCTTTTGTTCTTTTGCAACAGGTAAAGACAAAGTACGTTTGCTATCAATGCCAAAACAGAAACAAAAATCATTGTTTTGAAATCGGGCATCGCTTCTATTCCGATAAAACGTCTGATAACTTCAACAAAACCGATAACGGCTAACAGGATTTGAAAGTACCCTGCAAATTTGGCGATGTTATTTTTTCTTGCAACCGTACCCCCAACAGCAAACAATGCCAAAGCATAAACAATACTGTCCGCAAGCATATCCAAGCTATCCGCTACCAATCCCATTGAGTTGGAAAAAATACCGAACAACATTTCTAATCCAAAGAAAACGAAGTTGATAACCAGTACCGTCCAAAGTAGTTTACGTTGGCTATTGCTTGTATCTGTTTCAACAACTGTGTTAGTTTCTTCGGTTGAAATCAACGTTGTATTTAGGTTCAAGGTTTCCAAAGCCGAAAAAATCGGCTCTGGGGTTCCACTATGATAAACATTCAATTCCCTATTGGGAATATCAAATTCCAATGACTTTACCGTATCAAAATCCTGCAATTTCATACGGATTAATTGCTCCTCACTGGGGCAATCCATTTTGGTAATATTGAATATGGTTTTGTTCATATTTTAAAGTTTAAATTTTATTCCACCATTAATTACAAATCCGTCCAACGGTGCATAGATGTCTCTAAAAACAGGGTTGGTTATTGTGCCTGTATAGATGTTGTCAAAACGTGTCTGCCTTGTATCAAGGAAGTTTTCAAAGTTGATATACAAAGAGAACCGTTCCCAAATTTTTTCAGCCATAAAGCCACACATCCAATAGTCCTTTCCAGTTGTACCGTCATTCAACTTTTGAGGGCTGAAATAATAGGCTTCCAAACCAATCTTCCATTTATCCTCTATTTCGTACATCAGTACGGAATTAACACGGTGTTTTGGGGTCAATGGATTTTCGGTACTTGTTCCGTTTTCCAGCAATCGGGTATCGGTAAAGGTGTAGCCCAAAAACAATTTAAAATCATCATAACCGATTTTGATATTTGTTTCTGTTCCTTTGGTATGAATGTAGCCCGATGAATTGATAAACTGATAAGTATTTGTTGCCATATTTTGAAGCAACAATGGATTGTCTAAATAGGTGTAAAAGAATAAATGATTTATGCTAAATGTCCAGTCATCGCCAATATTAGTACGGTAATTTATGTCTGCATTTGCTCCGTAGCTCTTTTCTAATTTATTGGTATTATCATAAATAGGCATTACGTTTTGATATTGTATGCGCTCGCTTTCTTCGGTAAAAATGGTTGGTGTTTTGTAGCCAAATCCGCCCCCGATACGTGAAGTCAATCCGTTTGCAATCCTAAAAATTGCCGATACTCTTGGCAAAAAAACAGCTCCGTAATCTATCACGTAATCCGTTCTTAAACCTGTTTCCAATTGAAACCAGTCCGTAGCCTTAAAAGAATTTTGAACGAAAGCCCCGAATGTGGTTTGGTTGTAATCTCTCAACGGAAATACGGTAATCTGCTTTTCTTTAAAATTGTCCGTCCAAACATTAACGCCTGTTACCCATTCCGATTTTTCTTTGCTGTGGGTATAGCTTGCTTCGGTAAAAGTGGCTGTTTGTGTTCCCTCAAACTCGTAATTGGGAATAGCTGTATTGCGGTTAAAATAACTTACGCTGTTCTTTATCTGTACAAAACTGTTTTCGTTTACTGTATGGTCAAAAACAAATTGGGTAGAATAGCGTTGTGTTTTGTTTTCTTCAAAATATTGGTGTGTGTTATCGCCTTTGCCTTTGATGTAAAGCATATCGCCACCCAAACGGTTTTCAATGGTGGTGTTAATGCCGAAGTTCATTTTTGTTTTATCATTGAAGTAAACAAATAATTTAGGGTTCAGTACATACCTTTCAAATTTAGGAATGGCAGAAAGCCCGATTTGTGCAGGGTCGTAAGCTCCGTTGCGATTATGCGAAGCAAATATTGTTGTTCCGATTTTCTTAAACTTCTGTCCGTAAAAACCATTGATGTCTAAACCCCTGCCCGATGTTCCGTTTAAATGAAAACGCAAATCCCTTTCTTCCGTTGGTGTCTTGGAAATCAGATTTACCAAACCTGCTATTGCTCCACCACCGTACAGCGTAGATGTTGAACCTTTAATAACTTCAACCTGCTTTAAGTCAAGCGGTGGAATTTGCAACAAACCCAATCCGCTCGAAGCACCCGAATAAATAGGAAAACCGTCTTTTAAAATTTGCGTATATCGTCCGTCAAGCCCCTGAATACGAATACTTGCATTGGCACTTGTGGGCGATGTGGTTTGTACGTGGATGCCTGTGCTTTCTGCCAAAAGCATACGAATATCCCCTGCTTTCATATTGCCTTTTTCGTCTAACTCCTCACTTCCTATAAACTCAATACGTGTGGGGATATTTTGGATAGTTCTTGTACTTCTTGTTGATGAAATAACGATTTCTTCCAAATCTACCGATTGTTCATAAAGTAGGATTTCAATCGGAGCTGTATCTTCTAACGGAAAATTAAAGCTGTCGGTACGTTGAGTAAAACCAATATAACTAAATTGAATTTCTTGCAAACCGTTTGCAATACCTGTTAATATAATATGTCCGTTTTCATCGGAAATTGTGGCGATTGTAGTGCCTGTAACCTGTGCGGTTACGCCCATTAAAGGCTCTTTTTTTTCGCTGTCTTTAATTACAGCTTTGAACGTGTTTTGTGCATATACACAAAGATTGAGTGTCATAAAAAATGACACAATGAATATTTTTTTCATTGTAAAAATGATACTTAATGTGAATAAATGAATGATAGCGGTGCGATACACCACTTACAATTAGCTTATGCTGATAGCACTACACATTAAGCAAGCTGTGGGGGATGCCAAACTGAAAAGGGAAAATCAGAAACAGGAATTACTGTTATTATACCTAACTTTTTTTTAGGTTGTTTTATAGTATGTATAATTGAAAAATGGAATGTGGTTATTACAAAGCCTGTACAGGTATTGCAACTGAAAAAAGGCGAACAGCAACTGCAATCTTCGTCTTGTTCGTTTTGTCCTTGCTCGGTGGTATGTTCCTGCATACATTTATCCTCAATAAAAGACGGTACGGCTGATAACAGCAATACATAAACGGCTAATATTAAAGATATAAATTTCATTTTACAAAGTTAGGTAAAAATTGTTTCGTTATTTTTTGATTTTCCCGAAATGTCGTTTTTTAGCACGAACGTTGTTTTACGCTTGCAGCTAACGCGCAAATATACAAAATTTCGTTTATTCTACATATATAATATTCGTATATCGTTTTATTTTTTTATCCATAATTCTTTTATATATCAATAAATCAACAAGATACAACATATAAAAACATTTGTATTTCCGAATGTTTTTACTGTCTTTGCAAAAAAAACAGAGCAAAGATATGGCTTACATTATACCCAAAAAGGATTGGTTTGTGGGTTATGCACTTTCTGTTTTTATCAGATTATCGTATTCGTTTCAAAGGAATTAGTATTTTTGTCCTTACGAAGTAACACCTATGATGCACAACAAGACATAAAACAGCGTTTTTCAACTGTTGGTGGGTAAACGAACACGAACCAGAAGAGTGGGAGGGATAATTCTCAATGTTAAATGGTTAATGCAAGGGGGTATATTTCTCCCTTGTTTTTCGTAATTTGTTAAAAACGAAGAGAAAATTCCGCTATTTTTGCATCAATTTTTAGTGAAAAATGAAACGAAAAACAACCAAAAAAGAAAACTCAAAAATCAGTGTGATAGAGCGTTGGGACAAACCTTTTGAGTATTTTGGATTTTTGAATTTGGTGCTGATGGCATTTTATTACGGAAGTTTGTGGTTTTCCGCCACGCCTTTGGACGCTGATAAAGTGTTTAAATTCAGTCTTTTAATGGCATTTGAGTTTATAATGGTACATTCAGGTGTGTTTATGGTGGCGTTTTCTGCACGCATCAGTTTGTTTATATTTTTCCCTGTATATGGCTTGTTTGCCTATTCTTTTCAGAGTATTATGGGGTTTTCGGATTGGACGATTACTACGCTTTATTGCGTTACCGTGTTTAACCGAATGCGTTTTGCATTTTTTAACACCAGTGAAGCTGTACAACAAAGAGTAATGGCTCAATCTGTCGTCGCAGTAATGCTGTATTTTTTTCTTGCGATGTTTGTCGCTTTTGGGCAAAATATTGTACCAGAATTTGCCTTAGATGAAGGATTTCGCAAATCCCAAAGTTACTTAGATGCCAAAAAACACGGTGGACTTTTTTTAGATTTTCCTCATACAGCGATTGCATTGGGAACTCTGTATTTCAGCTTTTTAGCTCTTTTTGATTTGAGTTTAATCCGAAAGATGAAGTGAGGCATTTGATAAGATTTTGCATTTTTCAAGAAAGTTTAAAGGTCAGTCGTCAAAAAGGAGGTATTACTATTGATGAAGTAAAATAACGTTTGGTAGATACGCTTCACAGCTTAACACCACCAAAGGTATATTGTCCAAGTCCAAAACAATAATAAAATTTATTATTAAGTTTGTCTTTCCTAAAAAAACACGATGAAAAAACAAAATCAAACGCCGCTTATCATACTGGAAGAAAGTGCTTTTTTTAGCCCAGAATATTATCAAATAATGACACATCAAAATGTCAAATATTTGAAAATCAATTGTTATTCAGTGATTGAAGTCGAAAATGTAGATGAAGTTTATAAAGAATTGAAAAACAAAAACATTCCTATTGAGATTGAGCTACGAAACGAACCTTAGAGCGACCGCCATTTCGCTATCAAAGACCCCAACGACATCGGTATTGATATATAACCTACACAGAACCTGAATGATAATCAAAAAAGATATAAAAACGCTCCAATCGGGGCGTTTTTTGGTTTAGAGATAACATAACTTATAATATTCCAAGATTAAAGGAATAAAATTGCGTTCTTTTTTATTTTAAAATTTGTCTGTTCAAAAAAAGATATTACTTTTGTAATAAAATATAACAATAGTTACATAATGTATGTTATAAAATAATATTATGCCTAAAACAACGACAATAACGAAAGAAATTATCATTGAAAATGCCTTTGAAATGGTTCGAAAAGAAGGGTTTGGGGTGCTTTCTGCCCGAAACATTGCCAAAAAAATCGGTTGTTCAACACAGCCCATTTATTGGACATACAAAAATATGGACGACCTCAAAGCCGAAGTCTGCCAAAAAGCTCTTATTCACTTACAAAACACAATGTTGGGCTATTCAAAAACAGGAAACTCTTTCCTTGATTTAGGATTGGGGTATGTGCAAATGGCTCATACAGAACCTGCTTTATTTAAGGCTTTCTATATGGATAATATTATGAATATAAAACTTACAGATATTTTTCCGGAAAGTCAGCAAGTAGTGGACATAATGAAAAACTCAGAAGAATACCGACAATTATCCGACGAAGGCGTAAAGAACATTATCGCTAAATCGTGGATGTTGGCTCACGGTATAGCTTCACTGGTCGCAGTTGGAATGTTTGTCTATGATGAGGAGAAAATTTTGGATATTTTAAAATAATATCATTTCTATGTCTAAAATGAAATTTCATTCGAAAAATAATTTAAACCTTTAACAATATGAACACCAAATCAAAAACTTTCAGAAATGTTGCCTTATTCAGCTTGGTGGCTATCATTTGCGGTTGGGTGGGCGTTGGGGTGGACAAGTTGCTTGGTCAGCCCTCGAATTTGGAATCGCTCGGAGCATTGATTTTTATCGCCACACCACTTTTGTGTATGCTTTTGCTTCGCCTTTTCGGAGGAGATGGCTGGAAAGACATTCCTCTGAAACCAAATTTCAAGCAAAACGCTCGTTGGTATTTATTTGCCTTTGCAGTTTATCCGGTGGTTATCGGTATAACGCTTTGCATAGGGCAAATGTTGGGCTGGGCAGATGTGGGCAAGTTTAGTTTTACAGCCTATTTACCGATATTGGCAACCGCTTTTCTACCCGAATTTATCAAAAACATCTTTGAAGAATCGGTTTGGCGAGGCTATCTCACCCTAAAAATGGAGCAACTTACCAAAAATGAATGGTTGATTTATCTGGTGGTAGCGTTGGTTTGGCAGACTTGGCACGCCCCTTATTATCTGGTGTTTCTGGAAGACGGCTATCTGTCTCAATTTTTCCCTTATGGCGGACTTTGGCTTTTTGTTTATGGCTTTGTGGTAGTCGGTGTTTGGACGATTATGTACACTGAAGTCTTTTTCCTTTCGCGTTCACTGTGGGTGGTCATTTTGATGCACACGATGGAAGACGCTCTCAATCCGCTAATTTCCGAAGGATTCGCAACAATTCCACCCGACAAAACGCTACTCATTTCGCCAACATTTGGGGCAGTTCCATTATTGATACATCTGTGTATCGGATTGTATTTGAGAAAAATACGAAAAAGAAAGAATTAAATGATTTTAAATGAATTAATTATAAAACTAAAATTTCAGCAATATGAACACAAACAAAAAAACATCCATATGCGATAATTGTTGGGACAAAATTTTCCCGAAAAGTGATAAAGTAGAACATAAAAAAGTAACGTTCAGAAATCGCTACGGCATAGTTCTTGTCGGCGATTTGTACTTTCCGAAAAACAGCGAGAACACGAAACTTGCAGCTCTTGCCGTTTGCGGTGGATTCGGAGCGGTAAAGGAGCAAGCCTCCGGATTTTACGCCCAGATGATGGCGGAAAGAGGTTTTGTAACCTTGGCTTTTGACCCTTCTTATACAGGCGAAAGCGGTGGCGAACCTCGCAATGTAGCCTCACCCGACATCAATACCGAAGACTTTTCGGCTGCGGTCGATTGCTTGGGGCTTCAACCCTTTGTGGACAGAGAAAAAATAGGGCTTATTGGCATCTGCGGTTGGGGCGGATTTGCCCTGAACGCTACGGCTATCGACACGCGAATAAAGGCGGTGGCGACGATGGTAATGTACGATATGTCTCGCGTCTTTAGCAAAGGATATTTCGACAGTAACACACCCGAAATGCGTCTAGAAATGAAGCGTTCGCTCAATGCGCTTCGTTGGACGGATGCCGAAACGGGAATGCCTGCTCCTGGCTATCCGATGCCAGACGCTCCTTCCGATAAAGTTCCTCAGTTCCTGAACGATTATATCGAGTTTTATAAAACTCCGAGAGGTTTCCACGAGCGTTCGGTTTCCAATCAGGTTTGGACAGCCACTACACTGCTTTCGTTTCTAAATTTTCCATTGCTGTCGTATGCTCACGAAATAGATGTCCCGACCCTTATCGTTGCGGGAGAAAACGCCCATTCCCGCTATATGAGCGAAGATGCCTACCAATCCGTAGGAAGCAAAAACAAGGAGTTGTTTATTGTTCCCAACGCCAAGCACACCGACTTTTACGACAATCAGGCAGGAGTGATTCCGTTTGATAAATTGGAAACGTTTTTTAAGGAGAATTTGTAAGAAATTCAGAATTCAAAAAGATATGATTATCAATGGAGTGGACACAAAATTTGGGTTCACTCTGTTGATGATTTATTTAGAGGTAGGCTTGTATTTGAGGAAGATACGGAAAAAGAAAAATTATTTACTTCATAATCAATAAAATTGTAAAACTAAAAATCAACGATACAAACACAAATGAACAAAATAATATAACAAAACAACAAAGTCATAAAAAAAACGTTACCTTTGTAGCAGTTTTAAAACAAATCGTTTCATTTAAAATTTTTATTGTTATGCCTATAAAGTATAAAGTAATTCAGCGGGTACAGCCTGGCGTAAGCGGCGGAGGCGACAAAAAGTATTATGCCACCAACACTATTTCGGGCGAAAAAACATTGGTTGACCTCACCAAAGAAATCGAAAAGATAAGTACGGTAAGCGGTGCCGACATTCGTGCCGTTCTGTACGCTTTGGTCGATGTGATGCAGAGTTCGTTAGCCGACGGCAATGCGGTTCGTTTGGGCGAACTCGGGAGCCTGCGCGTGAGTATCAGTAGCGACGGTAAAACCTCCGAAAAAGAAGTTACCACAGCAAGCATCAGAGGCGCCAAAGTGCTTTTCACACCCGGCAAAGACCTCAAAAAAATGCTCGATACGTTGGAATTCCAAAAAGAATAGTTAGGTTTTCTCAAAAACATAGTTATGTTTTCTCAAAAACGTAGCTATGTTTTTTCGGAAATGTAGTTGCGTTTTTTGGAGAACATCGTTACGTAAATACGCAATTTATTGCGTATCCATTACAAAAAAACACACAAATTATAGTGTATCTATCATATAAAAAAACAACAAGCACGATGGAAGTTATACAAACCAACTCACTGAGCAAACGCTTTGGGGCAACCCTTGCGGTAAACAATATTTCCATTCACGTCAAACAAGGTGAAATTTATGGTTTTCTGGGGCTTAACGGTGCCGGCAAAACCACCCTAATCCGTATGTTGTTGGGAATGATTAAACCCGATAGCGGAACGATTTCGCTTTTCGGAAAACCAATAACTTCGAAATCTCAAAACTGGAACGACATTGGTTATTTAGTTGAAACGCCCTATTCGTATCCCAATCTGTCGGTTTACGAAAATTTAAAAGTGATAGGCAAATTGCGTCATTTGACCGACAAAAACGCCATCGAAAATATTATCGAAAAATTAAAACTCACAAAATACAAAAACACCCCTGCCCAAGCATTATCACTCGGAAATCAACAGCGGTTAGGACTTGCCAAAGCACTGATACACGAACCAAAACTATTAATTTTAGACGAACCAATTAACGGATTAGACCCCGAAGGCATTGTGCAAGTGCGCAACCTCTTAATTGAGCTTGCCCAAAAAGGTTCTACCATTTTTCTTTCCAGCCACATACTGGGCGAAATCTCGAAACTTGCTCATCGCATCGGCATTATTCACGAAGGAAAACTTATTAAAGAACTGACAACAACCGAATTATCAAACCAAATCATCAAAAAAATTTTAGTACAAACAACCGATAATCAAAAAGCACTTCATTGCCTGCAAAACTCAAATTATTCGGCTGTACAAACCAATACTGACGAAATAGAAATTTCAAGTCCGCAAGCCGTTGCGCATCCCGAACACATTTCAAAACTACTGACGGAATGCGGACTTCCCCCAAAACAAATCTTTTTATTTACGGAAGATTTGGAAATGTTTTTCCTACGAACCATTAACAATCACAAATAATGAAACAACTCATACAAGCCATTGAAGCAGAATTGATAAAAGTAAAACGCGCAAAAATCCTTTGGGCTACGTTCATTGCATTTGGAATAGCACCCGTTATGGGAGCTGTTTTTATTTTTGTTATGCAAAACGGCGATATGTCGGCAAAAGCAAGTGCCTTGATTGTCAAAGCCGAAGCGATGAATCTTCAAGCAAATTGGGAATCGTATATCGGTATTCTTACGCAAGCCGTAGGTATTGGCGGGGTTTTGCTGTTCGGATTTGTAATCGGTTGGATTTTTGGTCGTGAATATTCGGATAAAACGGCAAAAGATTTATTGGCACTCCCCACCTCGCGAACAACCATTTTAAACGCAAAATTTATGGTTTGTTTTTTTTGGTGTCTATTGCTCGTCCTGTCCAATTTGTTACTTGCCTTTGTTTTCGGTATGCTTTTGCAACTTCCGCCGGCAAGTACAAACACATTGGTACAAGTGCTAATCAATTACTTTGTTACCACTTTTTTAGCTATTTTAGTGAGTGCTCCAATTGCTTTTTTTGCACTTTGGGGTAAAGGCTATCTGGCTCCGTTGGGTTTTGTTATACTAACGTTAGTCTTTTCACAAATAATTGCTGCAACAGGTTACGGGACTTATTTTCCGTGGGCAGTACCTGGACTTTACAGCGGTGTGGCAATCCAATACAAATTATCACTCAATAATTTGAGCTACGCCATTTTACTGCTGACAAGCATCACGGGATATATTGCCACAATCATCTATTGGAATCGTACAGACCAAACCCAATAAACGAAATAAACAATCCCGAAAATGCGCAATTTATAATCCATAATTTGTAATTAAATAATTTCTAACTTTGCCCAAAAGCATCTTTGATGGCGACTTCAAAATACCAAATCATTAACCCCAACGCATTTTTACGGAAATATATAGAGTATTTTTGGGTGGCGGAGACCGACGAATATTTTCGGTATGTTTCGCCTGCGTCCACGCTTACCGATTTGGTTTTCTTTTGTGAAGGGACAGTGAAAAACACTCAAAACCGGGAAGAATTATCCGAAAGCGGAATGATTTTCGGTCAAAAAATTGTATTTGATAATTATGAGGCTGTTTTTCCCAAAGCCAAACTTTTTGGAGTTCGGGTGCGTCCATCTGTTTTTCTGTTGACTCACAATATCCCTGCAACTGCATTGAGTGGACAACGCATCTCTTTGCAGGATTTGTTCAGTTATGAGGGCAAACTACTTACAGAAAAAATGCTCAACTCCAAAACATTGACTGAAGCTGTAAGCCTTTTTTCAAACTTTTTGATGCAAAAAGCAACGGATTTGCCTATGAAATATCAATCTGTCGAAAAATGGTTATCAAAAACCAATTTCCTAAGTCCCGATATTTCTACTAAAGATATTTGCCTTTCTCAACGGCAATTTGAGCGAAATTTTAAGGAGTTTACTGGTTTTTCCTTGCGGAAATATATCAAAATCAAACGATTTGAACAAGTATTTCGATATTTACAACATACTAAAAATAAAGAAAACCTCACCGAAATCGCCTACCGATTCGGCTACTACGATCAGGCGCATTTCAATCGAAATTTCAAGGAGTTTACGAACCTTTCGCCTTTGCAATTATTCCGGAAAATCTAAAATGTCGTTTCGGTACAATTTCAGCACACAAATTCGGGGTAGCTTTGCCTCTAATTTAAATTTACATAAAAATGACTGAAAAAGTAAATGTACCGAAAGGAAGCCACACTGTAAACGCCCTCATTTCCACACAAGATACCCGTGCTTTAATTTCGTTTTTGGAGAAAGTTTTTGATGCTCAAGAAGATAAAAACGCTTTGGCAATCAGCCAATCCGACGGAAAGATTTTCAACAGTAGTATAACCATTGGCGATACTACGATTATTATTTTCGACCGAAAAGAAGGTTGGAAACATACGCCCTCTCTATTGCAAGTCTATGTGAATGATATAGATAGAAAACTCGCAACCGCCGAATCACTCGGAGCCACTATTGTTACCCAGCCTACCGATTTTTATGGAGGGAAATTAGCTCGCTTCATCGACCCGCAAGGCAATTTATGGTGGCTTTTTGAGTTGTCGGAATATGACGAATCCGATTGGATTTCAGAAGAAAACACCGAAGAAACCGATGCTGTATGGGCATTAGAACCTGATTCGGATATGACTTACATACACGATTCACTTGTTGAAGCAATGAAAAAACTCAATGACTTTCAATAATTCTAAAGTATTACAATTATGGCACAATCAAAGAACAACATCGTAACCCACGGATTAACTTAAAATATACGCAGTAAAAAGATATCAAAAAAAGCTCTATAATTAGAGCGTTTTGTAAATAATTTTAATTGTATTTTGAAAAACATTGTACTTTTGTGGAAAAATGTTGATAATGTCAAACACTCTTGATTTTTCTAAAATATATGCACATCCATTGATTTTTGGAAATGACCTTAAAAAGATTACACAGGCTCATTATAGGATTGAAATCAAAAAAGGAGAATATATCTTACGAGAAGGGCAAACGGCTCGAGATTATATGATTTTGGAAAGTGGTATTGTTCAAAGTTTTGTATATGATTACAAAGGAAATAAAATTACGACAGATTTCTTTTGCAAAAATGAAATTATAGTGCAAGAACTATCGTTATTCAACCATCTACCAAGTGCTGAAAGTATTGTCGCTTTAACCGATTGTATAGCTTGGAAGATTGATTTTAAGGAGTTTCAGAAATTGTATCATTCTCTTCCGGGCTATGCTGAGTGGGGGCGACTCTTTATGACCCAAAAGTTATTTCAAATAAAAAAACGCTCGCTTGAAATGATTACACTTCCTGCAAAAGAGCGTTATCTACAATTTCTAAAAGATAAACCGCAAGTGATTCAGAATGTACCTTTAAGGCAAATTGCTAGTTACTTAGGAATTACACATACTTCCTTAAGTCGGATTAGAAAGGAAGTTTCACTATAAGTTGAAAATGTTGCCTTATGGCAACATTTTTTTATTTTAAAGACACTACTTTTGCCCCAAAAATCAGAATAAAATGAAAGAACTTTTAGCAACTTATTACAAGGGGTTTGCACAGAAAGCAAACTGGGAACAAACTTTAGACGAAGATTTTGTTTTTATAATGAACGACGGAGAGCCTCTTTTGGGAAAACAGGCTTATATAGAAATGTACAGAAATTTTTGTAAAAGCTACCAAACAATGCGAGTAATCCAAACGATAATAGAAGGAGATAATGCCTTTGTGTTGGCAAATTACGATTGGATTTTGCCCAACGGAACTATACAAAATGGTAATGTTGCCGAGATATGGAAAGCAGAAAACGGACTTTTGAAAGAGCTGAAAATCTATTTTCATAAGTAGAAAACAGGCTTTAATGATAATCGATATAGTATAAAAATGGCTTACAATGAAGCTTTAGCCAATCGGGTGCGTGAATTTTTAGCAAAAATTCCTGAAATTGAGGTTGAAGAGAAGAAAATGTTTGGGGGGTTAGCATTTTTGGTAAACGAAAAGATGTGTATTAATGTTAGTGATGACCGTTTGATGTGTCGTTTCGACCCCCAATATACCGAAGGGCTTACCGAAAGGCAGGGTTATTTACCTTGCATAATGAAAAATAAGGATTTGAAAGGCTACTGCTATGTGGAAGAAATAGGCTACAAATCAGCAAAAGATTTTGCTTTTTGGCTTAATCTCTGCTTGGATTTCAACAAAAAAACCAAGAAAAAGTAATTATTTGAAATCATAAAAAAATGGCACAATCAAAGAACAACATCGTAACCCACGGATTAAGTGGAAAAGTGGGAGATATTTTAGTTTTCTCGCAACGAAACGGGAAAACCATTGTTTCCAAAGCTCCCAAAAAACGCAAAGGAGAAGATTCCGAAAAACAAAAACAGCAACAAGCCAAGTTCCAACAGGCGGTACTCTACGGAAAGGCTGTCCTTGCAGACGACAATCAAAAGGCACTTTACGAAACCACAGGCAAAAAAGCCTATAACGTAGCCGTGGCCGACCTGCTCAATGCGCCTAAAATCGAAAGTATCAATGTCTCAAACTACAAAGGCAATGCAGGAGAAACGATTGTTATTCGAGCCACAGACGATTTTAAGGTTGTTTCCGTAAAGGTAATTATCCAAAATGCAGATGGTTCGTTGGTTGAGGAGGGCGAAGCCGTTTTACAAGGCATCGATTGGATTTATACCGCCACTACCCAAAATTCCGACCTTTCAGGGGATAAAATAATCATTCAAGCTTCCGATATTCCTGCTAATGTAACAGAAAAAACACAAGTCTTAAAGTAATTGACTTTCGATTTTACAATGTCATACTGAGCGAAGTCAAAGTGCTTATTGGTTATCACAGAAAATTTGAATTATGGTTTGTCACACTGAGCGAAATCGAAGTGTGATTGATTTCTACAAAAAAATCATCATAAATGAACGAAGAAACAACGAAGAAGTAACGAAGACACTTACACAATTTTAAATTTAAAATTACAAAGATAAAAGTCTTCGACTTCGCTCAGACTGACACGGAGTTTGTCTTGCTGAGCGGAGTCGAAGCTCCAAAAATTATTTGGAATTACTATTTTGAGTTTAGTTCTTAATTGCATATATTTTTTAATGGTTAAACACTGATTTTTCAGCATTTTGACCGCTTTTCATCGGCATTGGAGATTTGGCGTTAAGAAAATCAACGAATAAAGCGTAGAAATTTTCCATTGTTCGAAGCGACCGAAGGAAGCAAGTTTGGAAAATTTTAGCGATATGAGTTTGATTTTTAGACAAATATCCAAAGCCTTGATTTTTGGTTCTTTTCATCTAAGGAAATCCAACTAATTTTACAATATATTTATTATCAGTGTGTTACTTATTTTTCAAAGTTTATGAGGTAACGATTTAGTAACGGAGCCAATTTTATTGATTTTATTTGTTTTACGTTGTAACTCAACGATGCGAAGATACAAACTATTTATAAATTGACAAAATCATCTTACATCTATAATCAAATTAAAAAAGGTGTGTTTTTCATTTCGAAAAACACGCCTTTTTTACAGATTAATTTTAATTTTTAAAGTTCTAAGCTCTGTTTCTAAAAAGCTCTATGAACGCATCAGCAAGTTTAGGCATTGCTCCGTGTTGTTGACATACATAGGCAGCGACTTCGGTAGCCAATTGTTGTGCTTCTTCAACGGATTGCCTATTGAGGTAGGCTGCCACAAAAGCCGCTGTAAATGAATCGCCTGCACCTACCGTGTCAGCCACGTGTACTTTGGGCGATGGTACAAAACTGATCTTATCAGCCGCGAAAACGTAACTTCCTTGTGTGCCTTTAGTTAAAATCACGATTCTCAAACTATACTCTTGCAATAATCGCTTACAAATTTCTTCCTCTGTACCTTGCCAATCGAATAGATTCGCTATTTTCACCACTTCTTCATCATTGAGCTTCATCATATTAGAGAGTTTGAGCGACTCGTCAATGATTTCTTTCGTGTAATAGTTCAATCGCAAATTAATATCAAAGATTTTAAGACTATCGGAAGGCATAGCTTGAATAAATTTGTGGATAGTTTGCCGAGAAACTTCGCTTCGCTGTGCCAGTGAGCCAAAACAAACAACTTGTGTTTTTTTTGCTAAATTCTCGGTTTCGGTAGTAAAGGGAATATTGTCCCAAGCTACATTTTCACAAATTTCATACTGCGGAATACCTGCCCCGCTGAGGGTTACTTGCACCGTACCTGTTGGGAAATTAACGGTTTCTACAAGTGCATTCAATTCTTTACGCTTTAAACTTCGTAGAATTTCGTGCCCCAATACATCAGAACCTACGGCACTCACAACATAGCCTTCAAAACCAAATTGTGATGCGTGATACGCAAAATTAGCAGGTGCTCCACCTAATATTTTTCGTTCAGGAAATACATCCCAAAGGATTTCTCCCAAACCTACAACTATATTTTTCATTTGTTTTTCTTTTTAATATGTTGATAATTTGATACTTCTTACAAAAGGAACAATTTTTCTTGAGAAAATAGCCTTTTGGATATAATTAATTTTTTTATACTTTTTGTTTGCAAGGGAACGACACTTTTTGAATATATTATGTCGTTTTTCCTTTTAAATTTAGTGTCATTAAGATTAAATAAGCCACACCAATGCTAAGTACTATTAATGCTCCCGTTTGTGATTTAACCGCATCAGTAGCAAGCCCCATAAAGAATGGAAATATCGTTCCGCCGAAAAGTCCCATAATCATCAGACCTGAAACTTCATTCTTTTTATTGGGTAGAGCATACATCGCTTGTGAAAAGATAATGGGAAAAATATTCGAATTACCAAAACCAACCAATGCAACTGCTACATAAAGAGCCGTTTTTGTGTCAAATATAAAAAATCCTACTATTGCGGCTATCATACAAATTACGCCAATAGTAAAAAATTTCTTAGGCGAAAAGAATGATAAAATAAACGCTCCACTGAAAGCACCTATCGTACGAAACAGAAAATAAACACTCGTAGCATAAGTGGCATCTTCTAAACTTACACCTACACGCTCCATAAGTAATTTCGGAGCGGTAACATTCACGCCAACATCAATCCCCACGTGGCACATTATTCCTAAGAAACAAAGGAAAATGAACTTGTTGCCCAATAATGAAAAACACTCAGCAAACGAAGCACTCTTACCCTCTTGTTTCTCTTCTTCTATGGAAGTAAACCCGAGCCAAACAATAGCAATTACTGAAATAATAGTAAAGATTGGGAACAATATTTTCCAATTGTCATAAGCCAATGCTGTACGAGCCATTATAATAGGAGCAACAAATGAGGCTATCGCTTTAATAAATTGACCAAAAGTGAGCGAACTCGCTAATTTGTCGCCTTTTACAATGCTTGATAGTAGCGGATTGATAGCTACCTGCATCAATGTATTTCCAATTCCTAAAAGTGAAAATGAAATAAGCATCGAAATATATGAATAATGAAGAAACGGAATTACCAACGAAATGGCGGTAACTATCAAACTCAAAATTACGGTTTTACGACGCCCAATTTTGCCCATCAGTACGCCCGTGGGTACAGAAAATAGCAAAAACCAAAAGAATACAATAGAAGGAAGCGTGTTGGCAACCGTATCACTTAAATTAAAATCATCCTTCACATAATTGGTAGCTGCTCCCACAAGGTCAACAAACCCCATACAGAAAAAAGCTAACATAACAGGCAATAAACTGCCTAAAATAGATTTCTTTGTCATCTTTTTGTTATTTTAGATTATAAACATTTATATTTTCAACACTTATTATGCCTTGCTCATTATCAAATGATAAGGAATTATATGCTGCCGTAGGGAACATCGTGTTGGTTTGCACCACTTCTCCGTCATTTACGAAAATTTCGATAGAATTTTTATCAACAAATAGGCGAATTTTATAGCTATTTTTTGTTGGAAGTGGAGCATTAATAAGAGCTTGAGCAAAGTTATCAGTGAAATCAAGTTTACCACTTTTAGAACGGTCAACCGCCAAGGTTTTATTTTTCAAATCGAAAATAAAACGCATTTGTTCGTTATTTTGATTGAACAATTTGAATTCAAAAGCAGTTGCTCCTTGTGGTTTTATAACAAATTCCATTTCGTAGGCTCCTACATTGTCTTTGAGTAATTTACCAAAAGTGTAACTCTTTTCAATTTTCTGATTGTCAAATCTTTGATTTTCTCTACGTAATTCATTAAGTTCTTTCACAGGGATACTACTTACTACCAAATGTTCGCCATTGTGAGCCAATTTCAACTCTCTCGGAAGTGTCATTGTGCTACAAAAATTTTCCGTAGGCGTATTGTTAGCATAATCCCAATTATTCATCCACCCGATAAAGAGACGACGACCATCCGTAGCGGGAATATCACTCCAAGTAACACCTGCATAATTATCTCGTCCGTAGTCAAGCCAAAGTGGGTAGTTCATTGCATCGGGTGTAAAGGTTTTTCCGTTGAAATCCCCAATGAAATATTGTGTAGCACTTCCTCCATTTGGTCCTCCAGGGTTAATGCTTACAAAAAGTACCCACTTGGTTTTTCCGTTATAGGTTAAAGGGAATAAATCGGGACATTCCCATACGCCCCCGTGTGAGCCGATGCCTTTTCCAAATTCACTCAACTTGTTCCATTCTTTTAGGTTTTTAGAGCCATAAAAAGTAATGGTTTGTGAGGTAGCCAGTGACATTATCCATTGTGCAGATGCATCGTGCCAAAATACTTTTGGATCACGGAAATCAACAATATTTGAGTCCGTCAATACAGGATTTTGGTCGTAAGTAGTGAAGGTTCGTCCATTGTCAAGGCTATATGCAATAGATTGTGTTTGGTTTTTCCCTGCTGAAGTATAAATGGCAATTAAGGCATCTTTACCAAAACCTCCTGTATTGTTTTTATCAATAACGGCACTTCCTGAAAATATTGTCCCAAGAGCATCAGGAAACAAAGCAACAGGCAAATGTTCCCACTTACGAAGGTTTTTACTCACTGCGTGTCCCCAGTGCATATTACCCCAACGCGTCCCGTATGGGTTATATTGATAAAATAGGTGATACTCTCCATCTTTGTAAACCATTCCATTAGGATCGTTCATCCAGCCATAAGGTGGCGAAAAATGATATATTGGGCGATATGTTTCGTCGTAATTGTACTCAAATGTATCCGATTGTTTTATTTGTTGATACCAAATGTCCGTAGTTTTTATTGGAGCGAAAGCAAGTTCTAGTTTTTTACTTTTGTAAGCATCAATATGTATAGGAAACCAATAATTTATGTGAGTTTGTGCTAAGCGAACGTTCATTTGTTCTCCAACATTTTTACCATCAACTGAGAGCTGAATAGCTACTTCGGGAGCTTCTTTTTCAATTGGTAAAAGGATATATTTTTGATTAGCATCAAAGGATAGTTTATAATTGTTCATAAAAACACTTTTAGCTTTATTTCCTTGTTCAATTTGGTCAACGAGAATATGCCCCCAACCACCTCGCTGATTATCCACAATGCGAATAATTGCTTTTTGGTTATGATAGGCTTTTACATCCCAAGTGAGCCATTGCAATGCCTCGCTTTCTACAAATGAACGCGAACGATACACACTATTTCCGTTGATAATAAGTTCAACATAAGTGTCTTCATTTTTTCCTCCTCCGATAAGGAAGTTTATGTAATCGCGTTCAATAGTAAATTCTTTTGAGGTAAGTACCCCACGCGTATCATCACCACCTTGAAAACTATTGGCAAGGAATTTTCCTTGAAAATTACTTACAGGTTGTTGTCCTTTATAACTTCCTTCAATAGGTTTTTCACCAAAAGCATCACCTTCAATGCTCCATTTATCAAAGTTACCAGACTCAAAATCGTCAATACTAATATCACCAGTGGAATTACAGCCACTTAGCAATGTTATTAACAATCCACTTAATACTGTTTTTATTTTCATATTTGTATGTTTATTTATCATTGTTGAGGAGAATTACTATTTCTAATATTTTTCATTAACAATTTCGTGTGTATGATTAAAATTCCATATCTTTTGTAAGTTTTTTATAGATGTAACTCTCTAAAATCACTAAATACTTCTTCTTGAAACTATTTTATTCTCCAAATCATCTTAAAAATGAGTTAAGAAGAGTACCTTTGTCAAAGATTTAATCTCTGACAAAGGTTTATAAGTATCTCAGCAAGATGTTTTATTAAAATCCTACATTTTGTTTATAAATTCCTTTTACAAAACCGATTTGTTGTTGCGGTATAGGAATATACTCATTTTTGTTTTTTGTAAAACGAGCATTTGAATAAATAGCAGGACGTCGGGTTGCTTCGGAAATATAGTAGGCATTAAGTACTTCGTGAGCAATGCCCCAACGCACTAAATCAAAGAAACGCTCACCTTCCATAGCAAATTCTAAACGACGCTCCCAGCGTAAGGCTTGTTGAGCATATTCTTTTGTCCAATTACTATTACTGTAAGGCTCGATATCTACATTAGAAGCGTATCCGATAAGTGATGTACTTTGTTTGGCACGTGTACGTACTTGGTTGATTAATACAAGTGCATCGTTATGGCGGTTTAACTCTATCAAAGCTTCTGCACGCATCAGCAGTACATCGGCATAACGTAAAACAATTCGATTTTTAGAATTTCCTCTAAATGGATTAATATTCTTAAAACAAGGACAATCAGGGTCAACATTTTCTTTAAGTGAAGCATATACACCATAAATGTTTATGTTTCTATTCCAATCTTCCTTATAAATACGATTTGTGTTGTACTTATATGGAAGTCCAGGAATTGCAACTGTATGAAATAACCTTGGATCAACCTTATCACTTAATGCGTTGTAATTAACATTGTTATAGGAATCAAACTGTGGAATACCGTTAGAAGTTTTGAAAGCATTAACTAAGTTTTGGCTTGGTTTATGAAAATCACAACAGCCTAATCCCATTGGGGTAGAAAGTACATCACCCCAGTTTAGTCTTCCGTAAGCGGTTCCATCTTCGTGAGAATATTGGATAGCAAAAATGGATTCTTTTCCATTTTCATATTCACCAGGAAGGAAATTGAAAGCAAAATCCTCTTCTAGTCCATAACTTGAAGTCATTACCTCATTGGTGTAAGTTAGTACTTCCTCCAAATCGTTAGAGTTGATGGAAGTTACGTTATTTGCTTTGTCCTGTCTGTAAGCTTTGTATAAATAGGCTTTGGCAAGATATGTTGCAGCGGCATATTTATTAGCACGTCCTTTCTGAGGCTGATTTTCGGGAAGCAAATCGTAGGCTTTTTTGAAGTCGCTCACAATCCACGCCCATTGTTCGTCGTTAGGCAAGGTGTTAGGTGTATTTTCATATTCATTGTCAGGTGTATTTTCATCAACAAAGGGAATATGCCCAAAAACTCTTTTCAGCATAAAGTAAAAATGCCCACGGATGAAATACATTTCGCCCATTCGCTCATTTTTCTTTTCAAACGATGACTCTTTCAGAAGTCTCAAAGCGTTGTTTGCACGTGAAATCCCTTGAAAACAACTAAACCATAATTTATCAGGTTCTCCAAAAGTAGGTTGAATATTTTGGGAGATTTCATAGAAGTGGAATACACCAATGTCGTTTAAGTCACCTCCCCCTTTATAAGCATCATCGGATCGTACATTTCCGTATGGCCAAAGGCTAAAAGGCACATCATAATGGTCGTTACCCAAAGCTGAATAAGCAGCTGTAACTAATCCTTCAACTTGTGTTTTTACTTCTTCATCAGTCATTATACCTTGTGGAGTTTCATCAAGGAAATTGCAACTTACTAAAAAGGAGGAGCTTAAAAAAGCTATATATATTATCTTTTTCATTTTTTTAATTATGTTTAAAGTTAAAAAGAGGCGTTGATACCTACGGTAAATGTCATTGGAATCGGATAACCGTAGTTCGGGTTTTCAGGATCTTTCCCTGAGAAGTTTTTGCTTTTAATAGTAAATAAATTTTGTCCGCTAACGTAAAAGCGCATTTTACTCATTTTTACTTTTTCCAATAAACTTTGTGGAAGAGAGTACCCTAATTGTATGTTACGTAATTTTAGGTATGAACCATTTTCAACGAAATAAGTAGAAAAGCGTCCTTCGTCATTTGGGTTAAGGTTTGAAACACTTGGAATATCAGAATTTGGATTCGTTACAGGGTCGAAAGCATCAAGAAGACGTTTTCCTTTGTTAGAGTACGTATCGAAGAACCAAAAATCAGTATGGCGTTTGACAGCACTATCAATATCCACGTTATGAACTCCTTGCAAGAAGAATGTCAAGTCAAAATTTTTGTATTCTAAATTGATATTGAGTCCATAGATAAAGTCCGGATGTGGGTCGCCAATCCAAGTGCGGTCATCATCGTTGATTATGTTATCATTGTTTAAATCACGATAACGAATACGTCCAACTCCTTTTCCTTCTTGTGTTGCGTGATTATCAACCTCTGATTGAGATTTAAAAATGCCATCAGCTACATAGCCGTAAAAAGAACCTAATGGACGCCCCAAAATATTGTCTCCTCTTCCGTTTCCACCATAAGCATTAACTACCGATTCAGGAAGTTCGGTAATACGGTTTTTATTGGTTGAGAAATTAGCATTAAGGTCATATTTCAGTCCGAAGCTTGTTTCGTTTCGATAACCCAATGAAATTTCTAACCCTTTGTTTTCCATCGCTGCACCATTTACCCATTGATGAGCTCCCTCACCTTTGATACCTGCGTATGGAGGTTCGACCAAAATATCCTTGGTTTTTTTGATATAATATTCAGCAGAACCATAAAGTGAATTGTCAAAGAAAGCAAAGTCAAGTCCAAAGTTGGTTTGTGTAGTAGTTTCCCATTTTAGTTCTTTGTTACCCAATCGGTCGCGTTTAAAGCCCGATGCTAATTGCCCTGAATTTTTACCTTCGATGTCGTAGGAGGTATTCCAAATAGAATTCCATATGTAATCTCCTGTTACGCCATAATAAGGCACATAAATATTGTAGATGGAATAATTCCCAATTTCTTGGTTTCCGTTTTGTCCCCAACCAAAACGCAATTTCAGGTCAGAAACTGTGTTTTGTAGGCTTTCCATAAAAGACTCTTGTGAAATACGCCAACCTAAATTGAAGGCAGGAAACGTTCCCCAACGATTGTCTTTATGAAAACGTGAAGAACCATCGTGACGAAGTGTAACCGAAGCTAAATAGCGGTCAGCAAAGGCATAATTTACCTTTCCAAAGAAAGAAAATAGTCTGTATCCGGACGATAACCCTGTTCCTGTTACTCTTCCTGTTCCCAAATTAGGCCACATATAATCTGGAGTTTCGACTGCAAAATCATACGCACGAACAGAAAAATCAGTATCGTTCTGACGGAACATTTCCATACCTGCAAGAGTTTCAAAACGATGGCTTCCCAATTCAAAGTCATACGTAATGGTATTTGACCAATTCCATTTGAGCCAATGTGCTTGTTCTAAACTTGAAAAGGTAAGTGCCTTTGGTTCTTCCAAAAAACCTGAAATGAAAGAGTGATTAAGTCCTCGTTTGAAATAATTACCATAATCAAGACCAAAACTTGAACGGAAATTAAGTTTATCCAAGGGTTGTATGTTGATAAAAACATTTCCGAAAGTTCTCCAAAAGTTGAAACGATTGTTTTGCCCATCGTGGATAACACGTGCTGGATTTTGTCGGTCGGGCATTCCTCCTACGGGACCACCCCAACCCGTTCCGTCAGCAGTTCTTACAGGGATGAATGGAGCGGCAATGACAGCACCTTCAATGATATTTTGCCCAACTTCACTTGTGCGATTGATTGTTAAATTCTCACCAATGGTAACAACTCCATCTAAAAGTTTGTAATCGGAATTGATACGTGCTGAAATACGTGAAAAATCTGAATATTTTACCAATCCTTCGTTCTTGTAATATCCTAATGACAAGAAATAATTTCCTTTTTCAGTACCGTTTGAAACTGATAGATTGTAAGAATGAGCCACACCTGTTCTAGTAACTTCATCAAACCAATCAGTATCAGCAGGAAGCAAAACACGTCCAATTTTATCTTTAAATTCACTTGGATAACGTAAACGATTTAAGACAGCATTCCCCGAAGCATCTATTCCTTCGTCATACATAATACCAATAGGATTGGTGTTTGGATCTTGCCCACTGTTTTTAAAGGCTTTCCAAAGTACCCTCGCATACTCATCAGAGTTCAAAGTCTCAATCTGCGATTGGAAAGAAGAAATAGTGGTGTAATGGTCAAAATCGACTCTTATTGCTCCTTGTTTTCCTTTTTTGGTGGTGATAATGATAACCCCATTTGCCGCACGTGACCCATAAATACTCGCTGCCGAAGCATCACGAAGTACCTGAATGCTTTCAATATCATTGGAATTGAGTTCGTGCATTCCCGCTTTAGTAGGCACCCCATCAATGATATAAAGAGGATCATTGTTATTAAGCGTCCCAACACCACGAATACGAATAGTAGCAGCTCCTGAAGGCGTTCCATCATTGGTTACTTGCATACCCGCTATACGCCCTTGTAAGGCTTTCATTGGGTTGTTTTCGGCTGCTGTCATCATTTCATCGACTTTTACTACCGAAACTGCCCCTGTTAGGTCGGCTTTTCGTTCAGTACGATAACCAACAGCAACTACTTCATCAATCATTACCATATCTTCTTCCAAGCTGACATTGATTTGTGTGCGTCCACTAACGGCTACATTAAGTGTCTTAAAGCCAACATAAGAGAACGATAATGTATCATTCGTGTTTGCAGTGAGGCGGTAATTCCCATCAAAATCGGTGGTTGTACCTATTCCTACTCTGTTTTTCACAATAACACTCACGCCCAAAAGCGGTTCGTTATCCGTTTTTGATTTTACAACTCCTTGTACATTTACTTGTTGTGCGGAAATTATCCCATAGCAACAAAAGAAGCTCATCAAAAACATCAGATTCATTTTTTTGATTATTAGATGATGCATATTAATATAGTTTTATATTGTTCCTAAATTTGCACTTAAAACTTGTTTAAACTTTTCGAATAAATGTTAGTATAATCCCTAGATACAACATAGCCATCCAAGTTGTGTTTAGGGTTTCATATCTTATAATCAATCCTTTAAAACCATCAAGCCACGCAAAACTTCTCTCTATTTTAAACCGATTTTTATATAATTCTTCGTCAAAATAAATATTTTCATTTTGTCCATTTCTGGGATTTTGTTTGATATTAGGTATTATTTCTTTTTCCTGTAAAAAACTTTTTAAGTCTCGGCTATCAAAACCTGCATCTGCATTGACAAACAAGCCTTTATGCTCTATTTTCGCTTCCTCCAAAAGATTCAAAATCTCTTTTAAAATAAAGTCTATATTATTCAAATCGTGATGATTACCGGATTTTGGACTACCCATTGCTAAAATTTGCCCCAAATTATCACACAGAAAGATAGAATTCGTGGTCTTTGACTTTTTTCTTAACTGATAACCAACAGATTGTCCTCCCATTCGACATCGAGTATGACTACCATCAAGTTGGACGCTTGATAAATCTAATTTTCTCCGATTCTCAAGCAACAAATTAAGCCAAATTCGCTTAAAACTACCATCTTTACTCCATTTATTGAAATAATAATAGACTGTTTGATAGCTTATTTTTTGGTCTTTAAAATACACTTCTACCGGAAGTTCCCTCCACTGGCAACCTGTTTTTAATCGTTTGACTATCAGAAGAAAAATTAATGATAAATCAAATTTTGTTTTAAATCCTCTTTTTCCAATACTCAAATGGGAAATAATCCATTTTTTTATTATATCTTTGCTCAAAGTTCCTTGATTTTCATTTTGTTATGCAAAACAAAAATGCTAAAAATTCTTGGAACTTTTAATTTTCCTCTTAAAAAGTTTAGACAGGTTTTTAATTAAATTTATACATATACAATATATGCTATTAAATTTTTCACAAAGTTGCGATTATTTACGTTTTGACACTGTAAAAAATTGGTCAAAAACAAGCAAAAATGTTGCATTTTAGAATCTTGAATAAAAAAATGAATTTGTAAATCGTTTAAAAACAAAAACTTAATTATTTAACTTCAAAAAAATATTCTTTGAGTGGATATCTTTACCTTCAAAAAAAAGAAAAAAATCGAAGTTATTTTTTATTAAAACTAATCGTATTCTTAATCTTTTTGATTTGATATTTCCGAAAAACGAAGCAAGATTTTTATGAAATAAGCATCTCCAAGTAGGTCATTTTTTGTACCTTTGTGTTCGTTAATGTATCTAATGATGAGGTTTATATATCCATTTTTATTTTTGATTCTACTTGCCTGCCAAAATGAGAAAGCACCCCAATACATTGTTGGAGTTTCACAGTGCAGTGACGACTTGTGGCGCGAGGCGATGAATGAGGAAATTAAACGTGAAATAGCTTTCTATCCACAGACACAAGTCATTATAAAAAGCACAAAGGATAATACGCAACAACAATTACAAGATATTGAGGAATTTATAAATCAAAAAGTAGATTTACTTATTATTGCTCCAAATGAAGCAGAGGCTCTTACTTCTGTTGTTCAAAAGGCACATCTACAAGGCATCCCCATAATCTTAGTTGATAGAAAAGTTAAAACTGACAATTACACGGCTTACATCGGAGCGGATAATTACCAAATTGGGAAAGAAGCAGGGTTATATGCCGCATCGGTGCTCGGTGGCAAGGGAAATGTCGTTGAAATACGTGGTTGGAAAGGTTCTACTCCTGATACAGAACGCCACCAAGGCTTTGTAGATGCTCTTCGCAATACACCCGAAATAAAAATCATTGCGGAAGTATATGGAAATTTCTTGAAAGATGACGCTAAGAATCAAATGATTTCTATCTATCACGAACACGAAACCATCGACTTAATTTTCGCTCTAAACGATCGAATGGCTTCGGGTGCGTATGAGGCTTCATTGTTATTTAGTGGAAGAAAACCTTTCATCATTGGAGTAGATGCCTTACAGAACGAGGGTGTTCAAAACATTATCCAAGGAAAGCAAAACGCCTCGTTTTTATACCCAACGGGAGGAGATAAAGTGGTTGAATTAGCGATGAAAATTTTGCAAAAACAGCCTTTTACCAAAGAAAATACATTACACACCACTGTTGTAGACAAAAGTAATGTGCGTATCTTACAACTTCAAACAGAACAAATTACCGAAAAACAAGCTAAAATTGATGCTATTAATCAATCTCTGAACGAAAGTTTAGTAAAATACACCAATCAACGGACACTTTTCTATATTTCAGTCATTGCCATAGTCTTAGTAATGATATTTTTATTAATTACCATTCGGGCATACCGAACCGAAAACAGAGCTCGACAAATGTTAGCTCTTAAAAACGAAAAAATTCAAAGGCAGACCGATATTCTTCAAAAACAAAAAGAACAATTAGAGCTTATTACCAAGCAATTAGAAGATACAACACAAGCTAAATTGGTATTTTTTACCAATATTTCACACGAATTCAAAACACCTCTGACCTTAATTTTAGCACCCGTAGATTCACTTTTGAAAAACGAACAACTAACTGAAAAACAACGTGAAATGCTATTGCTTATCCAAAAAAATAGCCATCGCTTATTGTTTCTCATTTCTGAACTTATCGAATTTCGTAGTTACGAACGCGGAAAAATAAAAATGTGTTTTGTACGAGCCGACCTTAAAATATTCTTGGAAGAAATTAACATATTTTTTGAAAATTGGATAAAACAAAAAAATATTGATTTTGTTTTTCGTGCCGAAGCAACTTCCTTTGAAATTATTTTTGACAAAGAAAAAATGGAGAAAATTTATTTTAACTTGGTTTCCAATGCCTTAAAGTTTGTCAATTATAACGGAAAAATAGTTATTTCTCTTTCGAAAGAAAATGAAGGAGTGTGTTTATCTATTTCCAATACAGGCTCTTATATTCCGGAAGATAAATTGACAGACGTCTTTGAACATTTTTACAAAATAGACCCCAGTAGTGAAGGTTCAGGTATTGGTTTAGCTTTAACACAATCGTTGGTGTGGGCTCATAAAGGAACAATTAGTGTGGAAAGTGACCGCAATGAAGGAACTACTTTTTCGGTGCATTTACCTAGCCAACATAGCGAAATATCGGAGGATATCTACGAAACGAGTTTTTTACAAACACAAATGAGATTGTTAGCTCAACCCTCTTCAAATAACGAAGAAAAAATGTACCTCTCTTCCGAATCTACGCTGCCTGACAAACCTTTGGTCCTCATTGTGGAAGATAATGAAGATATGCGTAAATTTATCTGTCATATTCTTTGTAGCGAATTTAATTTGATTGAAGCAACTAATGGCGAAGAAGGATTTAAAAAAGCCAAAAAATATACGCCCGATTTAGTTATTAGCGATGTAATGATGCCTCAAAAAGATGGATTTGAACTTTGTCAACTATTGAAAACCAATCTTTCAACCAATCATATTCCTGTGATTTTGCTTACAGCCTATTCTTTAGATGAGCAGAAACAAATTGGATTTGAAAGCGGTGCTGATGCTTATATCTCCAAACCTTTCAATACGAATTTACTACTTGTTAGAGTGAGAAAACTCATTGAAAATCGTAAGAAAATACAAGAAATTTTCTCTAGTAAATTACTTGATGTTTCCTCAAAAGAGTCTCTTGGCAAAGTAGAAGAACTTTTTATTAACGAATTTAAAACATATGTTCAAAGACAAATTGCCAACCCCGATTTGAATATTGATGAAATGGCAGAAGCTCTTGGACTCTCTCGCTCACAACTCTATCGAAAAATAAAATCATTGACCAATTATTCACCTAATGAACTTATCCGAATCATTCGAGTACAACAAGGCAAACAACTACTAATGCAGAACACCAAAACCATTTCAGAGATTGCTTATGAAATAGGATTTTCATCACCTTCCTACTTCGCTAAATGTTTTAAAGATTTATACAATGAAAGCCCAACAGAATTTGTAGAGAAGTTGAAATAGAATAATATGAAAAACCACGACTTTGGAGGGGTTTTCAGCTCCCTGCAAGGGCAAGTGGTTTTGAGATGCGGAAAATATTTTGAGCATCTCAAAACACAACTTGCTCTGTTCGGGTGAACAGAAAAAACTCCCTATCAGTCGCATTAAAGTCAGCTTTGAAAAAGAGAGAAAAACCTTCCAAAATCATTGTCTTTTGTTTTTGTGCAAAACAACCGAATTTCAATCATTTAACAGATATATCATTCCTTGCCTTTGAATGCCTTATAATACCAAAGAATTCCTTATGTAAATACGTGTGTAATTGTGTATATTTCTTTATACGCACATAGATATGGATGTAGTTACGTACCAACGTACTTACATATATACGTAAACAAATACGATAATACCTATGTGATTATCTGCAAACGTAAATACTTACGCACTTACTTGTTTGTGTATGTAAATATTTAGATAAGTACGTATCTGCCTACAGAAATACACATATAGATATATACACATATGTATTCAATTACTTGATTTTGTTTGTAGCATCTCAAAAAAAGACACGAAAAAACAACACAATTGTTATATAAATAATAGGTTATTATTTATAAAATCATATCTTTGCATTTCCGAAATGAGCGTTTCGGAAATGGTTGTTTCTTAAAAAATAAAGATATGAAATTTTATAATCGGGAAAAGGAAATTGCAAAATTGCTTTCCATTGCAGAAAAATCAAAGCAAAATGCACAACTTACGGTAGTTACGGGTAGAAGAAGAATTGGAAAAACCCAACTTTTGTTGCAATCCTGTAAAGAAACCAATTTTCTGTACTTCTTTGTCGCTAAAAAATCGGAAATGCTACTGTGTGCTGATTTTCAGCAGGAACTGAGTCAAAAATTAAGCATTCCCATCTTGGGAGAAGTAACTTCATTTTCAGTGCTTTTTGAGTATGTAGTGCGACTTTCACATCAGCAAAACATCACCTTGATTATTGATGAATTTCAGGAGTTTTTAGTAATCAATCCTTCTATTTACAGCGATTTACAACGCATTTGGGATTTAAACAAGGATAAGGCTCGGTTGAATCTGATTGTTTCGGGTTCGGTGGTTTCGCTGATGTACAAAATCTTTGAAAATAACAAAGAACCTTTGTTTGGCAGAGCCAGTCACTTTATCAAACTCAAAGCCTTTGAAACAGAAGTTTTAAAAGAAGTTTTGTTGGATTTTAATCCGAATTATGAGTCTGACGACCTGTTGGCTTTTTATAGTTTTACGGGTGGTGTTGCCAAATATGTACAACTTTTTATGGATAACGGTTGGACAACCAAAAGCAAAATGATTGCAGGGATGATTGATGAAAATTCCATTTTTATCTCTGAGGGGAAAAACCTGCTTGTTGAGGAATTTGGTAAAGAGTACAGCATTTACTTTAGTATTTTGACTGCTATTTCTGAAGGGAAAAATTCTAGAAGTGAAATCGAAAATTTATTAAAAAAAGAAATTGGAGGTTATCTGACGAAAATGGAACGCAATTTTAATCTGATACGAAAAAATACGCCAATGTTTGCCAAAAGTGAAACCAAAAATGTAAAATACACTTTGGAAGATAATTTTCTAACTTTTTGGTTTCGATTTATTTATAAATACAGTCACATTATTGAAATTGGTGCATATGGGCAACTCATCAAAATCATTGAACGCGATTACACCACATTTAGCGGACAAATGCTCGAAAAATTTTTCAAAGCTCGTGCTATTGAATCGGGGCAATATACACAAATCGGTAACTTTTGGGACAGGAAAGGCGAAACGGAAATCGATTTCATAGCCGTGAATGACTTGGAAAAGACCGTTGATTTTGCAGAGATAAAACGCAAAAAAGACAATATCAACATAGAAATTCTCAAACAAAAAGTATATCAATTACTACAATTACACCCGCAATTAACCAAGTATGAGTATCGTTTTCACGCTTGGAGTTTGGAGGATTTGAAATAACCTTCAAAAGTCAACCCCGACCACTGACTTCCGAACTACGTCAAGTGTACTTATTTGATGTGATTTGTTTGTAGCACCCAAAGGCTTGCTTTGTCAAGAGCTTTATGCTTGTACCCTTGTTAGTATTGTAGTACCAAAAAAGTTTTTAAAACGTTCTGAAAAATCAAAGCAGTATCCTATAACAGGAATGGCATTTTTGAAATACCAATTGTGATTGACTTAGTAGGTTATACAATCATATTCTTTGTTTTTGAGTTGCGTTTTGCGAAATGTTTTGTCCATCCTGCTTTTTCCGCTCTCTATCTCTGAAAATTTTTAATTCGGCAATGAGAGGAAGAGCGAAGTCGTTTCACTAAAACAAGTAGTAAGCAGTGCGTTTATTTTATCATTTTCGACATTTTTTTTATTCGTATAAAGAGCCGGAATATGCGGTTGTCGTTTCGAGAGCCTAAAAGGTCTGTGTTTAGCGACTACAAGGTTTTTCAAAAAAATACAACCCCTGTTGAAAACGGGTGTGGAGATTTTTTTGAAAACCAAAGGCTTGACCTTGTGGAAGCGTTACAAACACAGAAATACCTTTGCTCTCGAGAACGAATACCCATTTCGGGTGATTACTTCATAAATAAAACAGGAGAAAATCCCATAAACAAACGCACACACCATTACTAACTAAAATGAAATGAAGTAGCCTTCCTCTGCCGAATAAAATCCAATAAAAAAACCGATACAAAAATTGTAAACAATCTCTGTATCAGTAAATACTAAAATCGAATATCTTTGATAGACAATCAACTACGTTATAATGAAGCGACTAATCGCTCACCGAAATCATTAAATTTATAAGCGATTTTTTCCATATCCCTGCTGATTTTTTCATTGGTAATTTTAGCGTAAATCTGTGTGGTTTTCAAATTTTTATGTCCCATCATTTTGCTAACACTTTCCAATGGGACACCCTCTGTAAGAAATAAGGTGCCGAAAGTATGCCTTGCCCAGTGAAAACTCAAAGGTTTTGTTTTATTAATACCTGCCTTTAAGCAGATTTCTCGTAAATGAAGATTGCAAGAGCTATTACTCGGAACAGGAAATACAAAGTCATTTTTACTGATGGATTCGTATTTATCAATGATTTTTTGAGCAATGGGAAGTAGGCGAACATTGGAAGGATTACTAGTTTTTTTTCTACGGGAAAGAATCCAACGATTGCCATCAAAAAAGGTTTGAATTTGACTCTTTTTAAGCTGTTTGATATCAATATATGAAAGTCCCGTAAAACAGCTAAACACGAACAAATCACGAACTAACTCAATTGTTTTATTTTTGAAAGACAAATTTAAAAACTGCTCAATCTCTTCTTTGAGTAAAAAACCTTTATCACGTTCCTCAACCAAAATTTCATAATTAGAAAACGGATTTTTATGAATAATTTCTTTTTCAATGGCAATATCAACCATTTTAAGAATGGGGATTACATACGCTCGTACAGAATTATTGGTCAATCCCTTATTAATTCGAAGATAAAAATCAAATTCTTTGATAAAATCCAAGGTTAATTCTCGAAAGTCTATGTCCGTTCTGTGGTATTTATATTCAATGAAGTTCGAAAGATGTTCGTAAACGATTTTATACTTGGCAAAGGTTTGTTGGCTACGAACATCTTTTGCAACCATTTTTTCAAAATCGACATTAAATTTTCTAAACAATTTTAGAAGAGAATGGTCTGTTGTGCTAATACCTAAAAAGCTGTTTTTCAGTTTTTCGGCAGTAGCAAATCCATCCGTTTTCATCAGATGGTCATATTGATTGACTAAACGAGTTTTCAGCTCTTCCAATTTGCGATTTAATGAAAGAGCTTCTTCACTCTTACCTAAGACTTTGCCGAATTTCAAATCCCATTTATTGGGAAAAATTTCGAGCTTAGTACTAAATTGGGCAATTTTACCATCAATGGTAATCCTACCCATAATGGCTACTTTTCCGTTTTTCTTAGGAGCATTTTTTTTCAGATAGAAAAGCACTTTGAAGGTTGATTTTTTTACTTGCATAACTCAACTTTTTAAATTACAAAATTAATTTCAATTGAGTTACTATACGCTATGAAAACAAGTGCAAAACACTGAAATATAGTCTTTTACTTGAAATATTTAAAACCACCATTAGGTAACGATTTAGAAACCTAACTTTGTTTTTATCCGTCAAATTACCTTATTCCTTGCTTTCCAACACTTTCCTGATAACAAACTAAACCATTTAGTATGTGTATATTACAGCTTTTTGCTTACCTTTGTCGCTTAGTTCTTTTCATCTAAGGAAAAGAACAAGTATGAAAACAAATAATGAACTTAATCACTATTTTTATCACGACAGAATAACAGAAACAAAAAAATCAAATTTTGCACCAAAATGGAATGCTTTTTGTGGTAATCCTAACCGAATTTTTAAATTATTAAGATATGAAGCTAAAATATATTCTTTTTTTGGCAATTGGTGGAGCCATTTCGGCGTGTTCCACTTCAAAAGAACAGATTTATTGGGTAAATTCGGCAAAAGCAGATTGCAATGCAGGAGCAGGAAAAGCCCAATGCTTACAAGTTTCTAAAAATGAAGACCTTAATAAGGCTCAGTGGAAATTTCTTTACACTCCGATTGAGAATTTTGTTTTCGAGGAAGGATTTTTCAAGAAAATACAAGTGAAAGAAACACAATTGGATAGCAAAAATGTTCCTGCCGATGCTTCTTCAGTAAAATATACGATGATAAAAGAGATTGAAAAACAAAAAGATATGACTTTTGAACTTGGCGGAAATTGGACTTTGGAAAAACTCGACGGTAATGCGGTAACGCAATCGCTGAAACCGAGTTTAAGCATTCATCTTCAGGAGAAAAAAATAAACGGAATTGGTGGTTGCAACAATTATTTCGGAGCCATTACTGAGCTTAGCCAAGATAAAATTCAGTTTGGCAAAGTGGGAGCGACCAAAAAAATGTGTATGGAAGACAATATCGAAATGGCGTATTTCACTGCATTGTCCGAAGTACGTACTTTCAAAATAAACGACGGAAAATTAGTTTTGTTCGATGCTTCAGGTAAAGAAAAGTTGATTTTCAGCCCTAAACAACAAGTAAATGAGCGTCTGCACGACATTTGGGGAGCTGTCCGCATCGGTGGAAAAACTATCGAAAACAAAGAAAGCGTTCCGTTGTTGGAAATCAATCTTACTGAAATGAGTATCAGCGGAAGTGATAGTTGTAATAGTTATTTTGGTCATATTGAGGAGCTTACTGAAGAAAAAATCGTTTTTGGAGATATCGGTATGACTGCCAAATTATGTTCCGAAATGGAAATCGCTCGGCAGTACAACGAAGCCATTGGCAAGGTAGCTTCCTACAAACTCGACGGACTTAATTTAACGTTTTATGACATCAATGGCAATGAGTTAGTTGCTTTTATAAAAGGGGATTAAAGTCCTCTTTTTTTGTATCCAACTGAAAACAAATTTTTAGAGGTTGTTACTTAAATACATTTTTATTTTGTGGTTGGGTGTTGATTTTGAGTTTTTTGTCGCAATTTTACTGGCATTGGAGATGTAGCGTTAAGAAAGTCAATGAATGGAGCGTAGAAAATCTCCATTGTTTGAGCGTTAGCGAGTTTGGAGATTTTCAGCGAAATGGTTTGATTTTTAGCATAGTCTGCGAATGCTTGGAGCAGAGTATGTTCAAATCCACAGCCTTGAATTTTTGGTACTTTTGTTTCAAGACAAAAGTACAAAAGTGAAAATAAATGTTTTATAAAAGCATTTTTGAAGAATAATTGAATGAAGAAGTGAGCAATCATTTAAAAGCAGTATCTTTACCGAAAAAATAATTCAGATGAAAAGTTTAAAGTTGAGTTTATTGCTTTTGTGTGTGATTTTAGCTTCTTGTGCAAATCCAAATTCAGAAAATAAGAAAGCAATAACGGAAAATTCAAAACCTGTGGTTAAAGTTAGTGAAACCAAAATATTGGTCATTTCAGGTCATCCTGATTTGAGCAAATCGACAGCCAATCGGATTATTCTTTCGGATTTGGAAAAACATTTCGTAAACAAAATTAGTGTGCGTCGTTTGGATGAAATGTACCCTGATTATAAAATAAATATCGAAGCGGAAGAAAAATCGTTACTCAACGCCGATGTGGTAGTGTTACAGTTTCCTTTCTATTGGTATGGCACGCCCGCATTGCTCAAAAAATGGATTGACGATGTGCTTTTAGGCTTTTTTGATGGCAATACAGCAGGAAAATTCAAAGGGAAAAAGGTCATTGTATCACTTACCACCGGAGCACCGCAAGAAGCATACGAAACACCAAATCAGTCTGTTGAGGCTTATTTACTTCCTCTGCAAGAAACGTTTACTGTAATTGGTGGGGAATGGCTAAAACCTGTTTTTTCGTACAATTATATTCCTGAAAATCAACAAGCAGAAAAACAAGCTCACACCCACGCTCAAAGCCTTATCAAGCAAATTGAAAAGATTTTTCAGGAAAATAAATAACTGAAATTTTTCCTAAAAGGATATTTTTCTGACAAATTGTCGTGAAAAAATACTTTTGGAGGAAATATTGTCTTGAATTTTGGAAGAATATTTCTTTATTGTAATTATGGAATAATTTTTGCGTTTTTTTACTGATTTATTAGCAGATATCAGTTTAAAGCTATACATTTGCAGTTTTATAATTAAGAAACAAAAATTTTTATAAGTAAACGAATTTTTCAAACAGAAATTAATGACATTTAATAAAGAAATTACATCAAATCAGTTGATTAGCGATATTATTAAAGGTATCGAAAAAGTAAAAGGAAGTGATATAACCATTATGGATTTGCGAGGCATTGAAAATACGGTGTGTGATTATTTCATTTTGTGTAACGGGTCATCAAATACACAGGTAAATGCCATTTCGGGAGCCATACAAAAGACTGTAAGTCAGGCTGAAGGACATATAAAGCCTTGGCACGTAGAAGGTGAAAGCAATGCAGAATGGGTTTTGATTGATTATGTAGATGTTGTGGTTCATATTTTTCAGAAACATATTCGTGAACACTATGACATCGAAGGGTTGTGGGGAGATGCGAAATTCATAAATGTAGAAACTAACTATTAGACATATGTCAGAAAATAAAACGAATAGACCTCGATTTTCAGCTTATTGGATTTATGCCATACTGATAGCTGTTATATTAGGATTTAATCTTTTTTCGGAAGGAAGCCTATGGAACCAACCGAAGGAAATTCCCCAGTCAAAGTTTGAGGAATTTTTGCGTAATGGAGATGTTAGTAAAACGGTGATTATAAACCGAAAAGAAGCAAATGTGTACTTGACACAAGATGCTCTGAATAAGGAAGAACACAAAGATGTAAGACCCGGTAAAAGCGTACTCCAAAGCACAAACATTCAGAGTGATGTTCCGCAATATCATTTTGAGTTGGGTGATTTGAGTAATTTTGAAAATCGTTTTGACCAAATTGTACAAGAAAATAATTTGACAACAACACGTGAAAACAAAACGCAACAAAATTTGCTGTCAGATTTATTGATTTCTGTTTTACCTTTTGTATTGTTCATCGGTCTTTGGATTTTTCTTATGCGAAGAATGGCTGGAGGCGGTGGAGCCGGAGGCGGACAAATTTTCAGTATTGGAAAGTCAAAAGCTCGTCTTTTTGACGAAAAGAAAGAAGTCCGTGTTAGCTTTCAGGATGTAGCAGGTTTGGAAGGAGCTAAAGAAGAAGTTCAGGAAATAGTAGATTTTCTTAAAAATCCTGATAAATATACTTCCTTGGGAGGAAAAATCCCGAAAGGAGCATTGCTTGTAGGACCTCCGGGAACTGGGAAAACTTTGCTGGCAAAAGCTGTGGCAGGTGAAGCCCAAGTACCTTTCTTTTCTCTTTCAGGTTCTGATTTTGTGGAGATGTTTGTAGGAGTAGGAGCCTCACGGGTGCGTGATTTATTCAAGCAAGCAAAGGAAAAGTCACCAGCAATTATCTTCATTGATGAGATAGACGCTATCGGAAGAGCTAGGGGTAAAAATAATTTTACTGGAGCAAATGACGAAAGAGAAAATACTTTAAATCAGTTGCTTACGGAAATGGACGGTTTTGGAACGCATACTAACGTAATTGTTTTGGCTGCTACTAACCGTGCTGATATTCTTGATAAGGCTTTGATGCGTGCAGGGCGTTTTGACCGACAAATTTATGTGGAACTCCCCAATTTGAATGAGCGTAAACAAATTTTTCAAGTTCACCTTCGACCTATTAAAACGGCTGAAACTCTTGATGTTGATTTCTTGGCAAAACAAACACCTGGTTTTTCAGGGGCTGACATAGCCAACGTTTGTAACGAAGCGGCATTAATTGCGGCACGTAAAGGGAAAACGGCTGTTAATAAGCAAGATTTTCTGGACGCTGTGGATAGAATTATTGGAGGACTTGAGAAAAAGACCAAAATAATAACACCGGAGGAACGTGAAGCTATTGCTTTTCACGAGGCAGGACACGCTACAGTGAGTTGGTTGCTGGAACACGCCGCTCCGCTTGTGAAGGTAACGATAGTTCCACGAGGGCAGTCTTTGGGTGCGGCTTGGTATTTGCCCGAAGAACGACAAATTGTTCGTACTGAACAAATTCTGGATGAAATGTGTGCCGCTTTAGGAGGGCGTGCAGCGGAAAAAGTAATGTTCGACAAAATTTCCACGGGAGCATTGAGTGATTTGGAAAAAGTAACAAAGCAGGCTCGTGCGATGGTTACAATTTACGGTTTGAATGATAAAGTTGGGAATTTAACTTATTACGATTCATCAGGGCAATCTGAGTATGGTTTTGTTAAGCCATACAGTGAGAAAACAGCTCATTTGATTGATGAAGAAATTTCAAAAATAATTGAAAATCAGTATGAAAGAGCAATTAAAATTCTGACCGATAACAAGGAAAAACTAATTGCTTTGGCAAATCTGCTTTTGGAAAGAGAAGTAATATTCAAAGAAGATTTAGAAAATATTTTTGGAGTTCGAAAATTTAAAGATGCAATTGAGCAAATTTCTGAAAATGAAGAGAATAAGCCTAAAGAGGTGAATCTTCAGAGCGAATAACAGAAAACTGTAGAAAATAAAGTTTACAAAAACTTGATTGTTTTTCAAAATTCAATCAAGTTTTTTTGTATCTTTAACCCGCCAATTGCGTATAACTACTAAAAATGTAGTAAAGTTAATGAATTTATTTAAGAAAATATTTAGCACACGAAATAGCGAATCCAAAAAAGAAGCCCCTCAAGTTAATTCTATTTTTGATGATGATTTGCCTGCAGATGAGCAGTTTGCAATCAGATTTAACGAAAATGGAGGGAAATTTATTTACTGTACTTCTGATTTTGAGGTACAGGGGGTTTTTCGTAATATTTTAAAGGAAATAGGCGTAGATGTAAAAATAAGTTATTCCAATGAATCTCTAAAGAATATGTTCGAGGAATATGACTCTCTTTTTACTTCCAATATACAAAGTTCAAATGTTTATTTAACTGATTGTGAGTATTTAATAACTACACTCGGAGGGATTATGCTTTCATCAAATCAGTTAAAGCAAAAGAAAACTGAGGAACTTCCTGAGATTTTTGTCGTTTTTGCCAAAACAAGCCAAATGGTAAAAGACATCACAGAAGGAATGCGAGGGATTAACTTCAAATACACCAAACGAAAACCGACAGGTTTGGTGACGCTTCGTAGTTTCAAAGAGGATAGAAATCAGAATGATATTATGAACTACGGCGGAACTTACAAAAAGACCTATCTCATTCTGTTAGAAGATTTATAAATTGAAAATCAATAACTTGTGAACGAACTGTTTAAACGAGCGATAACAGGATTTATTTATATTTTCCTTTTGCTTTCGGCTATAATGCTGGACGCCAGTGCATTTGATTTTTTATTTTTGTCCTTCGGGATAATTTGTCTTTTTGAATTTAAGAGACTTGTCAGGCTCAAAGGTTTGTCTGTTTTTATAATCTTTCTGTTTATTTGGTGGCTATTTATTCACCTGAAGGTGAGCGTTTTCTCCGTTTATATATTTTTGTTGTTTACCATTTTGGCAAATGTGTATTTAACGTTATTGTTATTCTATGGGAAAACGCCACTACGTCTTCGAGATAATGGATATAAGTTGTTAATCAGCTTGTTGTATATTGGAGGTGGATGTGTTTTCATTCCGTTGATATACAAAAAGGAATGTGATATAGTGTATTCACAGTTTGATGCTCAACTTACAATGATTGGGATTTTGTGTATTATCTGGGCAAGTGACAGTTTTGCATATTTGACAGGAAAATCCTTTGGTAAACATAAACTTTTTGAGCGTATTTCACCTAAAAAAACAATAGAAGGCTTTGTAGGCGGACTTGTTGGTGCAATTATAACATCTTCTATCATAGCTATTTACAGTAGTAAGGAAACTTGGCAATGGATTATTTTGGCGGTGGTTTTGGTCGTTACGGGAACCATTGGCGACCTTGTGGAATCAAGTTTTAAACGTGTAGCAAATGTAAAGGACAGCGGAACTATTTTACCCGGACACGGAGGGCTTCTTGACCGCCTTGATAGCCTTGTTTTTGCATCGCCTTTTGCGTATTTAGTATTACAAATTTTGGACTACTTTAATTGATAAACTATTGAAAATGAATATACATTTTTATAAGTATCAAGGTACGGGAAATGATTTTGTAATGATAGACAATCGTGATGAAAATTTTCCTAAAAATAATCAGAAATTAGTTGCTTTTTTGTGTCATCGCAGGTTTGGTATTGGTGCAGATGGTTTAATCCTTTTGGAAAATGCTGAGGGCTATGATTTTAGAATGGTTTACTATAATTCCGATGGAAAGGAAAGTTCAATGTGTGGCAATGGCGGAAGGTGTACGGTGGCTTTTGCAAAACAACTTGGAATAATTTCCGATAAAACGCATTTTATCGCTACAGATGGTGAGCATTCAGCACAAATAAACGCTCAGAACGAAGTACAATTACAAATGAAAAATGTAGAAGCCATTCAGGTTGAGCAGGATTATGTTTTTTTGGATACGGGTTCTCCGCATCACGTGCAAGTAGTTGATAATGTGGGTGAAATAGATGTAAATACTGAAGGTGCAAAAATTCGGTATGGAGAACTTTATAAGGATAAAGGAGGAAGTAACGTGAATTTTGTGGGTCAGCAAAATGAAAATACTTTCAATATTCGTACCTACGAACGAGGAGTTGAAGAGGAAACTTATTCTTGCGGAACGGGAGCAACGGCCGTGGCAATTTCTATGTATCATCTTGGAAAAACCAATAGTAAGGAGGTACATCTGCAAACTTTGGGAGGGAATTTGAAAGTTCTTTTTGAAAGAAAAGACAAAGGCTATCAAAATGTACATTTGTGCGGTACGGCTACTTTTGTTTTTGAAGGAAATTGTGAAGTAAAAGTGTAGTGTGTTGAAAATGAATTCTTTGGAAGGAGAAAAAATAAAACTTCGAGCTTTAGAACCTGAAGATGTTGATTTTTTGTATGAGCTTGAAAATCAAGAAAGTTTGTGGGAAGTAAGTCAAACTCAAATTCCTTTTTCAAGATTTTTATTAAAAGAATATATACAAAATGCAAAGCAAGACATTTATGAAGCAAAGCAATTCAGATATGTAATTTCTTCATTTGATAATCAATTGTTTGGATGCATAGATTTGTATGATTTTGATCCTAAAAACAAACGAGCTTGTGTGGGGATTGCCATTTTTGAAAAGTATCAAGGCAAGGGAATTGGTAAAAAATCTTTGGAAAATTTGGTTAGTTATGCCAAAAAATATCTTGATTTATATCAGTTAATAGCCTATATTCCAGAAGATAATGAGGTTAGTATAAAACTTTTTGAAAAGTTGGGTTTTGTTTCTTACGGAGTTAAAAAGGATTGGATTTTTTCTCAAGGAAAGTTTAAAGACGTAATGATATATCAGAAAAAACTTTAGGTAAGCTGGAGTAAATTTTTTGCAAGTATAATAAGAAGAAACTTTGCTGGTGGAAGACGCTAAGCAAAGTTTTTCGTTTATTGAAATATCTTCAAATATCTGTTAATAGCAATAAATCTTAATTCTGCAATAACGAAAAACATAAAAGAAAGTTAAATAAAGAGCTGTTGTTCGAAAATAATTTCTTTAAATTATGTTAAATGCCACCTTGAATTTTAGCAAAAAAATAAGATATTAAAAAAGGTTTTTTCTTCTCTTTTTCCTTAATTTTGTCCTTGACTAGTGTGAGTTATGATTACAGACTATCAAGATATTAAACTAACAGTAGAAAAGCCGCTTCCGATTGATAGGGAAGTTGTTTGGGATAAGTCGGAAATCATCGTTAGTGAAACTGATATTTATGGAAGAATTGTGGAAGTTAACGATGCATTTTGCGATGTGAGTGGTTATTCTATTGTTGAGATGATTGGTCAGCCACATAGTATCGTTCGTCACCCTGATATGCCTCAAATTATCTTTAAAATGCTGTGGGACAATCTAAAAAGTGAAAGCAATTTTGTTGGGGTAATCAAGAATTTAGCAAAATCTGGAGAATACTATTGGGTAATAGCGGATTTCATAATTCGGAAGGACGTTTTAGGGAATGTTACCAATTACATAGCAAGAAGAAAGTCTGTTTCCAAAGACGTTGTTGATAATCACATAGCTCCTTTGTACGAAACCTTACTGAGATTGGAAAAAGTAGGAGGAATGGAGTTGAGTAGTCGTTTTTTAAAGAATTATTTAGATAAAGAAGGAAAAAATTACATCAGCTTTGTTGTTGACCTTGTAACAAAGAATAAACAACACCTTTCCTTTGAGGAAGTTCCTGCTGTATCCTTTGAAATAAACAAAAATATTTTAAATGATACATACACACTGAATGACGAAATTGAAGAGAAACGTAAAAGTTTCCTTGAAAGATTATATCCATAAATTAATAGCAATATTTTTCTAACTAAAAACAATATGATGACAGCCAGACCAACACCAGTAAACAGAGAGGTAACTTGGGACAAAACCAAGACCATTATTAGTGAAACGGATAGTTTTGGAACTATTACCAATGTGAATGATGTATTTTCAGAAGTATCCGGATATACTCCAAGTGAGCTTATTGGTCAGCCTCACAATATAATTCGGCACCCTGATATGCCAAAAGTAGTGTTTAAAATGTTGTGGGATAACCTGAAAAAGGGTAATAACTTTGTTGGTATAATTAAAAATATGACAAAGTTTGGAGAGTATTATTGGGTCGTTACAGATTTTGAAATAAGAAAGGATATAATGGGTAATATTACCCATTACATAGGAAGAAGGAAGGCTGTCCCTCAAAGTGCTATAGATAATCATATTGCTCCTTTTTATGAAACATTGCTAAGACTCGAAAAAATTGGAGGAATAGAGCTAAGTAGTCGTTTTTTTAAGAATTACTTGGCAAAACAAGGAAAGGATTATATGGATTTTGTGATTGGCATTATGTCCGAAACACAAAAAGAATCGTCGTTTGTGGAGGCAAGTTCATCAATGACAATGACAAGTAATACAACAACCATAATTTCAGATGATATTTACCACGTGGATGATCAGATGAATTTGAAACGTAAAAGTTTTTTTGAGAAATTGTTCTCATAGCATTCATTTTAATTAATACATTTTCTAACAGATGCATCAGGCTTAGTTTGATGCATCTGTTTTTTTTATGATAATATTTTTCCTAACTTTTAAAATATTTCCTACCTTTGGTGGAAGTATAGCAGGTTTTTTTATCTGTAAATTTTAATGTGCTGAATTACAAGTTTTTTGTTTGAATATAAATACATAAATTATGAAACGAAGAATCAAAAAAGTTGCTGTTATCGGTTCGGGGATTATGGGCAGTAGCATTGCTTGCCATTTTGCGAACATAGGAGTAAAAGTTCTGTTGTTGGATATTCCTCCGAAGGAACTAAATGAAAATGAGCTTAAAAAAGGGCTTTCACTTGCTGACAAACAAGTAAGAAATCGGATTGTTAATGATAATTTAGCGAAAACTTTAAAATCAAAACCATCTCCAATTTATCACACAAATTTTGCCAAACGCATAGAAACAGGTAATTTGGAGGATGATATTGCACAAATAAAAGATGCCGATTGGATAATTGAAGTTGTTGTAGAACGATTGGATATCAAAAAGGCAGTTTTCGAGAAAATTGAAAAGTACCGAACAAAAGGTACGCTCGTGACTTCCAATACTTCAGGAATTCCTATTTCTTTTATGAGCGAAGGACGAAGCGAGGATTTTAGAAATCATTTTGCCATAACGCATTTTTTTAATCCGCCTCGTTATCTTCAGCTTTTTGAAGTGATACCAAGTTCGGACTGCAAACCCGAAGTTGTTTATTTTCTGCTATCTTACGGAGAAAAATTCTTAGGAAAAACAGCTGTTTTAGCCAAAGACACGCCGGCATTTATCGGTAATCGTATTGGAGTTTTTGGGATAATGAATATTTTTCATACGATAAAAGCCTTAGGATTAAGAGTTTCGGAAGTGGATAAATTGACAGGAACAGTGATTGGTCGTCCTAAATCGGCAACTTTCCGAACTGCGGATTTGGTAGGATTGGACACATTGGTGCACGTTGCCAATGGATTAGCCCAAAATTGCCCAAATGATGAAGCCAAAAGTTTGTTTGTTCTTCCCGATTTTATTCAAAAAATGATTGAAAATAATAGCTTGGGAGAGAAAACCAAACAAGGTTTCTACAAAAAAGTAGCTTCTGAAAGCGGAAAAAGTGAAATTTTGGAGTTAAATTTGGATACAATGCAATATGAATCTTCAAAAAAAGCTTCATTTGCTACGTTAGAACTTACAAAATCCGTTGAAAATGTGCTCGAACGCTTTCCAATCTTGATAAAAGGCAAGGATAAGGCTGGAGAATTTTACCGAAAAACTTTTGCAGCATTATTTGCTTACGTACAAAATCGTATTCCTGAAATTTCAGATGAGTTATATCGAATTGATGATGCAATGAAGGCTGGTTTTGGTTGGCTCAATGGTCCTTTTGAAATTTGGGATGCTATTGGCATTCAAGAAGGAGTGGCTTTGATGCAATCCGAAGGTTATGAACCAGCCCCGTGGATTAAGGAAATGATGACGTCGGGCAGTAAATCTTTCTATGCGGTAAAAGACGGATTTACATATTATTATGATATTCCGAATAAAAAATATCTGAAGAAACCAGGTCAAGAAGGATTCATTATTTTGGATAATATTCGTCCGACAAAAACGGTTTGGAAAAACGCTGAAGCCAGTATTTTGGATTTGGGTGATGGTATTTTGAATCTGGAATTCCATTCAAAAATGAACACTATTGGGGGAGGTGTGCTTCAAGGAATCAATAAAGCTATTGATTTGGCAGAAAAAGATTTTCAAGGATTAGTTGTTGGAAATCAGGGAGCTAACTTTTCGGTGGGAGCGAATATAGCGATGATTTTTATGATGGCTGTGGAGCAGGAATATGACGAGCTATATATGACAATCAAGTATTTTCAGGATACGATGATGCGTATGCGATACTCGTCTATCCCAACGGTTGCAGCTCCGCACGGAATGACCTTAGGTGGTGGCTGTGAATTATGCTTACACGCTGACAAAGTTGTTGCAGCTGCCGAAACGTATATTGGCTTGGTGGAATTTGGAGTGGGAGTTATTCCCGGAGGCGGAGGTACGAAGGAATTAACACTCAGAGCTTCAGACTCTTTACGGAAAAATGACGTTGAGCTGAATCGCTTGCAGGAATACTTCTTGACAATCGGTATGGCAAAAGTTTCAACTTCGGCGTACGAGGCTTTTGATTTGGATATTTTCCAAAAAGGGAAAGATGTGGTGGTTGTCAATAAAATGAGGCAAATTGCTGAGGCTAAAAAACACGCATTACTTCTTGCCGAAGCCGGATATACCAAACCGATAGAACGGACAGATATTAAAGTTCTTGGAAAACAATCACTTGGAGCTTTCTTGGTTGGTGCAAATTCGATGAATGTTGCAAATTATATTTCAGAATATGACAAAAAAATTGCTGACAAATTGGCTTACGTGATGTCAGGAGGAGACCTTTCCGAGCCTACATTAGTTTCTGAACAATATCTTTTGGAGTTGGAACGAGAGGCTTTCTTGTCGCTTTGTACAGAACGCAAAACTTTAGAGCGAATTCAGTATATGCTACAAAACGGAAAACCTTTACGAAATTAATCATAAAAGACAAGAAGAAGAACGAGATAGCATTCGGTTATCTCGTTTTTTATTTTTGAAAATATTACAAAAGACTTCCGTCAAATAAAAAAGGTAGAAGGTCTTTGATGGATTCGGTTTTGATAATTTTTCCCGAAGCTCCCATAAAATAAATGCTAATGGGTTGTTTCTGACGGATTTCATACTCAGAAAGCGACTGTCGGCAAGCACCACAAGGAGAAACAGGATGTTGCGTAGGTTCTTTAGCCGTTCCCGTGAGAGCTATCGCTTCAATGGTTTCTTCCGGAAATCGGGCAGAAGCCTGATATACAGCCACACGCTCAGCACATAACCCCGAAGGATAAGCAGCATTTTCCTGATTGGAACCAATGCAAATCTCTCCATTTTTTAAAAGAACAGCAGCACCCACTTTAAAACCCGAATATGCCGCATAGGCGTTTTCCCTCGCTTTGATGGCTTCCTTCATCAAATTTTTTGCAGATTCGGGGAGCTCGTCAAAGTTATTAAAAATGGTGTACTTTATGGTCAAAAAATGTTCCATTTTGTTAAAAGAATATTAAGTTTCATTCTTGTCGCAACAAATATAAGAAAATAATCATTAAAAAGGCGTATTTTTGTGCCGTTAAATTAAAAAAAGAGATTGAAATTTTGAAAATATCAATCAAATTTGAAAATAATACATTTTTATTAACCACATAAAATTTTTAGATTATGGTATTTGAAATATGTGCAAGTTCTTTTGAATCAGCAAGAAACGCTCAGATGGCAGGTGCGAATCGCATTGAATTGTGTAGCGAATTAGGAGTAGGAGGAGTTACTCCAAGTTATGGGCTTATCAAGAAAGTTATGGATGAGCTTTCTATTGAAAATTGTGTGCTAATTCGTCCACGAAGCGGAGATTTTACATATACTGATGAGGAATTTGATGTGATGCTTCGTGATATTGTTCTTTGTAAAGAATTAGGTTGTAAAGGCGTGGTTACGGGCGTTTTAAACTCGGATAATACCATTGATGAAGAGCGTACAAAACGGCTTATGGAGGCTTCAGGAACGATGGATTTCATTTACCACAGAGCCTTTGATTGCGTTCCGAACCCAACTGAAGCGATTAAAATATTGAAAAAACTTGGAGTGAAACGTATTTTGACCTCTGGCGGGAAAAAATCGGCAGTAGAGGGATTACCTTTGTTAAAGGAATTAAATACCCTTGCTGAAGGAAAAATCACAATTATGCCGGGCGGAGGGATTAATCCGCAAACAATTTTGAAAATCAAAGAAGCTGGATTTAATGAAGTGCATTTTTCTGGAACGATTTTTGAGAAATCAGAAAGTCAGTTGCCTTTTTCTTTCAACACGGCAAGTTTCTTAGATGAATCGGTACGTCCAATTTCAGGAATAGAACAAATTAAACTGATAATCAATGCTATGAATAGCTAAAAATAATTTCTAATCCTTAAAAGTCAATCACTTAGTAAAATGATTTATTTAATTTTATTATCGTTTGTAGCGGTTTATTTTTTACTCACGCTTTATTCAAATCAAGTTTTGAAAACGCTAAATATCTCTAAAATAGGGAGATATGTTTTTTGGGCGATTTCAATTTTGGTTGTTGTAAACGTGATGCTACAATGGTTCCTCCGTACCAAAGCAGTTTGGACGGTTTTTCAACAGTATTCGGTAGGAGCTTTGGTAACTTGGCTTATCATTTTGGTTGTGCTTTCTTCTGTTTTATTTTTGGAGGACATTCAGCGGTTTGTTAGGTCTTTATTCAGGAAGAAAACAACTGAAAATCAGAATTTTCCTTCAAGAAGAAAATTTGTGAGTTTGCTGGCTTTGGGGATAGCTTCTGTTCCGTTTATGTCTGTGATTTACGGAGTTACAAGAGGAAAATATGATTATAAAGTTTGGAAATATACACTTTACTATGACGATTTACCGGAAGCGTTTGACGGATATACCATAACGCAAATATCTGATATTCACGCAGGAAGTTTTGACAACAGAGCCAAAATTCAATACGGAATTGATTTGATTAATCAGCAAAAGAGCGATGTTATTATGATAACAGGCGACATTGTGAATAATTTGGCAAGCGAATTACTTCCTTGGAAAGATATTCTTAAGCAACTAAAAGCTAAAGACGGAGTGTTTTCGGTTTTAGGAAATCACGATTACGGCGATTATTCTGCTTGGGAATCTCCTGAAGCAAAAGCAGAAAACCTTGAAAATCTGAAAGATATACAGCGAGAAATGGGCTTTGATTTGATTTTGAATGACCATCGCTATATAGAAAAAAATGGGCAAAGAATTGCAATTGTAGGGGTTGAAAATTGGGGATACGGACGATTTTCAAAATACGGAGATTTGGAAAAAGCAATGCAAAATGTTGCCGATGAGGATTTTAAAATTCTTTTAAGTCACGACCCAACACATTGGGAATATGAGGTTTTACCGAAAAACAAAAATATTCAACTAACACTTAGCGGGCATACGCACGGAATGCAGTTAGGTATTGAAATAGAGGGTTTTATCAAATGGAGTCCGTCGGAATGGAAGTACAAATACTGGGGAGGAATGTACGATGAAGGAGGTAAAAAGCTGAATGTCAATCGTGGATTTGGCTATCACGCTTTCCCCGGAAGAGTTGGAATTTGGCCGGAAATTACTGTGATAGAATTACGAAAAAAGAAAAGTTAATAAAAAAGTAGAGATTTGAAAATTATTCAAAGTTTCAAATCTCTACTAAAAATTTATTTGAAATTCTTATAATTTACTGATAATTTGTATGTCTGCTTTAATTTCAGCTTTTAAAGCATTGGAAGCTTCTGCTAAAGGTAAGCGAACATATGAGTTGCATAATCCTTTTTCTGCAAGTATAGCTTTGATTCCTACAGGGTTACCTTCTTTGAAAGCCAAGTGTGTTTGTTTCATCAGCTGATAATGAATGGCTCTGGCTTTTTCTACTTCGCCTTTTAATCCAAGTCTTACCATTTCGGAAAATTCCTTCGGAAAGGCAATTCCTATTACGGAAATCACTCCCGAACCGCCCATAAATACGGAAGGAAGCGTAGAAAAATCATCTCCTGAAATGAAGAGAAAATCTTCAGGTTTATCCTTTATTATTGCCATATTCAAAGATAAATCACCAGAAGCCTCTTTTACAGCGATTATATTTTCGAAGTTTTTGGCCAAACGATTTACCGTATCGGCACTCATTGAAACTCCCGTGCGTCCCGGTACATTGTACAAAATGACAGGAAGTGGAGAATTTTTTGCAATTTCGGAAAAATGCGCATATAGCCCATTTTGTGAAGGCTTGTTATAATATGGTGTAACTGACAGAATCGCAGTGAATTCGGATAAATCAAAACTGTTTATTTCATCAATAACTGCTTGAGTATTGTTTCCGCCAATCCCGATAACCAAAGGTAAGCGTTTGTTATTGGCTTCGATAACGGTTTGGCAGACCAATTTTTTCTCGTCCTTAGTCAGAGTAGGAACCTCGCTTGTAGTTCCCAAAACTACAAGATATTCCACTCCGCCATCAATTACATAGTTTACTATCTTGGTTAAAGCCTCTGTATCTACTTTATTATCAGATGTAAATGGAGTTATTAATGCAACTCCTGCTCCTTTTAGTTGTTCCATAATGATATTATTTTTATTTCAGCATTGTTGATAGTACCTTTTTAACTTCGGTGGTGAAAACGGCTTCATCTTCCAGTTTGCAGTTGATAATCACATCGTTATATTCATCATCAATTCCTTCAAAGCCAATTCGTAATTTAGCTTTTATGGAAGAAGAAAGCAATAATAAAGGTAGTTTCGGACTTTTAAAATAATTGATTAAAATATCGTACTCTTGTTCCGAAAGCCTGTCGGCGTGATAGTTACGAATTTTTCCCTGCCAATTAATCTCTTTATCTATCAAAAAAGGCACTCCGTTTGTATGAGTCTCTTCCGATTTTTGTTTGTATCCTAAAAAAATGTAATTTTCAGGACGCAAATTGTAATATTTTACCAATTCCAAAAGAGGTTCAATGTCCTTAACAACATCCATATCAACGATGCAACCCACCTTTGAAATGGAGCTTCCGAGCCTTGCAGAGTATTTTTCTAAGGCTTTTAAATTCTTCTGAATTTGTTTTTTTAGAAAATAATTTTTTAGAAATTCCAAAATTTACTACTTTTACGGTCTGTTCGCAAAGATAAAGATAAAATTTATAAATAAGAATCATTTATGAAAAAGTTGTATTTAGGAATGAACTATTTTTTTGTTGCATTCGTAACAGTTTGTTGTTTTATTTCGTGTAAGCCTGCGAAAAATAATTTGACCTTAATTCAGGCAAAGAATATAGAAATTGCAGCTGATAACCAGGGGAAAGATGATGAAATAGAGAAGTTTATACTTCCTTATCAGAAGCACGTTCGCAAGGAAATAGCAACGCTTTTGACTTACAATCCTGAGGCTTTGGTTAAGGAAACCAGCCAGTTAAACGCACCTATAGGAAATTTGTTAGCAGATGCTTCCTTTGAAATAATAAATCCTATTTATTCTCAAAAAACAGGAAAAAACATTGATTTTGTTTTGCTTAATTGGGGAGGGATTCGTTCCGATTTGCCGAAAGGAGATGTAACAGTAGGAACAGTTTACAACCTGATGCCTTTTGAAAATAAATTGGTAGTGTTGGAGATGAAAGGAGAAAAACTTTACGAAATGGTACAGTATTTAACTAAAACCAAAACGGCACATCCTTTGTCAAATCACGTAAAACTTCATATTACGCCAAAGGGAGATTTAGTGTTATTTACAATTAACGGAAAAAGCGTTGACCCTAATGCAACATATGTGGTTGCAACATCTGATTATTTGATGCACGGAGGCGACGGAATGATATTTTTTCACGATTCAATAAGTGTTTACGAAACAGATTATTTGATACGAAATATACTAATGGATTATTTCAAAAAGATAGATTCTATAAAGGCGGAGAGAGATGACAGATTTATTTTTGTTGAAGATAAGTAATTTAAATTAATACATCAAGATTATGGAAAGGCGAAGATTTATACAAAATATAGGAGCAACATCATTATTTGTGGGCTTGGGAGGTTTGTCTCTTTCGATGAAACCTCAAAATGCGAAAAAAATAACCATTTTGCATACCAATGATACACACAGTCACATAGAACCCATCTCCAAGAATGACCCAAGAAATCCTAATAAAGGAGGGGTGGCTCGGCGTGCTTACCTGATTGAGAAAATACGTCAGGAAAATCCGAATACGCTTTTGTTTGATGCGGGAGATATTTTTCAGGGAACGCCTTACTTCAATTTTTACGGAGGCGAATTGGAGTTCAAACTAATGTCGATGCTGAAATATGACGCTGCAACAATTGGAAATCACGATTTTGATAACGGACTTGAAGGATTACTTGCTCAGCTTCCTCACGCGAAGTTTGATTTTCTGTCAGCAAATTACGATTTCAAGAACACGATAATGGACGGACGCACAAAACCTTACAAAGTTTACGTTGTGGACGGAATTCGTGTAGGGGTTTTCGGTTTGGGAATCAGGCTAAAGAATTTAGTAAATAAAGATAATTACAAGGAAACAATTTACCTTGACCCGCTTGAAATAGCTCAAGATATGGAACGTAAACTACGAAATGAAGAAAAATGTGATTTGGTGATTTGTTTATCGCATTTGGGATATAAGTACAATACCGATGAAATTATATGTGACCTGAAAATTGCTGAAGAAACCTCTGAAATAGACCTGATTATAGGAGGGCACACGCATACTTTCTTGCCTAAACCTACTTTGGTTTCTAATAAAAAAGGAAACATAACGTTAGTTAATCAAGTGGGATGTTTTGGAATTAATTTAGGAAGAATTGATTTTTACTTTGAGCAAGGAAGAAACGTTCATAATCGTGCGGTAAGCATAGAGGTTTAAAAATAAATAGCTTAATAAGAATTAGTTAGCAAAGTTTTGTTCTTTTATTTTGACTTATTTGTTAAGATACGTGTTTGTCGTATATTAACTAAACTTTATGTTATTCGTGTTTTGCTCACTTGGGAATATTTCGTTCCTTTGCACCCGAGTTTTACAAAATTGAAATTATTATGAAAAAAATCTTAGCATTTGCTGTGCTTGCATTTAGTTTATTGGTGATTTCTTGCGGGAAAGATGATGGAGGTGAAGTTAATAAACCTTCGGTTGATTCTTCTGATAATAATGGAGATAACAAAAACGAAACCCCTAAACAAAATCCTTTCGTAGGTACGTGGGAAATAATATCGATGAATGTTAATGGTAGAGAGCGTGTTCTTACCGATTGTGAAAAGAAAAGCCACGCTGTTTTTCAGGAAACTACACTCAAAACGTACATAAGTATGCTGGCAAGTGGTATCTGTATCGAAAAACCGATAGATTGGACATACACAGTTTCAGACAGCAAAATATTCGGAAAAAGCGATGAAGGGCTTGTAGCTGAAATTCCTTTTGTTCTTAATGAAGGAACTCTGACGCTAACTTTCGTTATAGCAAATAAAAAGCTCGTAAGCACATACAAAAAACGACAAAATTAATAAGAAATAACAACGAAGACACTTGCTTTTTGCAGGTGTTTTTCTTTTTTTAAAAAGAATAAAAAAAAGCGATTAAAATGCAAAATAAATTAAAATCAGTGGCGGAGTTCCATAAAGCTTTTGGGCTGGGAATGAGCCAAGAACCAACCATCAATTTAAGAGAAGAAATAACAAATTTGCGTTTTCGGTTAATGGCAGAAGAAAACGAAGAATATTTGGAAGCCGTTAAAAGCAAAAATATGGTAGAGGTAGCAGATGCTTTGGGCGATATGCTGTACATCCTCTGCGGAACGATTATCGAACACGGAATGCAACATAAAATAGAAGAAGTTTTCAACGAAATCCATCGTAGTAATATGAGCAAACTTGATGAAAACGGAAAACCTATCTACCGTGAGGACGGAAAGGTAATGAAAGGAGCAAATTATTTCCCGCCCGATATTGCAAAGATTCTAAAAAAATAACAAAACAGAAAGAAAAAGAGCAATAGTATTCTTTTTTATGCAAAAAAAAGAATACAAAGAACAGCTAAATGTAAAAAGAACACTGTTGTAATTCACGATTATAACAGTGTTCTTTGTGTTAAAGAGTCTGAAATATAGTCTCTTGTTACCGAGTTACTATTCTACCGAATTATCTTTGTCCTTACCCGAGTTTTTTCGGCGTTTTACTTCACTGAGAGCTTTGTTAATTTCGTTGTTTATGCAGTCGGCTAAGTTTTTGTAAGGCGTTTCACCTTCCAAGAAGGCCAATGAATTAATTGTTTTTGCAAAATTGTTGAGTGTTTTCTGCATTTTTTCGCGTGCGTCTTTGGTAAGTCCCATTGTGTGGCTTGCCTGTTCTATCGAACGTTCTTTATAGAGCGTATCAAACTCGGTATTATAGGTTTCTAACGAAGTAACCCATAAAGACAGCCCTATCGAATCAATTAAAGCTTTGATTTCGGGTGTTTTAAAATCTTGTGACAGATTGGTAATGGCAGCGGTTTCCTCTCTTAGAGGCAATCCGCTGATTTTTTTGCCGTATTTTTCAATTACAGAAAGAAGTTTTTGAGCTTTTTGAGCCTGTCCTTCTTCAGGAGAATGACAAAAAGCACGTACTGCGGTGGTTAGAGCCGAAATGGTTTTTCTGCGTTTGCCACTAATCTTATTGAGTTTCTGAGTCTCAAATTTGGTAGAATCTCTTTTAAGGGCTTTATCCAGATTGTCCAAAGCGGTTTCATAATCTGTGAAAGAAGATGCCAATTTCAGTGTTTCTAAATTTTCTTTGCGTGCATAATGGGCAATGTTGCTGGCTACTTGAAAGAAATCCATCAGACGCAATTGGGCTAAATTTGTTTTCGGAATCATAATCACATATTTTTATAAGATTTACGTGTGCAATGTATAATATTTTTTTTGAAAAAACAAATAAATGAATACATTATAAAGTATTTTTCGAAGTCTATTTTTGTATTTATACTGAAAAATTAAAAATTTTACTGCCTAAAGATGATTTATTCCTTATTTTTAAGATTAATGTTTATGGAATTACTATTAATATGATAATATTTTTATGCAAAAGTTAAAATTAAATATAAGTTTGTTATATGAAAATTTATTCTATTTTTGCCCCTGAAAATTTAATGTACTTTAAAGATGAAAAAATGCTGTTTGGAAGAGCAAGCGAAAGTTTCCTAACACTTGGAAAGGAACAAGAATTAGAATTTCAAAATAAATTTAAAATATAATGAAGAAAATATTTTACACTATCATTTTTTGTTTGCCGTTTTTGGGGCATAGTCAATCAACAGAGTTGAAAAAACAATTTGGTATAGAGGCTTCCATTCTTTCTTTGGGAGCATCATATGAATTGCCTGTTTCTACCAATATTTTAGCAGAGTTTTCTGCAGCAATGGGAGCAGCAAATATAAAGGATTACGGGCTTTCAATGGGAGTAAATTTCGGAGAATACACACCTTATACTAAAATTGGGCTAAGACGTTATTACAACAGAGATAACCGAGTGCGAAAAGGGAAAGATATTTCCTATAACAGAGGTAATTTTGTTGGAATACAAAACAAAATTTTATACGGCAATGATGCTTTAAATGCCGTAACAATGATAAATGAGTTACATTGGGGGATACAAACCGAAATTGCTAAAGATTTACTTTTCAGTTTTCACGTAGGTTTAGGACATTATTACAGAAAATCGGATGTAAGAACAGATAGTAATAATTATTACAGCCCTATAGCTCCGACATTGGGCTTAAAAATTGAATATATACTGTTTTAATTTTAGCTCGGAAGTAAATTCTTTATTTCTATAATAAAAAACTTTATCAAGGTTATTGATTTGATAAAGTTTTTTGTTTTTAATACATAATGTAACTGATTTTATCATTTTCTGAAAGTTAGAAAACTATGTTTTGAGTATATTTTATATTTTCTAATAGTCAGAAAATTATTTTAATCGATAAAAATTCGTTTCTGTTTATTTTTTATGTGTATAAATATGTATTTGTAAATTTTTTAAAGTAAAAATTGTATATATTCTTTGTGTTTGTAAAAGTTATATTGTTTTTTATTTCACAAACAGATTTTTTTGGATAAATGTATATTCATATCGGCTTTAACTTCCAATAAAATTTGTCTCGGCATAATGGTTGCCTGAGTGTGGTCTCACTCACGGAAATTTATCCTTAATCTGTTGTGTGTTTTTTCTTGAAAATTCCGAAATCCGACGGAAAAAACTTGCGATTTTTCAAATTTAATTCTAAATTTGTACATTTAATAATCAAAATTGATTTACATACAATTATGAATACAGAAAAATTTGAATTGCGTCATATCGGGATTGCTCAAAATGACGTTCCGCAGATGCTCAGCGTAATTGGTGCTGATAGTTTAGACCAATTAATTGACCAAACCATTCCTAAACATATTCGTCTGCAATCGCCCCTAAATTTGCCAAAAGGCATTAGCGAATATCAATTCCTGCAACACGTAGGCGAATTGGCAGCTAAGAATAAAGTTTTCAAATCTTACATCGGGTTGGGGTACAATGAAGCAATTACGCCTTCGGTAATCAAACGAAACATTTTTGAGAATCCGGGTTGGTACACAGCCTACACACCATATCAGGCTGAAATTGCACAAGGACGATTGGAAGCACTCCTTAATTATCAAACCGTTATCCTCGACCTTACAGGAATGGAAATTGCCAACGCTTCTCTTTTAGATGAAGGAACTGCCGCCGCCGAAGCTATGGCAATGCTACTTGATTTACGCTCTCGCGAACAGAAAAAAAATAACGTTAATAAATTCTTTGTTTCTGAAACCATTCTGCCACAAACGCTTTCCGTATTACAAACCCGAGCCACTCCGTTTGGCATTGAGTTAGTGGTTGGTAATCACGAAACTATCACTTTGGATGAAAGCTATTTTGGGGCTATCGTTCAATATCCTTCGGGAATTGACGGAGAGGTTTACAATTATACTGATTTTGTAGCCAAAGCTCACAGTTTGGATATAAAAGTAGTTGTAGCAGCTGATTTGTTGAGTTTGGTTCTGTTAGAAGCTCCTGCAAAATTCGGTGCCGATGTGGTGGTAGGAACTTCGCAACGTTTTGGTATTCCGTTGGGTTACGGAGGTCCGCACGCCGGTTATTTTGCAACACGTGATGAGTACAAACGTTCCATTCCGGGGCGTATCATCGGAGTAACTATCGATGCAGACGGAAATCCGGCTTTGCGAATGGCACTTCAAACTCGTGAACAACACATCAAACGCGATAAAGCCACCTCCAACATCTGTACGGCTCAGGTACTTTTGGCGGTAATGGCAGGAATGTACGCCGTTTATCACGGACCAAAAGGCTTGGAATTTATCGCCAGCAAAGTGCATAACGCCACCGCAACTTTGAAAAATAATTTGGAAAAATTAGGTTTCCAAGTAAATAATAAAAATTTCTTCGATACGATTTCAGTAAGGGCAAATGCTGAAAAAATCAAAGCCATAGCCGAAGCAAACCAAATTAATTTCTACTATCCGAATGCCGAGAACGTACATATTTCGTTAAACGAAACTGTTGGTGTTGAGGAAATTAATGCTATTTTAGAAGTTTTCGCAACGGCGGAAGGAAAATCAAAAGTAACGGTAACGGCGTTGGAAGAAAAGAACGTTATTCCGGCAGAATTGCGTCGTCAAAGCGAATTTTTAACTGCTCCGGTGTTCAATTCGTATCACAGCGAAACGGATATGATGCGTTATATCAAGAAGTTAGAAAGGAAAGACCTTTCTTTGAATCACTCAATGATTTCGCTCGGTTCTTGTACGATGAAACTCAACGCCGCAACCGAAATGCTTCCTTTGAGTATGGCTCAGTGGGCAAATATTCACCCGTTTGTGCCTAAAAATCAAGCAGAAGGCTATCACCAAATGCTTTCCGAACTCGAAAAAGCCTTGTCGGTCATCACAGGATTTGCCGCTACGTCGTTACAACCCAACTCGGGAGCTAATGGTGAATATGCGGGCTTGATGGTTATCCGTCAGTATCACATTTCCAACGGGGAAGGGCATCGAAATATCTGCTTGATTCCGTCATCAGCTCACGGAACGAACCCTGCTTCGGCTGCAATGGCGGGAATGCAAGTGGTGGTTACTAAAACGGATGATAAAGGAAACATCGACGTTGCTGACTTGAAGGAAAAAGCTGAAAAACATAAAGATAACTTAGCTGCGGTGATGATTACTTATCCGTCAACGCACGGTGTATTTGAGTCGTCTATCGTTGAAATTATTGATATTATCCACAAAAACGGCGGACAAGTGTATATGGACGGGGCAAATATGAACGCTCAGGTGGGACTTACCAATCCGGGAACTATTGGGGCGGACGTTTGTCACCTGAACTTGCACAAAACCTTTGCTATTCCGCACGGAGGAGGCGGACCGGGCGTAGGACCTATCTGCGTTGCTAAGCATTTAGCTCCGTTCTTGCCTACTAACCCGATTGTTGCCACAGGCGGAAGCGAAGCCATCACGGCGATTTCTTCAGCTCCTTTCGGAAGTGCGTACGTTTGTTTGATTTCTTACGCATATATCAAAATGTTGGGAGGCGAAGGCTTGGCAAACTCTACAAGATTCGCTATTTTAAATGCGAACTACCTAAAAGAAAGTTTGAAAAAACATTACGAAATTCTTTATACGGGAGAACAAGGCAGAGCTGCTCACGAAATGATATTGGATTGCCGTCCGTTTAAACAAAATGGGATTGAAGCTATCGATATTGCCAAACGTTTGATGGATTACGGCTTCCACGCACCAACGCTTTCTTTCCCGGTGGCAGGAACGCTGATGGTGGAACCTACTGAAAGTGAGAGTAAAGCTCAATTGGATTTGTTCATCGATGCGATGATTTCTATCCGCAGAGAAATTGAGGAAGCCACACCAACCGATGAAACTAACGTGCTGAAAGAGGCTCCGCATACCCAAGCAATGCTCACTGCCGATACGTGGAACTTGCCATACAGCCGACAAAAGGCAGCCTTCCCGTTGGAGTCCATCGCTGAAAACAAATTTTGGCCAACTGTCCGTAGGGTAAACGATGCCCACGGCGACCGAAACCTAATTTGCTCTTGTGTACCCATTGAAAGTTATATGTAGGATTTAAAAATAATCATATAATTACAGAAATCTCTCAGCTTGTAAAAGTAAAAATCTTTTCTTGCTGAGAGATTTTATTTTGTATGTTATTGATTGTTTTTTGATATCTGTGTTTTTGTAATTCGGATAAAATTTGTATCTTTGTAAACTATTATTTTTTAGAACAGCGTAAGGAAAAATTATGAGTGAAGAGTTAAACAAAAGTCAATATTCAGCTGATAATATTCAATCATTAGAGGGGATGGAACACGTGCGGATGCGTCCGTCAATGTACATCGGAGATGTGGGACCACGTGGTTTGCATCACTTGGTGTATGAGGTGTTGGACAACTCCATCGATGAGGCATTAGCCGGATATTGTGACACTATTTCCGTGACCATTAATGCAGATAATTCGATTACAGTTGAAGATAATGGACGTGGAATTCCGGTGGATATTCATAAAAAAGAAGGAGTTTCAGCCTTAGAGGTGGTTATGACCAAAATCGGGGCTGGAGGTAAATTTGATAAAGGTTCTTATAAAGTTTCGGGAGGATTGCACGGAGTGGGAGTATCGTGTGTGAACGCACTTTCACAACATCTAACAGCGACTGTTTGTCGTGAAGGGAAAGTGTATCAGCAGGAATATCAACGAGGAAAAGCCTTGTATCCGGTGAAACAAATTGGAGATACGGATAAAAGAGGAACTACGGTTACTTTCCATCCTGATGAAGAAATATTTCAGCAAACTACTGAATATAAGTATGATACTTTAGCTGCCCGCATTCGTGAATTGGCGTTTTTGAATAAAGGAATAACCATCACTTTAACGGATTTGCGTAATAAAGATGAAAAAGGTGAGTACATTTGTGAAAAATTTTACTCAGAAAACGGGCTTACGGAATTTGTTAAGTATTTGGATGCGAGCAGACCTTCAATCATTTCTCACGTAATCTCTATGGAAGGCGAAAAAGCAGGAATTCCTGTGGAAGTAGCGATGATTTACAATGATTCGTATAACGAAAATTTGTACTCGTATGTGAATAATATCAACACTTCAGAAGGAGGAACACATTTGCAAGGTTTCCGTATGGGACTTACAAGAACTCTGAAATCGTATGCCGATAAGTCAGGATTATTGGAGAAAGCAAGTAAGGATAAAAAGAACCCAATTGAGATAGTTGGTGATGACTTCCGTGAGGGGCTTACGGCGATTATTTCCGTAAAAGTAGCTGAACCTCAGTTTGAAGGACAAACTAAAACAAAGTTGGGTAATCGTGAGGTTACTGCGGCTGTTTCGCAGGCTGTGGCGGATATGCTTGAAGCTTATTTGGAGGAAAACCCAAATGATGCCAAAACCATTGTAGAAAAAGTTATTTTGGCTGCACAAGCACGTCAGGCTGCGAAGAAGGCTCGTGAAATGGTACAACGCAAAACTGTGATGAGCAGTAGCGGGCTGCCTGGGAAACTTTCGGACTGTTCAGAGCAAGACCCTGAAAAATGCGAATTGTTCCTCGTGGAGGGAGACTCTGCGGGTGGAACTGCAAAAAGCGGACGTGATAAAAACTATCAGGCAATTCTTCCTCTTAAGGGTAAGATTTTGAATGTTGAAAAAACAACTTTTGTTAAAGTTATTGATAACGAGGAGATTAATAATATTTATAGTGCTTTGGGGGTTTACTATGACCCAGAGATAAAAGCCTTGAATTTGGAGAAATTGCGTTATCATAAGGTTGTGATTATGTGTGATGCCGATGTTGATGGTTCACATATTACAACGCTTATTCTGACCTTCTTCTTCCGTTATATGCGTGAATTGATAGAAAACGGGTATGTTTACATCGCAACGCCACCGCTTTACTTGGTTAAGAAAGGAAATAAAAAAGAATATGCGTGGAATGATAAGCAACGCGATAAATTAAGCGAGGAATTCGGCGGAGGAACAAATGTTCAGCGATATAAAGGTTTGGGAGAGATGAATGCCGACCAGCTTTGGGAAACTACAATGAATCCTGAATATCGTACACTTCGTCAGGTAACCATCGAAAATGCCAGCGAAGCCGACAGGATATTCTCAATGTTGATGGGAGATGAAGTTCCGCCACGAAGAGAATTCATTGAAAAAAATGCTAAATACGCAAAAATTGATGCATAATGACTTAAAACACAAAACCACTATACAATCTGAGTATAGTGGTTTTTTTGATTGGAAAAACTGTAAATGAAAAGAGAGCTTTTTGGGCTCTCTTTTTTTAAGTTAAACAGTACGCTAAAACAAACTCTTCCTGAACGTTCAAAAATGAAACATTGTAAACAGAATCTTCAATTTTAATTTTTGTTTTAGTGTCATTTGGAAAGAAGTCCTTAACCAAAATGTGATTTGCTGTAATTCCGGGCTTTCCGTGCATTTTGTAACCAGCTTCTTTGGCTGACCAAATCATAGTTAGTTTTTGAAGAACATTGTGAGCAGAAAACGACGCGTTACGGTAGTTCCACTGTGTGAATTTATCCGCAACATTGATGATTTTCTCTCTTTTTTTCTCAATGTCCACCCCAACTTGGCGTTCTCCAATGATAAGGGCAACCATATCAAATGAATGACTGATAGAAATATTTTTCCCATCTTTCAAGAAAGGTTTTCCTTTTTCATCATAGAACAAATCTTCTGATGTGTATCCTAAAGAGCTTAAAATTTCACGAACAACTAAGAAATTTTTCTTCCCTGTTTCAAATTTGATGGAATTGTATCTTGCTTGATGAATTCCCGTCAAATCAGCCCTTTCGATTAAATCACTAAGCGACTCTGTCACTTTCCAAACATAAAGATGAGTTTTCTCATCTACATTAATAGTCTCAAATAACGGCATAATTAAATCATCTCTTTTAACGGACGCAAATTTACTCAAATTTTTTGTTGAAAGCAATAGCATATTGCCATTCTGCTTTGTGAAATCATATTGAAAAGATAAAAATTAACAAAAAAATATTGTTAAGATATAAGGCGGAAAAGCTTTATGATTGCTTGTTTTTAATAAAAAAGGCTTGTTAGTAAGGTTAAAAATAGTTAATTTTAACGGTTTGTGAGTGATGTAAAAAGAGTAGATGTTCCAGTAAAAATTAACACAAATGATAGAAATTTTTATGATTTGCAAAAGAAGAATTTTTCTGTTAAAAGAGGAGAAATCAAAAAAATCTTTGTAAGAATAGCTTTTTTCTTACAAAGATTTTAAGATATTTAGTTACTTTAATAAGTTTATATTACTTGTACATTACTTTTTTCACTGCTTTAATTACATCGTTGGCATTAGGTAACCATTCTTCCAACAAAGCAGGGGAGTAAGGAGCAGGAACGTCAGCTGTTGTAATTCGCTGAATTGGTGCATCTAAGTAGTCGAAGATGTTTTCCTGAACTTGGTACGTAATCTCTGAAGCAACACTTGCAAAAGGCCAAGCCTCTTCCAAAATAACCAAGCGATTTGTTTTCTTAACAGATTCAAAAATGGTTTTGCTATCCATTGGGCGGACGGTACGCAAATCAATGATTTCACATTCAATTCCTTCTTTAGCCAAAGCCTCAGCGGCAGAGAATGCTTCTTTGATGATTTTTCCGAAAGAAACGATAGTAACGTCTTTTCCTTCGCGTTTTACGTCAGCAACTCCTAATGGCAAAGTGTATTCTCCTTCAGGAACTTCTCCTTTATCGCCATACATTTGCTCAGATTCCATAAAAATAACAGGGTCATTATCACGAATTGCCGATTTTAATAAACCTTTGGCATCGTAAGGGTTTGAAGGAACAACTACTTTAAGTCCGGGACAGTTTGCAAACCAATTTTCGAAAGCTTGAGAGTGTGTAGCTGCCAATTGCCCTGCAGAAGCAGTAGGACCACGGAAAACAATCGGGATGTTGATTTGCCCACCTGACATTTGACGAATTTTGGCTGCATTATTGATAATTTGGTCAATCCCAACCAAAGAAAAGTTGAATGTCATAAATTCAACAATTGGGCGATTTCCGTTCATTGCGGCACCAACCGAAATTCCTGCAAAGCCCAGCTCAGCGATAGGGGTGTCAATCACACGTTTAGGTCCAAATTCATCTAACATACCTTTGGAGGCTTTGTACGCTCCGTTGTATTCGGCAACTTCTTCTCCCATTAGGTAAATTGATTCATCGCGACGCATTTCCTCGCTCATAGCCTCGCAGATAGCTTCTCTGAATTGTATCGTTCTCATTTCTTATGAATATATTTTTATATCGTATGTAAAATTAAATCACAAAAATACATATAATTATTGAATTTCATATTTTTTTGAGGAATATAATCAAAATATATTTGTATTTTATCTTTTATGATGTTGAAAAACAGTAGTTTGTTTTCTTTTGTAAAGATTTAATTTTTTACGAAATTTAATTTTTTGAGTTTTCATTTTTCATTGTTCGCCCTTTTCATTACTTTTGCCCTATGATGCAGAAAAACATTAATATCCTCAATAAAAGAGCTAAGTTTGAATACGAGATATTGGATAAGTATCTCGCTGGAATTGTGCTTGTTGGAACAGAAATTAAATCCATTCGGTTGGGAAAAGCCTCAATTGCGGAAAGTTTCTGTGAGTTTAATGAAAAGGGCGAGCTATTTGTCATCAATATGAATATTGAAGAATACGCTCACGGCACTCATTACAATCACAAACCCAAAAGCGAACGCAAACTTTTACTTCAAAAGCGAGAACTTAAAAAACTTCATAAAGAGGTAAAAACTACGGGATTAACAATAGTTCCGCTACGGCTTTTCATCAATGAAAAAGGCTTGGCAAAGGTGGAAATAGCTTTGGTAAGAGGTAAAAAACTATACGACAAACGTGAAACCATCAAGGAACGAGACAATAAACGTAATTTGGACAGAATCAAGAAGATGCGATAATCTCGTTTTTCCTTTTTTTACTTGAAAAAAGCCTCGTACTGCATCACCCGAAAGTCAATTGTAGAGAAATTTGGGTGTTGTTTTTTTAACTTTTTATATAACGGAATGCTCCCCACAGCTCTGTTTGCCGACCCCGACGGAGCGGTGAGCGATACAGTTTTTATAATCCGTTCGTGAAAAGAAAATTCGTGAATGCGGGGAGTTTCCTCCGAGAGCAATTCCATCGTTATGCCTTTACCTCTTAGGTATTTACGGAAGAAATATTCAGGAGAGTTTTGACTACTTCCGCCCGTGAAAAGAAGCATTTCTATCGACGGAAAAGCTTCCAAATATCTGAAAAAATCCCTCAGAACAACATCTTGCATTCCCAAATCAGAAGCATCAATTTTGGTTCTTCGGCAACTTTCTATAATATCACAAATCCCGATTTTATTTTCCGAAAGAAATTTTTTACGTTGATGTACGGCTTCTTGCGTATTTTCAAAAAGGAAATCGGTTTGAAAGATAATTCCCAAAATTTTCCACAACTGCCCGTCTCTGCTTCCGTAGCAAAAATCCACATCATCGGGTTTTAGAAGTCCGTATCCTGAAAAACGAGGCGGAGGCAACGTACCTACAATCAGTTTGGTAGTTCCCTCAGGAATAAACGGCGGATACGGATGTGTGTGAAGGAATTTTTCAGACATTTTTTTAAATTGTAGGGGCGAAAAATTTTTCGCTTTTTTGTATAGCTCTCTTTATATAAATCATCTTTTTCTATTCTTTTGTCTTGAAACAAAAGAATCAAAAATTCAAGACTTTGGATACTATGCTAAAAATCAATTTATTTCACTGAAAATATCTAACCTCGCTAACGCTCAAACAATAGAGATTTTCTACGTTCCATTTATTGATTTTCTTAACGCTTCGTCTCCAAGGTCGTAAATCCACTCTTGAAAAAACATTGAAAAACACGATAAATCATATTAGGTTAGCTATATTCGATGTTTATTTTAGTCAAAAAATGTTTTGCTCCTACGTGATTTTGTAAATTATTCGTTAGGCGTTTGGTTTTTATTGTTGTTTCTGCGTTTTATGGCAATGTTGGTAGCATCAATGGCTTGAGCCACCGCATTGGCAAGCGAACTATATTGGGCAGGATTGGCGATTTTCATTGCGATGAGATACGGAATGAGCTTTCCGTTGATGGCATTAAGCAATGGTTTTTTCAGCGATGAGGCAGAAGGTGCGTCTTTTTGCTCCGATACTGCTTTTTCGTATTCGGTGCGAATTTGAGTAAAGGAAGTTTGTGCGGTGCGAAGTTGCGAAATGATTTCTCCCACGCCCGTGAGTGACGCAATTGCCGGCTCCAACTCGGGGGCAGACAAATCCTTTAACAACGATTCAATAAGCGATGATTCGACAGCGTACGCCTCCTTCGTAATTTTCACCCCATATTTGGAGAAGACAGCGAATAATTTCTCTCCGTTTTCTTTCAATTGAGGGATAGGCAACGCACAATAACCGAGCAATGCCGCATTGAGTGACCGCACCAAATTATCCCTACGCAAGTCGGCTTCTTCCTGTTTGGAGAGCGACACATCGCGTTTGATGGCTTCAGTAATTTCGTGGGAAAGCGTTTCGATTTCGGCAAAAGTAGATTTCAAAAAAGCCTCTTCTTGCAAGGCAGTTTCTTTTCGGTACAGCACCAAAAGTCGTTCGGAAACATCATCGATTTCGGTAGTGCGTGCACGTGCGTCTAATTTTTTCATAGCAAAATGATTTATATTTAATAAGTTAATTTCCACAAAGATAAAAATAAAAATGAAATGATATGATTTTTTAACATATAAGTTTTCATTTTTTATCTTTTAGTTAGAAGAAAAGGTAAAAAAGCTTCGATTTTTTCTCAAAAAGTTGGGAGTCATTTCAGGCGGACATCCCCCCAGCCCCCTTCAAAGGGGGAGTTGTGGAACGAAAAAAAATTTTATTTAAAAACTAACAGAAAACGGACTTACTTTTTTTAAAGAAGATTTTAGGAAGTCTGTTTTTTGTAAGAATTCCCCCTTTGAAGGGGATAAGGGGGATGTTTTATGTGAAAATTTAGGCTTCGACTCCGATCAGCCTGACAGAATTGATAAAAATATGTTGCTTGTCTTCCTGAGCGAAGTCGAAGGATGATATAAATTATTTTTCTTTTGCTTATAACGATTGTTTTCTACTGAATTTCCCCTTTGAAGGGGGATAAAGGAGGATGTTTTTATGTGAAAATTTAGGCTTCGACTCCGCTCAGCCTGACAGAAGAGACAAAAATATGTCATTTGTCTTCCTGAGCGAAGTCGAAGGATAATATAAATTATTTTACTTTTTATTTAAAACAACTATTTTAATATTTCGGGGTCATCCCGATTGCTAAAAATACTTGTTTTTTGTCATCGGGGTTTTCCCGATTATTGTTTTCTGATGTTTTGACATTTCGGGGTCATCCCGATTACAGAAAATGTATGTTTTCTTACAACGGGGTTTCCCCGAAAGCTATCTATAGATGTTTTGATATTTCGGGGTTATCCCGATTGTTAAAAGTATTTGTTTTGTCATAGAAATTATTCTATTTATTTTTCTATTCGAGCAAAAAAATCTTGTATTTTTTTTATAATAGTTTCCCGTGAGTATTGAAGTGCATTAAAATCTTTCATTGAAGTTATTTCTTTTATGAACTTATCTAATAATTCTCTTGGGGGCATTTTTTTATGTATTTCTACATAAAGCGAAATAAAAACTTTTTTCATTTCTGAAATAAGTGGTATTCCTTTATATTTAAGATGTAAATTTTCCCAAAATTGCAATCGTTTTTCATTTTGAAAAATATTGAATATAAATTTATTTTCTTTGTAGTTTATATACTTTTTGTAGGTTTCTCTATTATTTAGATTACAAAAATCAAAAAAAGTAGTATCATCAATACTCGTTTCATAAAATTGAATGATAAAATCATTCATCATTATCAGATTTGGATTTGAATCATTTGTATATCCTACAAAATTCCCAGTATATGCCTCTTTTCCCCCTAATGTTTGTAAGTAAGTAATTGAAAGAGGGTATTGATTAATATTATCAATATTTAATGACTTATAATTTAAGATGATATTTCTAAGAGTTTTGTTACATATTTCTGTAATTTTGAAACCATCACAGCAAACAGCAGTTCTCCACACCTGTAAATAAAAAAATAATCTTATGGTTTTGACATCTTCTAAAACAATTTCATTAAAATCTGTAAGATTTACTTCTCGAAACTTAGGAAGGATTTTTGTGATGAAATCTTCTTCAATACCTGTAAAGTGCTTTTCACACGAACTGCAAAAAGTATTATCAACGGAAAAAGGAATAGCTTTAGCTTTTTCTATTTCCTCATCTGTAATATTTCTTCCTAAGCGTTCTTCAAGTTTATCTACAGGGGCATTCCTTTGAAAGTTATACTCAATAGACAGAGTGCTATTAGACATATCAAAATAAAATCCCTTTTCTCTTTCATTACTCCCATCAAAATTCAAAGCTCCACGAATGATGCTATCAGTTAGATAATGTGTATTCTTTTTGTCAGCTTCTTGAGTTTTACATAATTTGCAAATCATATATGTGTGTTTAATTGTTGTTTTAAAAAAGAAGGAAAATAATTGCTTTCCAAACTAGTTGTTATTTTGTTTATGTTCTATTTATTGTTTTTACAAAAAAAGGCGAAAAAATCTTCCGCCCTTTTTTAACTTTATCCTTTACACTTTTTCCTTTTCCTTACCCCCGCAGGTTTTTAAGGCTTTCCTGAATGGTTTCTATTTTCGCCAGTGCGTCGGAAAGTTTTTTGCGTTCCATTTCCACCACTTTTTCGGGAGCGGAGCTGACAAATTTCTCGTTGGAAAGTTTTTTCTCCACCGAAGCCAAAAAGCCTTGCGTATATTTGAGTTCCTCTTCGAGTTTTTTGATTTCCTCCTCTACATTGATGTTGCCCTGCATCGGGATAAAATACTCGTTGGACTTCACTCGGAACGAAATCGCTCCCTCTACCTTTTGGCTAACATATTTCAGTTCGGACAAGTTGCCCAATTTGGCGATAATTACATCAAAAGTCGTTGCCGTTTGTTCGTTGTTGAGTACCGAAAGTGGTATTTCTTCCTTAAACGGAATGTTTTTCTCTTTTCGCACGGTTCTGATGCCCGAAATTACTTCGGCAGCGGTTTCAAATTCGGCTAAAATCCGCTCATCAAACGAAGTTATTTCAGGATATTTCGCCACCACGAGAGCCTCCTGAGGTTTTCGCTCGGTAATATGTTGCCAGATTTCCTCCGTGATAAAAGGCATAAACGGATGCAACAATTTGAGGTTATCCTCAAAAATGGCGATAATTTCCGCAAACGTTTTTTGGTCAATCGGCTGACCGTAAGCAGGTTTTACCATCTCCAAGAGCCACGAACAGAAATCGTCCCACACCAATTTGTAGATTTTCATCAAGGCGTCGGAAATTCGGTATTTTGAAAAATCGTCTTCGGTTTCGGCAAGCACCTTTTGGAACTTATTTTTGTACCATTCTATGGCAATTCGGTTGTTTTCAGGCTGATTAGCTTCCGAAATCTCCCAACCTTTCACGAGTCGGAAGGCATTCCAAATCTTGTTGGCAAATCCGCTACCTTGTTGGCAAAGTGCCTCATCGAAAAGTAAGTCATTTCCTGCTGCGGACGACAATAAAAGTCCCACACGAACGCCGTCCGCACCAAAGTCATCAATCAATTTCAACGCATCGGGCGAATTGCCTAATTGTTTGGACATTTTTCGTCCCTGTTTGTCGCGAACAATCCCCGTGAAATAGACATTCGTAAAAGGTTTTTTCCCTTTGAATTCGTACCCTGCCATAATCATTCTCGCCACCCAAAAGAAAATAATATCAGGACCTGTAACCAAATCATTGGTAGGATAATAATAATTGTATTCTTCGTTTTCGGGGTCTAAAATTCCGCCAAAAACGCTCATTGGCCACAACCACGAAGAGAACCACGTATCGAGAGCGTCTTGGTCTTGTTTCAAATCAAATCCTCCTTCGATATTTGCCAATTCTGGGAATTTTTCGAGAGCCAATTTTCGTGCCTCTTCTTCATTTTCAGCGACTACATATTTGCCCTGAAACTCCCCTCCTTGGGAGGGGTTGGGGGAGGATATATAATACGCCGGAATTTGTTGTCCCCACCAAAGCTGACGCGAAATGTTCCAATCACGGATGTTTTCCATCCAATGGCGATAGGTATTTTCATATCTTTTTGGGAAGAAATTGATTTCTTCACTTTCCAAAACTCCGCTGATGGCAGGTTTTACCAAATCTTCCATCTTCAAAAACCATTGGTCGAGTGGGCGTTGTTCGATAACAGCCCCTGTACGTTCCGATGTGCCGACTTTATTAAGATAATCTTCCGTTTTCAGCAATAAATCTTTTGCTTCGAGCTCTTTAACTATCTCTTTGCGAACTACAAATCGGTCTTTTCCTTCGTAATGCAATCCGTAATGATTCAGTTTGGCATCGTCGGTAAAGGCGTCGATGATTTCGAGTTTATGGCGTTCGCCGATTTCGTAATCGTTTTTGTCGTGAGCCGGAGTGATTTTCAAAGCTCCCGTTCCAAACTCAATATCCACGTATTCGTCTTCGATAATCGGCACAATACGATTAACAATCGGCACGATTACTTTTTTGCCTTTCAGATGTTTGTAACGCTCGTCGTTGGGGTTGATACAAACGGCAATATCTCCAAAAATGGTTTCGGGACGCGTGGTAGCTACCAAAAGATATTCCTCTGAACCTTCAATTTTGTATTTCAGGTAGAAAAGTTTTCCGTTCTGTTCTTTATAAATAACCTCTTCATCCGAAAGAGTGGTTTTGGCTTCGGGGTCCCAATTGACCATTCGGTATCCGCGGTAGATGTATCCTTTATTGTATAAATCGATAAACACTTTTATAACCGAAGCATAAAGGTCATCATCAAGGGTGAATTTGGTTCTGTCCCAATCGCACGAACAACCGAGTTTTTTGAGTTGTTCAAGGATAACGCCACCATACTGATGCGTCCAATCCCAAGCGTGTTTGAGGAATTCCTCACGCGTGAGGTTGGCTTTGTCGATGCCTTGTTCTTTGAGCTTTGCCACTACTTTGGCTTCAGTGGCAATAGAAGCGTGGTCGGTACCCGGCACCCAACAAGCATTGAAGCCTTTTAGCCTTGCACGGCGTATAAGTACATCTTGAATTGTGTTATTGAGCATATGTCCCATATGCAAAATTCCCGTAACATTTGGCGGGGGAATTACAATGGTGTAAGGTGTTCGCTCATCGGGAGTTGAGTGGAAGAAATTGTGTTTCATCCAGTATTCGTACCATTTGCTTTCTACCGAATTGGGTAAATATTTTGAAGGGATTTCCATAGTTTGGCTTGATTTTTGTCTGTTTGAATTATCGTGCAAATATAAGATATTTGTTTATTTTGAAGAAAAAAATTAATTTTGCACCCTGATTTTTTATTTAAATACGTATTTTGAAAATTCTTAAGTAGGATTTAGAAAAATCTTAACGATGAAAACTCAAAGTTGGCATAATTGTTGAGAGTATATAAGGAGAATATAAAACTAATTTAATTTTTATACCATGAAAAAGTTTTTAACATTTTTATTTGTAGCTACATTCGGGTTGATTTCTTACGCACAAGAAACTGCCGAAATCACTTTCAAAACTGAAGAAATTGACTACGGGAAAATAAAAGTAGGAAGTGATGGAGTTCGAGTTTTTGAATTTACAAATACCGGAAAAGCTCCGCTTGTAATTACAAATGTTGCATCAAGTTGCGGTTGTACAGTGCCTTCTTGGACGAAAGAGCCAATCGCTCCCGGAGCAAAAGGAAAAATTGAGGTGAAATACGATACAAAACGTGTAGGACCTATCAGTAAAACAGTGACGGTTACCTCTAATGCAAAGCAAAATCCTGTTAAAGCATTGAGAATTAGAGGCGAAGTGCAGCAATAAATCCATAACTATTTTATATTTAATGAGAAATAAGCCATCCCAAGAAAGGTGGCTTATTTCTTTTTTTATGGATTAATTATTCTTTGTTGTTTTGAAAAATATAAACTTCTGTGGCACCAATGCCGTATTTGCTGTACTCGGCATCGTAGAATTTTACATTGTATCGCCCTAAGAGATATTCCAATTCGGTACGAAGGACGCCCTCGCCAACGCCGTGGATAAAAACTACTCGCTGTATTCGTTTTTCGATGGCAAATTCCAATTGCCTTCGGGCGGTTTCAATTTGAAGTGTAAGCATTTCGTGATTGGTCATATTCTTAGTAGAAGCCACCAATTGATGAATATGCAAATCAACTTCCATAGGAGGAATTTTTTTATCTTTTTTGGAAATGATTTTTTTCTTTTTTTCGGTGTTTTTAAGAAGAGAATCATTATCCAAATCAAAGAAGTTAATCTTCAGGTTGTTACCCTTTTCGATTTTTACTACTTCCGATTTACCAAATGAAAGCTCGAACCCCTCCTGAGTTAAAATAGTTATTCTATCTCTGTTGATTTTAACTACTTTACCTTGAATGGTTTCGTCTATAACTTCTACTAAATCACCAATTTCCATTTTTGAAATACGAAAAATTGCTTAAATGAAAAATATAAATTAACTCTCTGTTTTTTCTTTTTCTTCTGTGTTATCTTCCTCTTCTTTCGGAAAAATTCTCTCTTGAAAATCTTCTTCTCTTTTTGGGGGCAATGATTTTGAAATGGAGTAAATACCAATCATTAACAACATCATTCCTCCGATTAATAGAAATTGGTCATATTGCTCGAACCAAAAACGAAGCGAAGCTACCAAAACTCCGAGAATTATGTAAATATAGGCAGGTCTCATATTTTTTAATTGCTGATTCTTAAAATTTCTTTTGCAAGTTCAATCATTCGCGGTTCGCCGGTGTGTTTGTTAGGTTCATCGGATAATTTTACAGTCGGAACCCACTCATTATCACTGGTTAAAACTTCCGTTAGTTTCATAACAATATTCATCGGACGCAAACCTACGTCGTTAGTCAAATTCGTTCCAATACCAAATGAAATGCCTATTTTACCTTTGCACGCTTCTGTAATCAGCTTCACTTTTTCAGTGTTTAGTCCATCCGAAAAGATGATGTATTTTGATAATGGATTGATTCCTAATTTTTTATAATGGTTGATTGTTTTTTCTGCAAAAATAATCGGGTCGCCGCTATCGTGACGAACACCGTCAAAAAGCTTGCTGAATTTTTTGTCAAATTGTTTGAAGAAAACATCTGTTGTGTAAGTGTCTGAAAGAGCGACTCCTAAGTCTCCACGATATACATCTACCCAATGCTCTAACGACATCGCGTTCGACATTTTGTAACCGTACTCGGCGGCGTGGAACATAAACCACTCGTGGGCGTGCGTTCCGATGGGTTTTACTTGATATTTCATCGCCATATGCACATTGCTTGAACCTGAAAAGTTGTATTTTTTTGATTTTGTCAGCGTTCGCATTACGATGTCGTGCACGTGGTAAGAATGTCGGCGTCGCGTACCAAATTCTGCAAAAACAACACCGAATTCTTCGTAAAGCCTTACTTTTTCGATGGTATTTTCCATAATTTGCTCATCTGTCCATTGTTTGGCTTTGGTTAGTTTGTAAAAAAGTTCACTAATCATCGCAAGCAGAGGCACTTCCCACAAAATAGTACGATACCAAAAACCTTCAACTTCAACTTCTATGTCACTTCCGTTTTGCTTGATTTTTACTTCGGTAGGGTCGTAACGATATCCTTCCAAAAAGTCAATATAAGCCGGATTTAAGTACGGACAATTAACCGTTAAGAATTCTTTTTCATCTTTGGTGAGTTTTAAATGAGCCATATCATTCACCGCTTGCTGCATTGCTTGAGCAAAACCTTCGGGAAATTCGTGTTTTCCTCGGTTTATGAATTTGTAGCGACCTTTTGTGTTAGGAAATAATTTCAGGACGGCACATTGCATCGTGAACTTATAAAAGTCATTATCTAAAATGGAATTAAAAACTCGATGATTTTCGTGTGACATAGTGTTTTAATAAAGAATGTTAAACATAAAGCAAAGATATAAAAAGAATTTATAAAAGCAAAAAGATTACAAGTGTTTCATTATCTGATGATGTTAAAAAAGAAGGTTGTTTTGTTAAATAAAATAGATAATTTAGTTAAAACATTTCCTGAAAAAACGATATATAATATTTAGAAAAGTATGAATTTAATAATACTTTTTTTATGAATGTTGTTGATAATTAATAATTTATGTTTTTGTTTGAATAGTTGTATTAATGGTGGATATTTGTGATTTCTTTTTTGAGAGAAAAATGTTATATTTTGTGAATAGTAAATTATTAAATACTTTTGTACGTTAAAGATTACTATACTAATTCTATAAAAAGAATCAAAGGATGAAAAAGTTTTTATTTGTTTTCACATTTTTGATTACCACATTGGTAGTTAAAGGGCAACAATGTTTCGAGAATTTTACCACAACTACAACGTCGGGATTGTGTCTTTCGGATGCAACGCTAACGGTCAAAGTTCCTGATGGTTGTACAGGTACGTTTGCTGTGGAATTAATAGAACCTAATCAAATTGGGTTACCAAGCGTTCCCCTTTTGGATGCAAACGGAAGTTACACATTTACAAACTTAAAAGCGGGGACTTACACGGTTACCCTTATAAATCAAGGTAACTCTACTCGTTCAACTTCCAAAGCAGTTCAGGTTACTTCTACTTACAGAAACATAAACATAACTTCCCCAAAAATTACCGCACCTTCGCTTGCTGGAAATGACGGAAAAATACAGTTTGAAATCAGACCCAATGGGGGAATTGGTCCTTTCAAGGTTAGTATTGTAAATCCTGATGGGTCGCCTTTGAATCCACCAGTACCTCCACAACAAATAGCGAAATCTACATCAAATGCATCTGTTGTTTTTCAAGGAAATGGAGCAGCACCGATAAAAACAGGAAATGTGGTGATTGTTGTCGAGGATTTGGCAAATAATAAGCCCGATTGTGGTGAAGTACGCAAAGAACCTGTCAGAATTCCTTCGCCAGTAGATACAGAATCAAGATTTGAGATATATAAGGAAGGAGCAAGTTCTCGTATACGTATAAACGATCAGTGTAAGTATCAATTCTGGATACAGGTACGAAGAAAAGACGGAAAGCCGTATGATAGTCAGAATATTAATTTTTTAAGACAGACAGGTAGAGCTATTATCCGAAATTTAACCACTGGTCACGAAGAGGATATATCCCATACTTTTGCTGATGGTAAAATTACTGAAGGTATGTCTTTCTACAGTGGCTGGAATTTTAATATTGGAGATAAGGTAGAATTAGTTATAGAAGGGGCTCTGAATACTATTAGAGAAAAATTTGTATTGGATGCTCAAAGTATGAATCCTTATTTTCAGCATCCTAAAAGTCCGCAAGTTGTTCGTTATCAGGTGCCTGTATGGTTGATTAACCAATCGCAAGTAGCTTGTGGTAATCAACTAAAGGTTAATGCGGGTGTGAATTGGATGTGGCGTCAGTTTGAAAATGAGGCAGATGCTAATACTCCGGCTATTTATGCTAAATATGAATGGTATCAAAATTTAGGAGAGTGGATAACGGAAGATCAAGCAAATGCTGGTAATGTAGGGTATTATTATGAGGTATATAAAGCATCAGTGGCAGGAACTCCTGATATTAATAACTCAGCTCATTGGACAAGAATTACACAAGCTTCAGGAGGTGTTAATATTAAAGACAGAACCAATATAGAAATAAACGCTGGAAATGGTTGGTACAAAGTGACGTATAAGAACAATTCTTCTGTTGGTACTCCACCCAATTCTTGTCACGAAATTTCAAGGATGGCTTATGTTTCAAAAGATCCAAATAAACATTACTTAGATTATATTTTCGACGGATTCGAAATGAATAGAGGTGTGTATGAAAATACAGTTTCACTTCGAATTTATCTTTCAAGTAATAGATTTGTATATCCTGCCAAAATGACAATTATGCCTGCAGATGGTAGTACTTCAAAAACATTCGCTACTTCTTTGCCTTTGGATGGAGTGGGAACATACGAGCGAACTATTAATTTCCCAATAGAAGAGGTAATTAATGATCCTACAAATCCTGCAATAAATCCTAAAAACTATGTTATCATAGGAGATTTTCCGCCTGGAGAATACAATGTTACGTTTAGTGATGCCTGTGGTGATAGTAGAACAAGACGCATAAACTTCAGATATCCTGTAAAGTATGATGGAGACTTTATTGAAGTAGATCAAGAATGTAGATTTGGTAATGTTTCTTTTGATTTGGCAATGATTCATAAAGGAGCGATGCCTTATTTATCAGTTGGAATACAACGAAAAAATCCTAATGGCACTTGGAGTTCGGTAGGAGGACAGCCAGGTTTCAGGTCAAAAACAGGAACATTCAATAATTTGCCGCCAGGTGAATATCGATTATTCGTAACGAATATGATTTATGCCAAGGCAGAAGTATTAAGATGGAATAGTGCTGGTGACTATGACGTAAGAGATAAGGATAATGCAGGGACTCCTCTTGATGAACAAGGGGTAGACGGTTTTACTAAAATGCCAGATTTTATAAATGCCATTAGGGGTAATGCTCAACCTTGGCAAAGAGGAATGGTGCGTTTTATCACAAATTATAAAGAGTTTACTATCAAAGAAACATCTGCTTTACAAACTGATGTCTCAGCAACATATTGTGATAGAACTAATGGTAATGGATTGGTAGTCATAGGAATAAAAAATCCTGAAGATATTCGATATCCGCTCACTTTCAGGCTGAAGGATGCTACGGGTAACGTTATTTCAAAAACATACGACAAGGGTTCCGGAGCAACATCACACGTTTTTTCTAACGTTTCAGATGGGGATTATGTTGTTGAAACAGAGCATACTTGCGGAAAATGGTACAATAATGTAACTGTAAAAGCAAGTAATTATGCAAATCCGAGAATGAGATATACTTTAGGAAATCTTGATCCGTGTTTGGGAGGGGAAGTTACGCTTATTTTTGGAGGTTCTGAACAGTTGTTTGATATTGAGTGGTTTAGATTAGATGCTGATGGCAATGAAGTTCTTCCAAGTATAGGTATAGGAAAAACAGTTGTACAAACTATTTCGTCAACAACAACATTCCGAGCTAAATATAAAATTAAATCATTGGAAGGAATATGCCCGGGAACCAAGTTAGATGGTGTTTTAGAAAATACAATTACCATAGAACCAGACAAAACAGCTCCGGTAATTACTGGTTGTCCTCCAACTCCAATTGAGGTCAATGCTGCTGTGGGAGCTTGTTCTGCTATTGTTAATTGGGAAACAATCACAGCTACGGATAATTGTACTTGGACACACACGCAAACGCATCAAAGCGGTGACCGTTTCGATATAGGAACGCATACGGTAACTTATGTTTTCACGGACGCTCTGGGTAACACGAGTACTTGTACATTTAATGTTATCGTGAAATCTAATGCTTTGAATTTGAGTGTAGATGCGTCGTATATTAACGGAACAGGTAACGTTCTTACTCAAGATTTGGCTTTGAATCAGCAGTTTCAATATAGAATAGAATATAAAAATGTTGGTCAGGAGAATATTACAACATCCACGCTGACAATTAAATTTTCAGACAATCCTTATGTAACGATAGGTGAACCTGTTCTGACAGAAGCTTCGGTGGGTAATTATGTGCCTACATACACCAAACAAGATAGGACATATACTTTTGTACTGCCTAAAGAAACTTTGAGAGGCAACAGCGAGGAACGTAAAATTTATATTCCGCTGACTGTCAATGGGGATTATTCAGAAATAGGAAAAGCTTGTATGAATTTCCTATCTACGAATTATGTATTTGAATATGAAGGAGGTAATCAAGATTGTTTGATTCCTAAACAAATAAAAACAGCTACAAACACCATAGTTATTTCCACAGAAAACAACGAGCGTTCAGAGCTTTTCTGTGCCGGTTCTTCTTTGGAATTAACTGCCACTGAAGGGTTTGATTCTTACAAATGGTATCTTGATGGAGTGTTAATACCAACATCAACATCTAACAAACATTTAGCAACAAGTCCGGGTGTTTACACTGTTGAAAAAATTAAAAATTGTGATGGTACTACACTGGTTAGCAAGGAAATAATCAAATTCCGAGAGCACGACGCTTCTGATGCGGACTTAATCAAGGCTCAAGCCAATGGAGGTGCGATTTGTGGAGCGGATGGAAGATGGACAAGTCACTTCATATTGTGTAACGAACCATCAAGAACTATCAAAGTGAATTTCATTGATACAAAATTGGAATGGCAACGTTACAACGGAACAAGTACCAATAGCAAATGTCCTGATTACGGAGGTGATTGGCGTATTGATGCAAACGGAGTGGGTAACACATTCACTGCCAATACACAAGGAAAATACCGATTGAAAGTAACTTCAAGCAATGGTTGTGAGGCTTATTATTATTTTGATGTATATGTGAATACTTTGGCAGGGGAAATCGTTCAGCCGGTGGGGCATATAACAAATTATCAACCAGGTAATTTCACTGTCAGAATGGTAACGGAAGGCATCACTTATCAATATACTTTGAGAGATGCTGCCGGGCAAATAGTTAACGGAATTAACAAAGCCACAGGTTCGCACGATTACAGAATTACAGGAATTTCAGAACCAGGCACTTATACGATTGAGGTTACTTCTCCGAATTTGGCAAATTGTTCAACAATTCTTACAGCAAAAATAGAAAAGCAAACTGAATTGACTGCCACTGCAACTCCAAAAGCGTGGACGGATTGTAACAAATTAAATGTTCTTTTCGAAGTTCAGGGAGGAAAATCTCCGTATGAATTTGCTATATGGAAAATCAACGGAGTACAGAAATATGCAGATTATGCCTCTATTCCTGCTTCAGAATTCAATATAGCTACAATCCCTGATGGACAAAGTTTTATTGAGAAAGAGATAAACATCACGCAACCAGGAGAATACATTTTTGTTACCAAAGATGCCAATGGTGCTTATGCCGAAACGCCAAAAATAGATATTTATCCGGAAGGAGTTGATGGTTATACAATTGATACTAAGGATATTATTTGTGGTTTTGCTCCTAATTCAGGACAGATTTCTGTTAATTTCAATTCAAGATTACAAAACATCACTACGGAACTTCACAAGTTGGATGCAACAGGAAATCGTGTGGAAACTTACACGCCAAATGCAACCGGCTTCTATGACGGATTGACAGCAGGAAAATATGAATTGGAGATAAGCATCAAAAAAAGTGGAATAAAGATATGTCAATATATCAATCCGGTCCAAATATACGAAAATGAGAATACGTTAAAAGCTTTTGCGGGAGTAGTTGAGGACGAATCTTGTGATAATGTAAATACTCCAAGAAAATACAAAGTACACGTTAATAACGTAAGCGGAGGCTCTGGAACAGGGTACGTATATAGCTCTAACGGAGTTGATTACGGAACATCGAATGTGTTGTATTTGAGTGGTTCCGGCAAGGTTTATGTGAAAGATAGCAACGGATGTCCGCTTGAAATAGATGTGAATATTGCTCCTTTAGTACCGCCAACAGTTTCGGTAAGTAATGTAGAATATACTTGTAGCGGACAAGGAACATTTACCGTAACAGCAACGCCCGTAGGTGATTATGAATATGAAGTAGTAGGAAATACAATTAGCGAGAGAAAGAAAACAAATGTTTTCACTCTTCCTATCGGAAATTACTCAGTTTTTGTTCATTACAGACCGGGAAGTTCGTTAGCGACCACGCCTAATTATCTGTTTAAGGAAGACTTTGGTCAGGGAGATGATACTTGCGACAATTCGGTGACTTATATGACTTGCAAGCCAAATGAAGTACTTGAAAGCAATCAGTATGTGATTACAAAACAAGTACAAGGAAGAACCGAGTGGGTAAGCCCTACGCCAACAGACGCATCTGCAATGGCAAATGGTCGTTATTTGGCTGTAAATGCGAATTCTAATCAAGGAAATTTAGGAATTATCTACAGAAAAGAGATTAAAGATGTAGTTCAAGGAACTGAGCTTAAGGTAAGTTTGAAATTGCATAATTTACTATCTCCTACTTATTCAGGAGGTAAAAATCCAAATGTTGATTTGGTAATCTTAAATGCAATAGGAGGAGCTGAAATTCAAAGAATTGGCTTGGGACAAATTCTGGCAACAGGGGCTTGGGAGTCAAAATCAGTAACTTTCAATGCGGCATCGATTACAACAAGTCAATTGATTTTTGAAATTCGCAGTAAAGAGGGAACATCGGCTCAGGCTGGAAGCGATTTGGCAGTTGATGATATTGTGATTTGGCAAGATACCAAACTTTGCGATGTAAGGCTTGAAAGTCAATCGGTTTCGGTTGAGGAAAACAAAGCTTTCAAAATTACGGGAACTCCTGAAGATGCAAAATGCGGTAATTTAGGAAAACTTAACTTGAGAATAGAAAACCGAAACGGAGCAAATCTTTCATACTCAAGTGATAATGTAAATTGGGTGGCTTTGGCTGTTACGCCGGCTTCTGCTTCGGAAGACACTGCTGTTATTAATGATTTGCCTGCAACAACCGGTGGTATAGTTTATGTCAGAAAAGATACCGACCATAGTTGTGTTGCGGAAGCGAACTACATTATTAATGCTCCCGAAACTATTTCAGTTACAACAACTTTACTCCGAGGTGTAAGCTGTGATAATGCTAATGCTAATGCCGAAGTGAAGATAACAGCAACCGGAGGTACAAAACCTTATCAAAGTTTCAGAATAGGAACAACCACTCAGCCAGCGGTAAATAATGAGGCGATATTCAGCTCAGTACCAGCAGGAACGTATGAGATAGCAGTGACTGATGCTAACGGATGTATCGTTACTTCAACATTGGAAGTGGCAGACAAATTGCCTTTAACATTGGAGGTAGAAAACCTTGAAGCTTGTTCGCTTGGAGGAGATACGGGAAGAATTCAGGTGACTGTAACCAATGGTAACGGAAATTATAGATTTAGCCAAAATGGCAGAGATTTCTATCCAAGTCCGTTTACTGATGGAGCTTACTTTGTGTTTGAAAATCTGCCGGTAGGAAATCATACATTTACGGTGATCGATGCATTGAATTGTAAACAACAAATTTCTGCAGAGGTTTATGAGCCATTGCGATTGAATGTGGAAGGACCAACTGAGCATTTAACTTGTCATCAAACAAGTAAATCTGTTTATAACTTGAAAGCTACGGGAGGCGACCCAACCAAAGTGAAAGAATTTTTGTGGAGTAATGACGGAATCACATTCAACAGCGGAAACGCACCGGGGATTACCATTACAACAACAGCCGGTTCTGCAGTTTTTTCAACCACTGAAGAAGGAACTTATTATTTCAGAGTAAGATACGAATATGAAGCAGGTGAATATTGTTTGGCAACCAGCTTGAAACGAGAAATCAAAATAACAAAACCGAAATTCAAAGGAGATGTCACTTCTACGAATATAACTTGCGGAGGTGATGCCTCAGGAAGGATAAATATTTCGGCAGATAATATTGAAGGAGGACAAAGTCCTTACGAATTGTTATTGTTCGACGGAACAGCAACAACTACACATTCTGTAGGAAACATCACAGGATTAAAAGCAGGTACTTACACCCTTACCATTAAGGATGCAGGCGGATGTTTCTCTGAGCCAACTTCTGTAACTATTACAGAGAATCCTGCATTGAATGTGACTGTTACACCAAAAGAAGTGCATTGTAATGCCGGACAAGGAATGGATTTAGGTTCCGTAGCAATACAATTTGATAATGGCGGTACAGCTCCGTTTAGTATTGAGATAAGATATAAGGATGTAGTTCACGCAAACACTGTCCATACGGAGTCTAATATATCAATCGGAACAGTTGTGAGAAAAACTGGATTAATTCCGCACGATTATACCTATGTAATTACAGATGCTAACGGATGTAAAACCAAGGGAGAATTTACAGTAGCAGGAACATCTGATAGGCTTATTGCTTCCGTAACAGGAATTACGGCAGGTTGCGCAACGGCTTCAATTACAATATCCGCATATAACGCAGGAGGAGAGTCTATCGCGGCTGGTTCTCACTGGTTTGCAGTTTATACACTTGGATTGATGCCTCCTACAGGAACGCCTCCTACAACTGGAAATGTCTGGAACGTAGGTGGAACAACTTGGTATAGAGGGACTAAAGTGAAATTGATGAATCATTTAGGAGTTGAAGTAGATGGGGTAACGGCCACATTGCGTGACTTGATACCAGGGGCAACATATAAATTTATGGTATACGACAATACAACAAAATGCTATATCATAGAAGAAGCAGGTGAAGTTCCTCCGGCTCAATCGAAGTTAAAAATTTCTAAACCAGCCCCTAAGTCAACTACTTGCCACGATGCTAATGACGGAAAAGTAAACTTTACGTTATCCAATTGGGATACGTCAACTACAGTTGTTGATTACGAGGTATATACATATTCAGATAACAGAGCTACTGCCTTTAAGGCTCCTGTACCTGTGGCAATGCCTATGAACATAGAAATTACGGGCTTACCAGCCAATAAGTACTATGTTGTGTTTACAGAGAAAGAAACAGGATGTAAAAAAGCTTCCGAGCCGTTTGTTATTAAGAAATCATTAACAGAACTAATTGTTGAGAATCCAACAACAAGTAATGACAATTGTAAAGGAGGTAACGGAAAGATTTCAGTAGATGTACGTGATGGTGTGGCTCCGTATAAGTATTATTACCATAATTTGGCTACGCCAGCTCCGATAATCGGTTCATCTGCTTTAACAACTCAATTGGATGCATCAACCGATACTTCATCTAAAAAAGTTGCTGCAGGACAGTGGATTGTATTTGTCAGAGATGTTTCAGGATGTATCAAAACAACTTCACCAATTACAGTTGGTATGGATAGTCAGCCGGCTATAAATTCAATTGAGGTTGAAGATCCTTGTGCTGATAACACCAGTTTTGCAGTGCGATTGAATCTCTCAAAAGTAGGAACAGGACAACACAGTTACCGTGTACTTATGGGGGCGACAGTTGTATCTACTTGGACTGATATTTCTATAGCTCAAGGAATTACCTCATTTACTTTGCCAATACGTTTGGCAGCAGGAAACACTTACACAATTGAATTGAAAGACGGAAATGGTTGTGAAGCAAACGGAACGGTAGATGTACCTCTGCCAATGAGTTACAAAGTAAGTTCATTGCCAATGACCTGTGGAACAAATGAAGTGAAAATAGTTCTTTCTGACATAAAAGGAGGTTCTGGTGGCTACGAATACAATTTGGATAAAATATATGAAGTAGATGAACAAGGAAACGAGTATGTAGTACCAATAGCTACATTTGCGAGAGTTGTGGGAGGAACGCACACTATAACAATAGGTAATGGAGAAGGCAAGTACAGAGTGCGTCTGTATGATGTAGCGAACAAGAAATGTTACATAACAAAAGAAATTCAAGTTGATGCTCCGGTACAGCCTCAAATAGAAGTAGTAAGTGTTACCAACCCAAGTTGTTTTGGAGGAGCAGGTTCACTACGAGTACAGGCCAAACCAAATACTGAGGCTCCGTTTACGTTCAAAATAATAGCATCAAATGGAACAACTGTGAACATCATTCCTGCAACTTCAGGAAACGATTATGCCGTATTTGATAATCTTCCAAGTAGTGATACTGGAATTGTTTACACCATAGAAGCTACATCTGTTAAAAACTGTCCTGTGACAGCAACAGCAACAATTACATCACCAAGTGCATTGGCTATAACAACCGATGCTCTCAAAGTTGATAAATATCAATGTGTAGCTAACACTAATATACCTACGTTACCTATTTTAAGTTTTGATTTGGGTAAAGTAAGCGGTGGAACGCAGACTTATACTCGTATAGAATTTTATGAGGTAGGTACGGCAGCAGCTTTGAGTACGCAGATAGTAACAACGGGCAAAACGATTTACACGTATCAATTGCCACAACACCTAACTGCTCAAAAGGTTTACAATGTAAAAGTATATGACGCAAACGGATGTTCAGCAGTTTCTTCAGATGAAACTGTTGCCCCTGCGTTGATACTGAACAATGTAACGATAAGAACAGATAGAGTAATAGATTGTGACACAAATCTGCAAGATATTACAGTAGAGTTAGTTACGGGAACGCCTTACAATAACGAGCCAATTGTTTACACTGTGATAAAACGTAATCAAAATGGTAGCGAAGCTGTACATACAACGAAAACATCAAATTCATTGACAGAATCGTTTAGTTTACCGGTAGGAAACTACACTATCGTGGCAGTTAACAGAGATACGGATTGTGAAGTGAAAACATCATACGATGTTCATTCTCCACAAACCTTTATACTTACGGCAACAAATCCGATAAACGTAAAATGTCACAACGGCTCAGACGGAGAAATCACATTGACATTCACCGATACGAGACTTACCGACGGCGACCAAGCAGCTGACGGATTTACGTACGTAATAAGTCCGATTGCTCCATCAGCAGGTTCAACTAAAAACAGAACAGTAAATAACGGAACAACGGAAACTGTTACAGGATTGTTGGCAGGTAAGTATCAAGTAGAAGCGACTTCTATCAGAAATGGTTGTAAAGCTGTGACTTCGTTTGAAATCACACAAAACGAGCGTCCTATTTCTGCCACTGCAAATGAAACGTTTGGAGTTACTTGCTTGAATAACAAAGGAGAAGTTATGGTTACTGTCGATGGTGGAAAAGCTCCATATGATGTAGTTTTAACTTCTGCCGATGGCTCAGTGAATCAGACTAAAACAGGAGGAGACATAACCAATAATAGCGGACAATTCCTGTTTATAGGTTTGAAATCCGACCCGGTTTCAGGTTCGTTGGCTTACAATGTTTCAGTTACAGATGCTTCGGGCTGTGTACAACCGAATATAACGACGGTAACGCTTACACATCCTACACCTGTTACGGCTACGGCAACCATCACACAGGAAATAACTTGTCCGGGAGCAAACGATGCGGTTATTACAATAAGCAACGTGTCAGGAGGTTCAGGTGCAGGAACTTATAACTATGTTCTGGAAGGTACGAAAACATCAATTACGCAATCATCAACGGTGTTTACAAATCTTCCTCCGGATACATATACGGTGAAAGTAACCGATGCTTGGGATTGTGATGTTACGGTAGGAACATTAACTGTTGTTGATGCAACTCCGATGTCTGTAACAAGAACGGGAGCAGAATTAACTGTTTGCTATGCTGAAAAAACAGCTTGGATTAACGTGGAAATACAAGGAGGAACAGCCCCTTATGTGGCAGAGCTTCTGAGAACCGATGCCGTTGTGAGCATACATACACAGAATGTTACGGCGGCAGACCCTAACTTCCGAGTGCCAGCAATGTTAGGAGTTGGTGAATACGAAATAAGAATCACAGATGCCAGAGGATGTACTTTATCGCCAACATATAAATTTGAAGTGAAGGAAGTACCTGACCTTACATCAAAAGCAACTCAGGAGGGAACTTGCGAATCGAACGTATATAAAACTTGGATTGAAGTGAAATTCAGAGGTAATATGAATTTCGATAAGTTAAGTTACCAATTGGGTACGGGGGCTAAGAGAACATTCTCCAGACATAGCGATAACATCGGTTACATTGATGAAAATGTATTTGAAAACTTAACTGGAACACAAACATTAACTATCTTCTATAACGATGTTGATGTAGAAACTAGACTTCCTGTGGAATGTACATATGCATTAACAGAACCGATTCTTATTGAGAAAACAATACAATTAGGTGAGGTACAGGTAGTTCCAAATACAGCGATAAACACAATTGAGGTTAAAGGAAAAGACGGAGTTCAGCCGTATAGGTATGAATTCAATGGTCAAAATCAAGGCGAAAACGGAGTTTATCAATTGAAATTTACCGATCCTGAAGAAATCATCAACGGAAAACGATATAAGGTGATTAATGTGGTTGTGTACGATTCGGCTGGATGTTCAAGCACAAAGGTTATAAAAGAGGAATATTTTGATATCACTATTCCGAATTTCTTCACTCCTGATGGAGATGGCGTAAACGATACTTGGAAACCTAAATATGCCGAAAATTATCCTTATATGAGAATCTATATTTATGATAGATACGGAAGAAAACTCATAACTCTTTCTCAAGGCGAGGCGTGGGACGGAACCTATGAAAAGAGAGAGCTTCCAAGTGGTGATTATTGGTATATTATCGATTTGAACAGTAATATTGATTCACGTAAATTCAACGGAAACTTCACGTTGTATCGATAGATAATAGTAAATCAGAAGAATAAAAATGGAAAGTTGGGGAGTTTTTTCCTAACTTTCCATTTTTTTTATACCTTTGGAACGTCAAACTAAAATTTTATAATTATGCATAAAAAAATAACATTAAAAAACTTCGCAATTGCTGCGGTTTCTGTTATTTTTGCAACTTCTTGTAAAAATAATACCGAACAGCAAATGAAAAAAACACAATATCCGGATATTCAGCCTCCTACGGCGAAAAAAGTTCCGCACAAGTTGGAAAAATTCGGCAATGTACGCACCGATGATTATTTCTGGTTGAATCAACGTGAAAACCAAGAAGTAATCGATTATCTCAATGCCGAAAATGAGTATTACCAAAAAATGACGGCTCACACTAAGGATTTTCAAAATTCGCTTTTCGAGGAAATGAAATCCCGAATTAAAGAAGACGACTCGTCTGTGCCGTATTTCCGCAACGGATATTGGTACATTACCCGTTACGAAATCGGAAAAGACTATCCGATTTATGCTCGTAAAAAAGGAACTTTGAACGCTCCCGAAGAAATTATGTTCGATTGTAACGAAATGGCAAAAGGATACGCTTATTTCCAACTAAGCGGAATTTCGGTAAGCGATGACAATAAGTATGCATCTTTCGGGGTGGATACGGTTTCTCGCCGTCAGTATATGTTGCAAATCAAGAACTTAGAAACCGGTGAAATTCTTCCTGAAAAAATCGAAAATACCACAGGTTCAGCGGCTTGGGCAAGCGATAACAAAACGTTATTCTATACGAAAAAAGATTCTCAAACCCTTCGCTCGGACAAAGTTTATCGTCACGAATTGGGTACAGATACTAAAAAAGACGCTCTTATTTTTCACGAAAAAGATGATACATTTATAACAGGAGTATATCGCGAGAAATCAAGAAAATACATCGTTATTGGTTCGGGAAGTACGCTTACTTCGGAATATCAAATCTTAAAAGCGGACAATCCGAAAGGTAATTTCCAAGTATTCCAAAAACGTGTACGTGGCTTGGAGTATGATATTTCGCACTATGGTGATGCTTTCTACATCGTTACCAACAAAGACAATGCAACGAACTTCAAACTGATGAAAACATCTGAAAATGCGACTTCTGCCGAAAATTGGAAAGAACTTATTCCGCATCGCGAGGACGTATTTTTGGAAGGAATCGAGATTTTCAAAAATTTCTTAGTTGTGGAAGAAACCTTCAACGGATTGAACAGAATTGAAATTCGTCCTTGGAACGGAGGCGAATCGTATTACTTGCCTTTTGAAAGTGAAACTTACACGGCTTACACTACGCAAAATGTTGATTTTGATACAGATGTACTTCGTTACGGATACCAATCGATGGCAACGCCTGCTTCGGTAATTGATTTCAATATGGTTACCAAAGAAAAAACAGTATTGAAAGAGCAACAAGTTTTGGGCGGAAAATTCGATAAAAATAATTATGTAGAAGAGCGAATTTGGGCAACGGCAGCTGACGGAACAAAAATCCCGATGTCAATGGTTTACCGCAAAGGAATGAAAAAAGATGGTAAAAATCCGTTGTTACTGTACGCTTATGGTTCGTATGGGCATACGGTAAGTCCGTATTTTTCTTCTTCTCGATTAAGTTTGCTTGACCGCGGATTCATTTATGTGATTGCTCACATTCGCGGAGGGCAATATTTAGGCAGAAAATGGTACGAAAACGGAAAAATGCTACAAAAAAAGAATACTTTTACCGATTTTATTGACTGTTCTAAGCATTTAATAGCTGAAAAATATACTTCTAACGAGCATTTGTATGCCGAAGGAGGTTCAGCGGGAGGACTTTTGATGGGAGCAGTGGTAAATATGGCACCTGAATTGTACAAAGGCGTGATTGCTGCGGTTCCGTTTGTAGATGTGGTAACTACGATGCTTGATGACAGTATTCCGCTTACCACAGGCGAGTACGATGAGTGGGGTAACCCCAACGAGAAAGAATATTACGATTATATGCTTTCTTACTCGCCTTATGACCAAGTAAAAGCACAAAATTATCCGAATATGTACGTTTCTACCGGATTACACGATTCGCAAGTACAATATTGGGAACCAGCTAAATGGGTGGCTAAATTACGTCAAATGAAAACCAATAATAATTTGTTATTCTTGGATACCAATATGGATGCCGGTCACGGTGGAGCTTCCGGGCGTTTCGAAGCCTTGAAAGAAACCGCCAAAGAGTTCGCTTTTATGTTGGATTTGGAAGGCATAACTGAGTAAAAATAAATAAGATATGTGAAAAATCTCCTTTTGTAAAAGAGGAGATTTTTTGTTTTTTGAGAATATTACTTCATAAATATTTTCAGGAAATTTATAGAAATATTTTTTGCGATATAAAAAATATTAACAAAAATTTTTTATTTTATAAAATAAGTGGTAGATTTGGGGGGAATTAAAAGGTTTTGACTTGTGATACGTTCAACAAAAAGTAAAATACGAGTACTTTTGATAGATAGAAGAACATTTAAGGTGTTGATTTGTATATTTTTATCTATGTTTTTGTGGACACTCATTCGGTTGTCAAAAAATTTGCAAAGAGAATTTTCCATTGATATTTCAATTACGAATGTCCCTGAAAATATGTTCTTGAAATCTTCACAAACGCATCAAATTAAAGTTCTTGCGGAGGGGAAAGGGTATGCGTTGTTCAAGTACTATTCCGGTGTTCAGTCGTTAAATGTAGATTTTAACGATTTGGAACATATCGAAGGAAAAAAATATAAACTTTCTACAAATATTGCAAATAAGCTAAATTCTTCTCACTTATCTGAATTAAAAATACAAAATACATATTCAGATACCATTTACATAGATTTAGAGAAAAAATATACAAAAAAAATTCCTGTGGAAGTGAATTTAAATGCTGATTTTCAGAAGGAATATCAACTTACGGAAATGATTGTGCAACCTGATTCGGTACTGGTTTCGGGAATTAAATCTGTTGTAGATACTTTGAAAACCATTTCCATATCTTTTTCTCCTCAAAAAAATGTAAAATCCTCATTTGAAAAGTCTTATAATTTGAAGAACACGGATTGTGTGAAGTATGAGAGGAATAAAATAACTGTTAAAGCAATTGTTGATAAAATGAGTGAACAGCTTGTTAAAGTGCCGGTACAAGTACTTAACGTACCTGAAGGAAATCAGATTAAAATTTTTCCTTCGGAGGTAACTATTTTATGCTCAGGTGATTTGAATATATTAAAAAGGATAACTTCAGATGAAATTGCAGTGATAGCAGATTATAACGATGTTCAGAATAACACGCATTTGCCTTTAACTATTCGGACAAAGTTAAAACGTGTGAAATTGTCTTTTTTGAATGAAAATAAGGTTGATTTTTTAATTCGGAAAATATGATGGTGGTAGGCTTGACGGGGGGAATTGGCAGTGGAAAAACCACAATTGCCAAAATGTTTGAGGAATTGGGGATTTCCGTTTACATATCGGATACGGAAGCTCAAAAATTAATAGAAACCGACGAAAATATCAAACGTAAAATAAAGTCTTCTTTTGGAGAATTAGCCTATGTTGATGGTAAATATAACCGAAAATACATTGCAGAAATTGTTTTTAGAGATAGAGATAAATTGCGAATAATCAATGAGATAGTTCATCCTGAAGTGGCAAAACATTTTTCTGACTGGAAGACGAATCAAAATTCTCCTTATGTGATTAAAGAAAGTGCGATTTTGTTTGAAAGTGGAGCTTATCACGATTGTGACTATATTATAACGGTTACGGCTGACGAGCAAGAACGGATTCGTAGAGTGGTTGAAAGAGACGGAGTTACGGAAAATTCTGTACGAGAAAGAATAAAAAATCAATGGAATGACGAGAAAAAGATGAATTTGTCGGATGAAGTTATAAATAATATTAATATTGAAAGCTCTTCGTTAAAAGTACGAGAAATACATTCTAAATTAATTAAAAAAATTGAGAAAACAATAATTTGACTTTTATTTAAGTTAAAATTTAGTTAAAAAATAAAATTAAGAAAATTTTTGTATTAGTTTTGTACGATGAAAGGTAAATTGAGCACAATAGCCATTATTTTGATGAGTATTTCTTTGCTGGGAATAATCATCATTCAGGGGTATTGGATTAAGTCCGCCATTGATGATAGGGAAGAGGCTTTTATGCATTCCGTTCAGCAGGTGTTAAACTCCGTAACTAATGGATTGGAAGAGAGTGAGATAAGTAAATATGTTGCTCAAATTATCGATTTAAAAGAAAGGGATACTACATTGGTGCTGAAGGAGTCTTCTCTTCGGGAATTTATGTATGTCCAAGAGAATAAAAATACAAAAGAAACGTTCATTTACAAACACGGTATTTTAGAGGAAGATTATAGCTTGCCAACCAGTTTGGGAATAGCAGATTCACTATCAATTAAAAACTACATCAGCAGGCAATCCGAGCAGAGAATTACTTTCGGAAAAGAGATTGATAATCAAGTTGCTCCGAGTATTGAAACGTATGAAAAATTCAGCCGTTTGCCTGAAATAGAGCGATTAATGATTCAGGAATCTTTCAAAAATATTATTGAAAAATTGCCTATTATTGACAGAGTTTCTCCCGAGCAGATTGAATATCTTGTAAAAAGAGAAATGAAAAGCAGGGGGTTGGATATTGATTTTGAGTTTGCAATTTACAATCGGAATATACTGACCAATATCCGTTCAAAGTACTTTGACTCGAACGAAATGAAAGGATACAGAGCTCCTTTGTTTGCAAACAGTTCTGGAGATTTGATGTACGAATTGGCATTGATTTTTCCTCAGCGAGAGCGATTTGTTTTTTCATCGGTAATCGGAATAGCTTCATTATCAGTTATTTTTATGATTATCATTATTGGGGTTTTCACAATTACGATGAACCAAATGGTAACTCACAGGCGGATATCTCAAATTAAAACGGATTTTATCAATAACATCACGCACGAGTTCAAAACGCCAATTGCAACCACGAGTTTGGTGCTTGATGCTATCAGAAATCCTGTGACGATAAATAATCCTGAGAAAATTTTAACGTATGTTAATATGTTAAAAGATGAAAATAAGCGAATGCACTCACAAGTTGAGAATATTTTGCAAATCTCTCGACTTGAAAAAGGGGAACTAAATATTGAAAAAGAACCTCTGGACGTTCATATATTGATAGAAATGGCTATCGGACACGTACAAATGATGTTGAATGACAGAAAAGGAGTGATTCGCACGCATTTGATGGCAGAAAATGCAGATATATCAGCAAATGAATCGCATTTTACGAATGTTTTGATAAATATAATCGAAAATGCAATAAAATATTCGCCGGAAGCTCCTGAGATTGATATTTATACCGAAAATATTAAGAATAATAAAATTCTTATTCGTATAAAAGACAGAGGGCAGGGGATGAGCAAACAAGCCGTGAGGCAGGTTTTTCATAAGTTCTATCGTGAGCATACGGGTGATTTACATAATGTTAAGGGACACGGATTGGGGCTTGCTTATGTGAAAAGCATCGTGGAAGACCACAACGGAACAATTTATGTAGAAAGCGAAAAAGGAAAAGGAAGTACATTCTTTATTCAGCTTTCTGTTATTTAAAAATGCAAATAATAACTATAAATATTTACTAACTTTACTACTGGCTTCTTGAAAAATAGAGCGTAACTTTAAAAAATAAATAAAATGATGAGTGTAGGTGAAAATTCGTATGATATGAAAACAACAACAACTAGCAAAAAAATCCTTTTGGTTGAAGACGACCCCAATTTTGGAACCGTCTTGAGAGATTATTTGGTAATGAGCGGCTTTGATGTAGCTCTTGCCAAAAACGGAATGGAAGGTTTTGACAGATTCAGAAAAGAACCTTTTGACCTTTGCATACTGGATGTTATGATGCCTTACAAAGATGGATTTACATTAGCAAAAGAAATTCGTGAAAAAAATGAAAAAATACCAATTATCTTTTTAACAGCACGAACAATGCGTGAAGATGTATTGAAAGGATACAAAGTAGGAGCTGATGATTATTTGAATAAGCCGTTTGACTCTGAAATCCTTTTGATGAAAATCAGATCAATGTTGCAAAGAAAATCTATTGAAACAGTGGCTGATAGCAAAAAATTTGAGTTTGAAATCGGCGAATTTTTCTTAAATTCAAAATTGAGATTCTTGAAATACAAAGACGAAGAGCCGGTGAAATTATCTCCTAAAGAAAATGAATTGCTTCGTTTGTTGGCATTGCACGAAAATGATTTGATGCCGAGGGAGTTAGCACTTTCTAAAATATGGAAAGATGATAATTACTTCACTTCCAGAAGTATGGACGTTTATATAGCCAAACTAAGAAAATATCTTAAAAAGGACGAAAAAGTTGAAATCCTTAACATACACGGAGAAGGTTTCCGACTGATTACCAATCGGGAAGAAGATAGTTTTGTTTAATAGGAATCGTTTTTAAAATATCAATCTTAAGGCTACTCGGAAGGTAGCCTTTTTTGTAATTTATGAAGTTAAAATTAAAAGGATACATACTTGCATTTATATCGGCGGCTACTTACGGAATGATTCCGCTGTTTATGATACCGATAAAGAAAAGTGATTTTTCATTAGATGGGGCTTTGCTTTATCGTTTTTTGATAGCAAGTGTCTTTATTTTAGGGTATTTGTTGTACACCAAAGAAAGTTTAAAGCTAACTTTGAGAGAAATATACACATTCGCTTTTTTAGGACTTTTGTACGCTCTTTCGTCCGAGTTTTTATTTGCAGCTTATGATTATTTGAGTCCGGGAATAGCTTCTACCATCTTTTTTATGTATCCTGTGGTTGTTGCGGTTATTTTGGGAACTTTTTTTAAAGGGAAGATTTCATTGCCTACAATTCTTTCTTTATTGATAGTTCTGATAGGAATATTTATCTTGAGTGTGAAAGATATTTCCTCTTTTTCAATTGATTATTTTGGGCTTTTTGTAGCTTTTATGGGAGCGTTTGTTTACGGAGTTTATATGGTTGTGGTTAATCAGACGCATCTTTCGGCTTCAGGAATCAAAATTGCCTTTTATTCGATGCTTTTCTCAAGTGCTTATTTCTTAGGAAAATCACTGATTTTGGAATCTAAAATTCCTGTTCCGGAAGGGACAATGTTTTTGCATCTTACAATTTTTTCATTGATTACCACAGTACTTTCTGTTACAACTTTGATTTATGCTATTCGTTATATAGGTTCTACGCCAACGGCAATTATGGGAGCTATTGAGCCTGTTATTGCAGTAGGAATCAGCGTTGGGCTGTTTGCAGAAGAGCTCACCACAACACTAATAATAGGAGTAATTCTGATTATCATCGGTGTACTGATTGATATTATTTTTGGGCAAAAAGAAAAACAGTAAAAAAACAGAGCTACTAATAAATTTCAGTAGCTCTGTTTTTTCAAAAGAATGATTTTATGTGAATTGCAGTCCTAAAATAACCAATGCTAACACAAACGAAGCCATCAAAACGCCTTTTGCCCTTTCATCACGTCCCAAACGAAGAAAAAGGAAGAAAGAAAGCAAATCGAGCAAACCTCCCAGACCTATCAAAGAACCCAAGTAGCCTTTTTGGTAAGCGTCTTGTAAGGTGGCTTCAATTCCATATTTTGAGAAAATAAGAACATATATCAGAATTCCTAATCCGTTGGCTATAAGCCCAACAAGAAAACCAATGAGAATTTCTTTTTGGTAAAACTTCATAAGATAATTGATTTTTCTATTAGAATAAATCGTGTTCGCTGATGCTTTTATCGTGTTTTGTATAGGCAGTTGGTCTTTTCGCGAAGAAATCATCTAACTCATTGCTAAACACCTCTTCTTCAAACCATAACATTGGTTTGGCTTCGGCACTTGTAATGCCAAAAGGTTTGCCCAATCCCAATTGCGTTAGTGAATCGTCAAGGCGGTAACGCATATAGTTTGCCAAGTCTTTTTTAGTGAAAAAGTCAATTTCTCCTTCTTCAAAAATCCAGTCTAACATTTTGTCTTCCAGAGTGATGTAATTTTGAATGAATTCAATGGCTTCTGCTTTTGCTCTTTCTTTCATTTCCGGATTTTCTTCAAAGATTTTTTTCAGGATATAGATACCTGCATTGGCGTGTAATTGTTCATCAACTGACGTCCAAGCGATAATATTTGCCACATTTTTCATATATCCTTTAAAACGCGTAAATGATAAAATGGTAGCAAATTGACTGAAAAGAGAAGCATTTTCAATGATTAGCGTGAAAAACAGAATGCGTTCCATCGCATTTTCTTTGTTTTTTGCCAAATATTCTTTCAAAATGCTATTTCTTTCCTTGAAAATAGGCACTTCAAGCAAATTTTCAAACTCGTTGTTGTAGCCAAGTACCTCTAAAAGACGTGAATAGGCTTCACTATGACGAAATTCACACTCGGCGAAGGTTGCACCCAAACCATTAAATTCAGGTTTTGGGAAAAGGTCATAAAGGTCGCCCCAGAAAGTTTTCACAGATACTTCCACTTGAGCAATACCGAGCAAAGCACGCTTAACGGCTTCCTTTTCTACGATAGATAAATCCGACTTAAAATCTTGAATATCAGCTGTAAATTCAACTTCCGAATGCACCCAGAACGATTTGTGCATCGCCTCTACAAACTCCATAACTTCCGGATATTCAAAAGGTTTGTAGTTTTCACGTTTATCAAAAATTCCCATATTATACCTCTTTATTTTCTTGGCGAATATACGAAGAAATTTTACCAAAAAACAAATCTGAAAAGAATCCAAATCAAAATAAATTATCTAACAGCAACATTATTAGGATTTATGAAAGATGTTAAAGTTTTGTTATTTTGCAATCCAAGATTTGTGATTATTTGCCTTTTACTGATTTTGAAATAATTGTGAAAAGCAGAAAAATCAAAAATAACAAGGTTTTGTTTTTCCCATTTCATATTTAAGTTTATTTTTGCTTTTCAATTTTGATAGAGATGGATTTATTCTATATTGTTGATTTAGCGGGAGTTTTCGTTTTCGCTATTTCGGGAGCATTGGCAGCACGTGAAAAAAAGTTGGATTTGTTCGGAGTATTTATCATTGCTTTTGTGACAGGGCTTGGCGGTGGAACGCTTCGTGATGTGATGATGGGAAGAACTCCTGTTTTTTGGATGCAAGCACCTATTTATGTAGGAATGATTTTCGGTGGAACTTTCTTTGCAATTATTTTCCGAAAGAAAATGCATTATTTGCGTAAGTCTCTTTTGCTTTTTGATACTATTGGGATAGCGTTTTTCTCGATTATAGGAACCGAAATTGCTCTTTCTTTTTCGTACGATTTACATCCGATTATTGTAATTTCAATAGCTGCGATGAGTGCTTGCTTTGGAGGCGTAATTCGAGATATATTGTGCAATGAAATCCCAATAATTTTTCATAAGGAAATTTATGCAACTCCTTGTGTGTTAGGTAGTTTATTTTATTTAGGTTTGCGAGAAGTTAATTTTTTTGATGATTATATTTCCTCATTTGTGGCAATTGCTTTCATAATTGTTTTTAGGTTATTTGCAATCAAGCGTTCGTTGGAACTTCCGAAGATAAATTAGTTTAATTATTCAACTATTTCATCCAGAATGTTTTTCAGTTCGTACATTTGCGGAACGCCTTTAGTTCGGGTAATTCGGGCAAAAAAGTAAAGAGAAAACCATAAAATAACCATTAATCCCATCATCATAAGGTCAAAAATATAGCTTTCTTTCAGTAAATGATGTGAATATGCCGCTATTGCAAAGAACATAAAGATTCCTGCAACGATAAAATGTAAAAACATAAAGAAAGTCCATAAGCCGGGGTCAGGACCAAAAAGAGCCCGAATGCGAGTGCCCTTTTCTTCAGGTTGAAGCTCTAAATTTAAATGTGGAGAGAAATATTTTCTTTGATTTCTGTGAATGTGAATCCAAATTTGTCTGTCAGAGATGACAATTTTATATTCATTTGCTAACTTAGTCTTTAGTTCTTTTGTGTGTTCAAGCAAAATTTCTGCGGATTTTTCACTTTCCACAACAAAACGCGGACGCAACGGAATACTTTTGTTGAGTTGTTTCATAATATTTTGATTTTATGTATATTTCATCTCACAAAGGTATAAAATTTTGGCATTGCTAAACAAAGTTTCAAGTGAAAAATCTTTTAGCAATGCCAATTTTTTAGCTACAAAAATCTATTCTTTATCATTGATTTGCAAAGACCAGTACATCATATATTGGAATAAAGAATTCATACTCGCATCAGGATTTGTTTGGTAACGCTCCAAAAGTGCTCTGTTAAAATCTTTAAAACGAATGAATCCTCGTACATTTTCCATCATCGGTTCGTACATTGGCAAAAATTTCATCACATCTTCGTATGAATAATTATCAATGGCGTAAAGCGTAAATAAACCGAAAGTCATATATTCATTGAATACTGCGTAAGGGTCTGGGTAGGCCTTAGTTACGTCGCCTTGAGCCCATTTATCTCTGTTTGAAAATACTCGATTGATGTAATCTAAATTTTTATCCGAAACAGGATTTACATAATTATGGTCAATTTCGGTAAAAATAATCCAACTTGACAATAATTCATTGAGCGTAGGGGAATGTTCCTTATATTCAGGTGATTTACAGACAAACATAAAAGTTTGCTTAAAATTTCCCTTTTCAAATTGTGTGGCTGCTTGTGCCCCTTTGTTCAGCGGAGAGAAATAAATCATATAGGAGTCATATCCGAAACCGAATTTTTTATCCAACCATTGTTGCATTTTATCTATGGGACTTAGTCTGTGAAAAGTAGCCAAAAGTTCATTATAATATGGTTTGTTGTCGTTATAGAATTTTCTGAAATTTGATTTTTTTGCAAAATCCTCAAAAACAGTAACATCCTTCATCGGGTCGAAATCATTCCAAACTTTTCCTATTTCCCTAACTGTACCTTTGTGTTTAATACGATTCTGATTATCAAATTCATAGGCACAAGCGTTCATTTTCAATGCATAGTAATACTTGTAAGCCGGTATCGGGAAGATATGCACATTCTGCTGAGAATTAAAAACAGGAGCTTGCATATGTTTGTGAATAATATCCAAAGCAGGATGATTGCGATAAGGCTCAAAATATTTTTTTACTTTCTGATAATAAGCTGTTTGTATGTCAAACATATTGTGGTCTTTCTCTGCGTCCTTGTGTAAAACCAACAAGATGTTTACAAGTTCGCTAACTTCAGGAATTTCAACGAAATTTTTTCCTTTGTGAGCTTTGATATATTCATCGGAAAAATGAACATTCGGTTCAACTCCCACAAGCTGAATACGAACTATTTTTTTGTCAGTCGTATAAACGTCAAAGTATAATTTTTGTCCTTTTTTTAAAGTAAATTCAGTTGTATTTTTATCATCAGAAAGTGTTCCTTTACTTTTGGCTTCAGGACATTCTAATTCTAAAATTAAAGGGCTTGCTTCAACTGAAAGTTCTAATTCTGTTTTAATTCCATCGAAGGTAATTACTACATATTTGGAATCAGTTTTGAAGATTTTTTGTGCAAATCCATTGAAGGAGAGTGCAATAAGTACAAATGTTAAAAAAATTCTCATTATTTTTCTATTTTAAAACTATTTTCGGCAAAACAAAACACGTGCCATTTTTTTAATTGGAATAAAAAATTAAGTTGAGAAATCTTTTATTTTAGAAGAGTTAAAAGATATTCTCAACTTGGTGTCAATTTTATAGTTTCAGGATTAATAATATTCAACAAATTGTTCGGTTACTTTTGAAAGTTTTCCGTCGGTATATTCGTGTTTTTTGCTCCAATTTCCTCTTTTGTCATATTGATAAGAGAATGTTTTTTTGTAACTCAACGAACCATCGGGGTTATAACCTTCTTCCTGAATTTGGTTGTTGTGCTTATCATACAGATACGTATAATGCTCCATAACGTTACCTTGTTTGTCGTACGCAATGGCTTCTGTGCGATTTCCTTTTTTGTCGTATTTGCTTACAATTCGGTAATTTAAGGCATCTTGTGCATCGTAATTTTTTTCTTCCAGAGGGTTTCCTTTTTTATCGTTGGTATAAACGCTTTTCAAAGCATAATTACCGAACTGATGCATTTGTTTTTCAATTAGGAATCCTTTTTTGTCATAAATGAAAATCGTTTTGATTACTTCCAGTCCGTCATCAGTAAATCCTTTTTCAAGCAAAGTTTTTCCTTTGGAGTCATTTTCCTGAACACTGTGATAAGTCATTTTTCCTTTTTCGTCATACGACTCAGTTCTTGTGGGAAAGCCGTTTTTGTCAAAAGCAATGACCAATTTGGTAACTTCTTCGCCTTGTTTCATTTGCATATCGGTAATGTATCCTTTTTTGTTGAAGTTGGCTGAAAAGTTTTGCCCTTGCTGAATTAATTCACCTTTTTCATTAGGAACATACTCCACCTGTCCAGCAGTTTTTACTTTGCATTTGAGGTTTGCTGATTGCCACCCATTTTTAGATTTTTGTGCGAAACTCACGGCACTTACCAGCGAAATTATTAAAAATAGCTTTTTCATTATTTAGTGATGTATAATTATGTTATGTGGCAAAGATACAACTTTTTTGTATATCCGCATAATTTTTAGTTAAAATATCGTGCCGATAGCACATATTTTTTGTCCCATAAAATAAATGTCGAAAAAAAAACGTTTATATGCTTGCTGTTTGGAAAAATTTTATTTACTTTGCCTCTTTGTTTTTTAGATATAAGTAATTATGATGAAATTGCGTTTAATTTTAATTTTCGTGTTGTTTCTGGGGGCTTTGCACAGCAGTTTTGCCCAGAAGATAATGGTAAGCGGAACCGTAAAGGATGAAAACGGAGTTGCTTTGATTGGTGCTACCGTTGCAATTAAAGGAACCCGCATTGGTGTAGCAACGGATTTTGATGGAGTTTACACCATTGGATTGGATGCGGGGCAAACATTAATTTTTTCCTTTATAGGAACACAAACACAGGAACACAAAATAACCAAATCAAACAACGCTTTGCATATCGTTTTGCAATACGAAGCGGAGGCATTGGACGATGTGGTGGTAGTAGGATACGGAAGTGCTAAAAAGATAGGCACTACCATAGGTTCGGTGGCAAAAGTAGCGGGAAAAGACTTGGCGGAATCGCCCACGCCGAACGTGTTGGACGCTTTGCAAGGAAAGGTAGCGGGGCTTACTATCAATGCTACTTCGGGCAAACCAGGCTCAGCACCCATTGTGTTACTACACGGATTGGGAACGCTCAGTGATGTAAATGCTTCTGGTAAAGATGGGCTGGGAAGTACGCCTCTTTACGTGGTGGACGGACTGCCCGTAGATGATGGTTTGGTGGCCTCTTTGAATCCTGATGATTTTGAGAGTGTTACGGTTTTGAAAGATGCTTCGGCAACCTCCATTTATGGGGCCCGTGCGGCTTATGGGGTAATTTACGTTACTACCAAAAAGGGAGGTTTTGAGCAGCCTACCGAAGTGTCAGTAAGTTCGCAAATCGGGTTTTCACAAATATCGTCTTACAAATTCTACGATAATCTTTTGACCTCTTCGGAATATGTTGATTATATGCTGGATTTGGGGCATTTGCCCAATAAAGATGTTGCTGATATATTCCGACAACAATACAAAGGCAATACACGTTGGGATAAAATTTATTTCAAACCCAATTCTTTAACAGCACAGAATAATGTGTCTGTTATGGGAGGAGGTAAAAAGGTATCTTATTATTTTTCAGGCTCAAATTTTAAGCAGGGAGGAAATCGATATGGTTCTGATTATGAGCGATATTCTTTGCGTGCGAATATTGATTCTCGTATAAAAGATTGGTTGTCGGCAGGGCTTAGTCTGTCAGTGGGGCATAGTATAAGCACCAGTAATGGCGGAAACAGAGGCAACTACGGTGGTGTGATGGCACTTCCCATTTACGAAGCCTATGATGAAGAAGGCCGGCTTGTAGATTATGTAACCACCATATACGGAAATCGTTTTTATCTTCCTCAATATACGGCGTCAAAATTGCTTAGCAATGGTGGTAACACTAATATTGTACCAAATTTCTACGTAACTTTAAAACCGATAGATAATTTGATTTTTAAAACACAGGCAGGATTGCAATATTCTGTTTCTGTTGGAGAAAATAAAATTTTACCTTCGTATGATCAATCAGGAGGAATCGGACAGGTTTCGCGTACTTTCGGAGAACATATTAACAAGACACTGACCAATACGTTGGAATACAAATTTCGAATTGGGGATAAGAGTTTTTTCACGGCGTTGTTAGGGCAAGAGTCGGTTAGTAATGATTCTAAGGGTTTTTCGGCTTCTTCATCAGGACAGGTTGCAGATGGACTGACAACACTCTTACAGGGAAAAAAAGAACCCCGAGTGGGGGATAGCAGAGACGTATCTACTTATAATTCATTCTTTTCAAGAGTAGATTATTCGTATGACGGGCGTTATTTCATAGATTTCTCTGGACGTAGAGACGGGTCTTCTACTTTTGGTAGAAACAATCGGTATGCCAATTTTTGGTCGGCAGGGTTGATGTGGAATGCTAAAAACGAGGCGTTTTTAAAAGACGTTTCGTGGCTTGACGAACTTCGCTTCAAAATCAGTACAGGAACTGCCGGAAGTAAAGGAGGGGCAGGAAGTTATGGTAGTTATTCAAGACTGGACTTCGGACAATACAGAGAGCAAGCCTCTTACCATTTGAGTAATTTGGGAAATCCGGATTTGCGTTGGGAAAAACAAGACAAAACCACCATCGGTATGAACTTGGGCTTGTTCAATCGTGTTAAGTTGGAGGTAGATTTGTATCAACGTGTTATTAGAGATATGTATTATACGTTGCCTCTCCCGATGATTAGTGGATTTGGTCGGTATCCTACGAATTTGGCAAAATTACAGAACAGAGGAGCTGACGTAACCTTGTATTTAGACGTTATTAAAGATACTAAAAATAAATTGTATGTATCCCCTTACGTTAATTTTAACTATAACGATATGAGGATTTTAGAGCTTTTTGTAGGAAATCAACAAATTCCTGAGGACGAGTACAGCACAGGTTACGAAGTCGGAAGCCAATTGATGATTTTTGCTCCTATTTTCAAAAGAGTAAATCCTGATAACGGAGACCCAGAGTGGTATGTGCCTGGTGAAGATAAGATGAAAACCACCACTGATGACACTCAAATTACCACCAAGTTTGATCGGGTAACACTCAACCAAAACACAGGTAAAACAGCCTATGCACCTTGGAATGGAGGTTTCGGACTTAATGCTTCTTATAAAGGGCTTTCTTTACAGATGGGATTTGCTTTTTCTTACGGAAAATATCAGGCCAATCAGGATAGATACCATACAGAAAGTAGTTCCGCTTTTGCGTATAATGTAAGCAGAGAATCGTTAAATTATTGGAAACAACCAGGCGACAATGTAAGTCTTCCACGTAAGGAACTGCAATTTGTGCAGTATGACTCACGCTTACTTGAAGATGCGTCGTTTATTCGCTTGAAAAACATAAATGTAGGGTATTCACTTCCCAAAGAGGTTATGGAAACTATTCCTTTCTTCACGCATTTACGTTTCTTTGCGACAGGGCGTAATTTATTGACATTTACTAATTATACAGGAGCCGACCCTGAATTCGGTATATTGCTTTCACAGGGAGGTTACCCCAATACGCGTCAATACACCTTTGGGGTAGAATTCAAATTTTAAACTAAAACCAAATGAAAATGAAGATTAAAAATATAATAGTAGGAGGTGTATCATCACTCTTGCTGGTGGGATGTTTCAATTTAGACCAGTATCCGCACGATTCGTTTGCCAATGAGGATTCGTTCAACACGATAAACGATGCACGTTTTTGGATGAACGGGATGTACGAAAATTTGAGGGGGTCCACCCACGGGGTGTATATGACTTCTCCCGAACTACAAACCGATCTTATAGATATTAGTTTGGGAGCTTTTGGGGGCAATATATACACTTGGGAAGAATTCACCGCTTCTGAGCCTGTGGTTCAAAATATTTGGAGAAAGTACTATCAGAACATAGCGAATATAAATAACTGCATCGAAGGTTTTAACCAAATCAAACTCGAATCGGAAAAGGAGCGAGAAGAACTTACTCTCTGTAAAGGAGAATTACATTTAACCAGAGCGTTATATTACTCCAAGTTGGCTACTCTATTTTGCAAATCGTATGACCCAGCGACTTCAAAAGCCGATTTGGGGTTGCCCTTGCAAAAGAATTTCTTGGTAAAACATACTGATTTGCCTGGTAGGAGTTCTTTGGAGGAGACGTATGATTTCATTTTGCAGGACATAACCGAAGCGGAAAAGTATCTTCAAGGAAGCCAAAACGAAGAAGGCTCGCAGTATATGACCTCTGATGCAGCTTTGTTGCTCAAAGCTCGTATGTTATTATACAAAAGGGAATGGAAGCAAGCCTATGATGTTGCCACTTCGCTTATTCAGTCAGGTAGCTATCCCTTGGTAAGTTCGGAGAATGCTTTGCGAAGGGTATGGGCAGACGATGCCAAACAAGAAACCATTGTGCAGCTGTATGCTTCTGCCACAGAGAGAGTTGATGATGGTGCTCGAAATGATTCATATACAGGGGAATACGTATATACTTATCAAGGAACAGACTATCAAACCTTTACGCCTGCTTTTCTTCCTAATCAATGGGTATTGGATTTGTATGAAGATACCGATATCCGAAAATCGGCATATTATACGCAAAAACGAATCCGAAAAGGGGATACGGATGATTTGAAAGACCTCTACTTGGTGTACAAATATCCAGGGAATCCTAGATTACGTACGGCAAAAGCGGCAAAAGCAGAGCACGCACCAAAAATTTTCCGTATAGCAGAAGCCTACTTGATAGCTGCCGAAGCGGCGTATATGAACAACCAAGCAGACAATGCTACTCAATATCTGAATTTGCTCAGAACGGCTCGTAAGGCAAGTAATATAACTGTTACAGGAGCAGAATTGTTGGAAGAAATCAAAAAAGAACGCGTACGTGAATTGGCTTACGAAGGTTATCGCCTAATGGATTTAAAACGATGGAAGGAAGGGGTTGACCGTACAATCCGTCCAGCACAAGATATTGATTTTATTCGGAATAATCCGCCAGAGCAATACAAAATGCTTAAAAAATCGGCGGACGATTATCGAATGGTTTGGCCAATTCCTTCCGCAGAAATTGCACGGATGAAGAACAAACTCAAACAAAATTCAGGCTGGTAGTTATAACGTACGGCAGACGTAATTCATAATCAATAAACTTTTGGCGACACCATTTGAAAAAATTGTGTCGCTTTTTTGTTTATGGCCAATATATGGTTAATTCAGTAAAAAACAAATTCCTGTAACTTTCTCTTTTACGATTGTTTATAAATTTTGTATGTTTGTTTTAAAAACCAAATCGTTTTTTTAAATTTGCCGAAAAATAATTTGGAATGAAGAAGAGAAATTTTGTTATGACATTATTGGCAATCGGATTTTTAGGATGTCAAAACCCGAAGCCCAAAGCATCGGAAAATGTTAATATTTCAACGGAAAACACCGAACAACCATTTTTAAAAAGTATGGAGTATTCCAACTTGGTGGATAAGGCCACTCAGGAAGAAGTCGGAGAGGCACTCATTGCGGCTGGTATTGACAAGCAGTTGGTTAGTTCGTTTTTTGAAAACGTAAATACGTTTAACCAAACTGTGGGTGAAGTAGGTTTGGTAAAGGAAGGTTTTGCCACTTCTGATGATTTGATAATCAGCTATGATGAGGCTTCAATACAAACCCAATGGGACGAAAAAAATCCTGAATTTATAGGTTATAATTGTCGTATTACGTCCTTCGATATGTTTCGTGATTTGGTTTCGACAGGCAATCCGAAGGGGATAAATTCAAGTAATTTGTTCCTTGACAAAGATGCCCTTAACACAAACGCCAAAAAAGTGTTTTCCCAAGAGGAAAACGAACGTTTTCTGTGTTTGTTTTCGCGTGTGCTTACGGGATATCACAAAGATGTTGCACAGCACTTGGAGAAGGTCAAACAGGCGTTTAAAGAGCGTGAAGTTCATTTTCCTTATAAAGGAGATACAAGTAAAGCCTCGCTTATCAGTATCTTTTTTCATTCGGCAATTACCGACGAACCCGATGATGTTTTCCTCTTCGTGGGGCACGTGGGCGTTTTGGTTCCGATGAAAGACGGAAAACTCTTGTTTGTTGAAAAATTGGCGTTTCAAGAGCCTTACCAAGCCATTAAATTTAACAATCGAACCGAGCTTAATGATTATTTGATGAATCGTTATGATGTTGAAAAAGGACAACCCACAGCCAAACCTTTTATTATGGAAAATGACGAACTAATGCAAGGTTATCGTCCTAATCCGAATAATGAATAAAACGTAAGAAAATATGTATTTAGGGAGATGAAAATGCTCCCTTTTTTATTAATTTTTTGTGAAATTCGTATGTTTATCTTAAAACATAAATGTAATTGTGTGCCTTGATTGCGTAAAAAAGTGTAAATTTGCCCCCGAATTGTATTAATGTTACGTTTTCCCGTAAAACGAACAGATTAGACAGACCGATGAAATATAAACTTACTATTGCTCTTTTTATTGTATGTCAATGGCTTTTTGCTCAGGAATCCTTTAAAACTTCACTGCGAGCAAGCGATGTGGCAACGTTTTTTTTGCAAGGGAAGGAAACATTCCGCTGGGAATTACCAATTTCACGACACGAAAAACAGGCTTTGCTCTGGCAACAACGTATAACTCCTTTTACCCAAACGGAAAATATCCGTACTTTTGTAGGGTATGAACAGACTGATTTTAGGGCAGTCATTTCCATTTCTAACGGAAATATTTTCGGAAATGTTTTTACCGAAAAAGGCGAATTGCGTATTGAAACTTCAAATGATGGCTTCCTAACACTTCATAGAGACGTAGCCCCAGAGTGCGGACTTTGCTGTCAATCCTCTGAAAATGCAAGCCTAACCGCACGTCCTATGGCATCGGAAGAAAGTACACAGACGCCCAAAACCATTGTTAAGCCCGTTCCCGATGATAACGTACTGCGTGTGTATCGTTTGGCATTGCCAGTAGCTTATAATTTCTTCAAGACACAGTTTCAGAGTGATATCCAGCGTGTGAAAGCCTTTTGGGCGACGGCACAGGCGGGGCTTAACGAAATTTATATGCGTGATGTGGGAGTCCGCTTTGAATTGGTCAATGACGAGCGTCTGATATTGGACACACCTGAAAAGGAAGTATTTAACAATGTAGGTTCAAATTACATTATCAGTGTGGCAACCAATGAGATAAATAAGCTCATTGGCAGTACAAGCTATGATATGGGGCTGTTCCTGTCGCAAACTACGGCGACTGCCCACGGACTGGCATACAAATCCTTTGGATATTTCAATAAAAATAAGGCTTCGGCAACGGTGGCAAGTACCGATTTGCGTGCCATAGCCCACGAGTTAGGGCATTTGTTCGGAGCTTCGCACGTACACGAGCAGGCGAGTAATACCTCTGGCTATTCGCACAAAACCGAAACAGGCTTGGGACAATCAGTAATGGGATACGGAACGCCTCAGAACTTTTTTTCTCTGGTAAGTCTGGTAGATATGCGTACCGAACTGCTTGGAATTCCCTACTATACCAACACTTATCGAAACAAAACTGCGGGTAAAAAAACGGTAGCTCCCAACTACGACAATTTCCCTCTGGGGATAAAAACAGCCTCCCGAGCTCCGAGGCTCAATCCCTCTTCCGTTAAGGAAAGTTATAAAATTCCACCGAGTACTTTCTTTGCATTTAACATAGGGGCATCTCACCCTGATAAAAACCAACTTTTGTATATGGCACACCCTGCCGACAAGGCTATAAATCGGGTTTCGCGTGCCAAATTCCATACGCACAAACCTTCCGAACATTCTCGTATCGCTTTTGAAGAGGTGTATGGCAGTTCGGGCTATTTGGAAACGCCTTTTCATACCGCTGTGGGCAATCGTTTTACCTTTTTGATAGGCGTAAGTACGGGAAAGGAGGCTCATTTACGCCCTGATGAAGTGGTACGCTATGATACACGTACATCGCAGATAGAAATAGTTGATGCTAAGCCTTTTCGCATTACTTCGCCTTTGAAGATATTATACAATGGCGGGGAGAAATTTACGCTTCGATGGGAGGCTGACCCTAAGGTTTTCGCAGGCACACGCGTACGCATAGTGCTTTCTGATGATTTTGGCAAAACATTCAACTATACATTGGCTGAAAATACTGAAAATGATGGGGAATGTGAACTGGTGATGCCACATACTTCTTTTGGTTCGGTGGCTTATAAGAACAACACACGGAGAGTACGTGCGGGAGTTATCAAAGTGGAAGTCATTGACCATATTGCGTATGCATTATCTGTAATTAATCCGCTTGATAATACGGGACGATTTGCAGGAGGTTTTGAGTTAGACCCCGCTACGGAAATTACCTTTACCGATGTGCCACAAAGCCGTGTGGTGTTGCCTTTCGAAAGTGAAATACCTTTAAAACACGAGGTAAAGGCGACCACCCAATGCCGAAACAAAGCCATAGAGCTTATATTTGAGGAATATATTGATGAAAATACTTCACAATATAGCAAGGTTGTTACCCGCCAATGGACAGCAAAGGACAAATGCGGAAAAGAGTCCTCCTTTGTACAGTTGATTTATGTAGAAAAGCAGGAAGAATCTTTTAAAGAAGAGATTGAAGACGATAATCAAGAGGAAGATTCTGACAGTCAAAATAATTCATCGGATGGAGAAAGGGGTAACTCCGATAGCCAAAATAATTCATCGGATGGAGAAAGGGGTAACTCCGATAGCCAAAATAATTCATCGGATGGAGAAAGGGGTAACTCCGATAGCCAAAATAATTCATCGGACGGAGAAAGAGGTCGCTCTGATAGCCAAAATAATTCATCGGATGGAGAAAGGGGTAACTCCGATAGCCAAAATAATTCATCGGACGGCGAAAGAGGTAACTCTGACAACCAAAACAATTCATCGGACGGCGAAAGAGGTCGCTCCGACAGCCAAAATTCTTTGCACGATGATAAAAATATTTTTGATATTAATCAGCCGAAGTCGGAAAATGTGGAATGGATAGTTTACAACGGAGTTTCTGCTGAGGTAAGCTCGGAAAACTACTTGAAAATTGCCCCTATTGAACGTTATACGGACTTGTATATCGAAATTTTTAACGAATTGGGACAAAAAGTATTCCAAGCCAAAGACTATCAACGCAAAGGCGGCGTTTTCAGGGGGTATGCCAACGTGAAAGGCGTAGTAGGTAAGGGCAAACGCTTGCCGTCGGGTACGTATTTTTACGTGTTGAAATATAAAAACCAAGATAAAAAAATGCATCAAAAATCGGGATACTTATATGTGAGGTAAATTCACGGTCGTGTTATAAAAAGTATGATAAAAGTTCTGATTGTCAGGCTGAGCGTAGTCGAAGCCTGACAGACGCTCTCTTTTTTAAGACATCATACTTTTTACATCACCTCCAAATTCACATTTTGTTTAATGAAAAACTATAAATCAATGAGATATAATTTAATTACTATTTTATGCTTTTTGTTTTTCCAGCAATTATTTGCACAGGTAAAAACATCGGAGGTTGTTCAACTATTTTCGAAAGGAGGCGAGGTTTCGTGGGAAATTTCAGTTGATAACAGCCCAAAACAAACGTTGCTTTGGCAGGAACGCCCCAATTCTATCAAGGGGATAAAAACCTTTGTGTGCTATCAAAATGGCGAGATGATAGGCGTTTTGTCGGCTGATAATCAAGGAGTTTCGGGGAATTTGAAACTCTTGGGCAAGTCGTACGACATTACTTCGGAAGGCAAAAAAGTTATTGTCGCAGAAGAAAAAACCGAAAAGGACGGAAAATGTGGCACCTGCTGCGGTGGCGGAGAACATTCGCACACAGCACGCCCTATGGCACGTCCAGAAGGTCAATTGTCAGATAAAGAAAAGGAAATTCTTAAATTTCACAGCGTTCGCTCGGATGGTGTTTTACGGGAGTACCGCTTGGCGTTACTCATTACAAACAAATATTTTTCGGATAAATTTAAAAGTAATGTACAAGAAGTGAAAAAATTCTGGGCAAGTACAGAGGCTTTTCTCAACGAATTATACCACAGAGATGTATCGGTACGATTTGAGATAGTCAACGATGAAAGACTTATTTACAAAACAGCAAGTACAGACCCATTTCATTACGCCCAAACCGCTCTTTTTATACACAATAACGGAACTACTGAAATTAATAAGTTAATATCAGAGAATGATTACGATGTTGGGGTGGTTATTCACCCGCAGGTAGGAACTACACAAGGATTGGGAAGCACAGCAGGAGTTTATGAAAAATTCCGTAAAGCCCAGTGTTTTGCTATGGCTGATGGAGCGGTTATTGCTCACGAGATTGGGCATTTGTTCGGTACGCTTCACACATTTACCAATGGAGGAAGCCAGACGTATTATTCCGAACCCAGTTTTGGGATGTCGGTAATGGGATATAATTCTCGTTCTTATCGTGATTATTTTTCATTGGTAAGTATCGCCGTTATACGGGAAAAGTTAGCAAAGATAGGGTATTATACCGATAAAAATCGTACGCAGTTGGTGTCGGGTGAGTGGAATTCAAACATTACCAATATTCCTTACGGGATTAAGCTCAATAATACGGCTCCAATCATCAACACGGCAAAAATTAAAAAAGAATATACGTTGCCACAAAACACGTTTTTTCAGTTTTATATTCCGGCACAGGATGCGGAGCAACAAAAACTGTACTACTACGCTCATCAAGTAGGCGGGTATGGTTTTCCGTATTTTACCGATGGTTCGGCAAAGTTTTTAGCTTTAAAATCCACGCAAACGGGTAGAGTTTCTTTTGAGAGAAGCTACTACCGAAAAGATTTGTACGAAATAGAAAATTCTTCTCCGACTGCTACGGGTACGTATCATTTTTGGTTGGCGGTAAACGATGCCAATACGTCGGATAAAAATCACGGGGTTTATTACGACCAAGCATACACCAAAGTGAATATCGTAGCGGGAACCCCTTTTAAAATGACCAGCGGATATAAACAGAAGTATAATGCGGGTGAAAAGGTTACGTTTAAATGGAATGTAGATGCTAATATTTTTGGAGGAGACAGCAAAGTACGTATTTTAATGTCAGACGATTTTGGTGAAACCTATAAATATACGCTTTTGGCTTCTGCCCCTAACAACGGAACGGCAGAGGTAACCATTCCACATATTTCGTTGGGAAGGAAAACCCAATTTGGGAGTACCACTTCTGGTTTAGGAATTATTAAAATTGAAGTAATTGACCATATTGCCCACGATATAACGAATAACAACCCTAATAATGGAGGTTTTGAAATTCAGGCTTCGGCAATTACGTTTCAAAACACGCCCGAGCCTACCATTGAGGTAAAAAAAGGACAAGTGCCTGAAAAAGCCAATGTTATGGCGGTTTCTACCTGTGGAGGCGGTTCGCAGTCCATAACGCCCACTTATAAAGAAGAAGAAACCGACACGCTCATCATCCGTACTTGGACGGCTACGGACAGCTGTAATAATACGGCAGTTTTTATACAATATATTTATATTCAGGAAGATACAACCTCGCCAACTCCGCAGCTGAGTTTTGCCAACTTCCCTGCTAATGTGAATTTACCTTGCACAAGTGCCAAACCCCAAGCGGAAACCAAGCTACAAATTTCGGGTTGTGAGGGAACTACTGAAATTTCGGTAACCCATACCGACACCGAAACAGGCAATTGCAAAACAGGTAAAACCATCGAACGTACTTATACGGCTTCGGCTTGTGGGCAAACCATTTCACAAAAACAGACCATTACCATTGCGGGGGACAATGAAGCTCCTATTTTTTCGGGTATGCTTCCACAAGATGTTTCTGTTGAAGAAGGAAAAATTCCCCTTCAAACCGACATTCTGGCAACCGACAATTGCACACAATCGCTTCAAATGGTTAAAAGCAGTGAAGAAATCATTGAAAACGGACAAAAAATCATCATTTATCGGTGGACAGCTACCGATATCTGTGGAAATCAAGCCGAATATGTGCAAAGAATAACTGTTTTACCAAAAAATACAGGTGAAGGAAACAATCCTCCCAATGAAGGAGGCAATAATCAAAGCGGAGGAAACAATTCTCCAAATGGAGGAGGCAATAATCAAGGTGGGGGAAACAGCTCTTCCAATGAAGATATTATCGTATATAACGGCGTTTCTACCGAAAATACTTCTGAGAATTATTTGAAAATAGAACCCATTGAGCGTTATACGGATTTGCATATCGAAATTTTTAACGAATTGGGTCAGAAAGTATTCCAAGCCAAAGATTACCAACGCAAAGGCGGTGTTTTCAGGGGCTATGCCAACGTGAAAGGTGTGGTAGGCAAAGGCAAACGCTTGCCATCAGGTACGTATTTTTACATATTGGAATACAAGGACACAACAGGAAAAGAACATACTAAAAAAGGATATTTGTATGTAAGGTAATATTCGGAGGCATCATAATTTTATGATGCCTCTGTTACTTAAAAACGGAAAAACATTTTATCTTTGCACAAACAATAATATCGTATGAAATATATATTTTTAGCACTTATTTTACTGGGGTTTTCGCGGGGTTTGGCTCAGAGTGAAACTTCGGGCAGGGAAATTTACCGAGCCACTCCCGAGATGAAAACCCAATTAAAACACACCAAACTCAAAGTCTCGTTTAATTTTGAAAATCAAACCCTTGACGGAGAGGAATGGCTCACGGCATCGCCTTTTTTCTATGAGTCGGACAGCCTGATTTTAGACGCCAAAGCGATGATTATCCACGAAGTAAAAATGGAAAACAAACCGCTTGCCTATCTGTATAAAGACGATTTTTTAAGAATAAAATTGGATAAAATCTACCGAAAAGGAGAAAATTACACGGTTTACATCAAGTACACGGCACAGCCCGAGAAGGTTACCAACAAAGGAAGCCAAGCCATCAATGATGCCAAGGGCTTGTACTTTATCAATCCGAAAGGCGAACTTCCCGACGTTCCCACACAGGTTTGGACGCAAGGTGAAACAGAATCCTCATCGTGTTGGTTTCCAACTCTCGACAAGCCCAATCAGAAAACCACTCAGGAAATTTATATGACCGTTCCCGATAAGTTCGTTACGCTTTCCAACGGGATTTTAAAATCTTCCGAAAAGAAAACCAACAATTTACGCACCGATTATTGGGTAATGGACAAACCGCACGCTCCGTACCTGTTTTTTATGGGAGTGGGCGATTTTGCCGTAGTGAAGGATACGCCTTGGAGAGGCAAAGTCGCTGTGGATTATTACGTTGAGAAAGAATACGAAAAGGTTGCCAAGCAAATTTTTGGTCATACCGCTGAAATGATTGAATTTTTTTCCAAAAAGTTTGGTTATGATTTTCCTTGGCAGAAGTATGCCCAGATGGTAGTACGTGATTTTGTTGCCGGAGCGATGGAAAATACTACCGCTGTAAGTCACGGAGAATCAGCACACCAAACCTCCGATGTGTTGGCGGACAACAATTATTGGGAAGCCGTTATTGCTCACGAAATGGGACATCATTGGTTTGGAAATTTGGTAACGACCGAAAGTTGGGCAAATCTTACTATCAACGAATCGTTTGCCAACTATTCCGAATATTTGTGGTATGAATACAAATACGGAAAGGATGTCGCTGACCATCATCTTGCTAAGTCTGTGAATCAGTACCACCATCGTCCGGGCGATTTTGTGAAAGATTTGGTTCGATTTGGATACGACGATAAGGAAGATATGTTCGATTTGGTGTCGTACAATAAAGGTGGAGGTATTTTGCATATGCTTCGCGATTATTTGGGCGATGAGGCTTTCTTTCAGGGAATTACGGACTTTTTAAACACTCACGAATTTGGCACGGGCGAGGCTCATCAATTGCGAATTTCCTTTGAAAAAATCAGCGGAAAAGACCTGAATTGGTTCTTCAATCAGTGGTTCTTCGGAAATGGAAATCCTGAGGTTCGGGTGGAAAAAAGTTATGATGCCAGTGCTAAACAGATACATTTGAAAATCGTTCAACGTCAGGAAGGAGCAGGTTTTTTTGAGTTTCCGTTGGAAGTTGATGTGTATCAAAATGGAAAATATGAACGTCATCAGGTTTGGGTAAAGGCTCGTAAGGAAAATGAGTTTGTATTTTCAGCAGAAAAATCGCCTAATTTGGTGAATATCAATCCAAGAGGTGTAATTTTGATGAAAGAAGACAGTTATAAAAATGCAGAAGAATATGCCTTTCAGTATCAGCACGCAAAAGATTTTAAGAGTCGTTCGCAAGCCATCGGATTTGCTGATTATAAGCAAGATAACCAAATACTTTTAATGGCGATAAAAGACCCTTATTTTCAACTTCGTATTGAGGCTTTAAATGCTTTGGCAGGACAAAAACTGACCTCAAAAGCACTTTCTGAAATTGAGAAAATCGCCAAAAACGACCCCAAAAATCTGGCAAAATCTGCTGCAATGTGGACACTTGCCGCTACAAAAAGTAAGAAATATTTGCCTATTTTTGAGAAGTCATTATCGATTCATTCCGCTTCGGTGAAAAACGCAGCTCTAAACGGAATTGCCACTACCGACGCCAAACGTGCAAAACGATTTTTGGAATATTCTAATCCTGAGGATTTTACTTCTGACCAATTGGTGAGTTTGGCATCGGTAATTGTGGATAACAAAATGGAAAAATATTTGGAAAGCGTATTGCCAAACTTTGTGTATTATCCTTTTTTACAGCAAGATAGCCCCGAAAGAGCAAAAACATTCGAGAAAGGATATCTGTGGGCAATGCAATTGGATAACACAAAATTGGTAGAAGCCGTAGCAGAATCCTTAAAGCAAATTGCTCCGTATTCCGAGAAAAATTCAGAAGGTAACAAGCTCATCATCAATATTTTGGACAAGGCACTTTCTGTTAAAAAAACATTGAAAAATTCACCATCCGTACAACAACAGATTAATTTATTGGAAGAAGTTAAAGCATTGTTTTAGAGAGCAAAGAAAATGAAAAAATAGGCTGGAATTTTATATTTCCAGCCTAAAATGAACGATTTTATTTTGTAGCTTCATAGAGTAATTCAGCGATGTCTAAAACTTCTATAGAACCTTCTTTTTCTTTGAATTTGATTCCGTCTGTGAGCATAGTATTGCAAAACGGACAAGCCGTAGCTATAATGTCAGGTTGTACTTCCAAAGCGTTTTCCGTGCGTAAAACATTGATATCTTTACTTCCTTTTTCAGGTTCTTTAAACATTTGTGCTCCGCCTGCACCACAACATAACGAATGCCTTTTGCTTTTTTTCATTTCAGTCAGGTTTGCTCCCAACTCTTGCAATACCTCACGCGGCGCATCATATATGTTATTTCCACGACCTAAATAGCAAGGGTCGTGAAAAGTGATTCGCTTTCCGTTTAATTTATCAGAGTTTACGGAAAGTTTTCCTTCTGAAATTAATTTTTTCAGGTACTGCGTATGGTGCCACACTTTGTAATTTCCGCCCAAAGCAGGATATTCATTCTTTAAAGTGTTGAAAATGTGCGGACAAGTAGTAACTATTTCCTTGATATTATATGCTTTTAACACTCGAATATTCATCATTGCTTGCATTTGGAAAAGAAATTCATTTCCGGCACGTTTTGCGGGGTCGCCCGTGTCACTTTCCTCCGTCCCGAGTACAGCAAAATTAACTTTGGCTTGATTTAACAAGTGTGCGAAAGCCCTTACGATACGTTTGGCACGGTCGTCGTAGCTTCCTGCACTGCCCACCCAAAAAAGAATTTCAGGAGATTTGCCTTGTGCAGCCATTTCAGCCATTGTAGGAATATTAAGTGTTTGATTCATAGCTTAGTGTAAAATTAGAAATTTTCAATAAGTTTTTCTTTCCAATTTTGTTGATTTTAAAAGGAGAAGAAAAATAAATTAAGATTTGTAGAAAAATCTTTAAAGAAAGAATGGTCGAAATTGTATTTTATTCTTGAACCCAATTCATTCTATCGGAACGGCTATACGCCCACGGAGCTCCGTTATTTTCAATGTTTGACATCATATTGTTGAGTTCCTTCGGAGCTGCCGATTGTTCCATTACCAAATATTGACGCATATCCATAATGATAGACAAAGGATTGATACTCACAGGGCAAGCCTCTACACAGGCGTTGCAAGAAGTACACGCCCAAAGCTCTTCAGGAGTGATATAATCATTTAATAACTGTTTACTGTCTTCCTTGAAAATTCCTTTATTGGAGTCAATATTTTTGCTTACTTCTTCCAATCGGTCACGAGTTTTCATCATAATATTTCGTGGCGAAAGCTTTTTCCCAGTAAGATTGGCAGGGCATTCGTCGGTGCATCGTCCGCATTCGGTACAAGTGTAAGCATTGAGTAGTTGCACCCACGTAAGGTCGAAAACGTCCGAAGCTCCGAATTTTTCAGGAGGATTGGCGTTTTCTTCCGTAGTTGCAAACGGGTCAGCTGTAGGGTCTAACATCAATTTTACTTCTTTTAGAACGGTTTGGTTCACTTTCAATGCTCCTTGCGGACGTGTGGAAGCAAAAAATGTATTTGGAAACGCCAAAATAATGTGTAAATGCTTTGAGTAATACAAATAATTCAGAAAACATAATACACCTATGATGTGCAACCACCAACAAGCACGCTCGATGATAATCAGTACGGATTGCGGAAGATTGTACATTAATTGGCTTATCCACTGGCTTATAGGAAAGCTTCCTGCTTGCAAATAAGGCTCAACTCCCAATTGCTGTAAACGAAAATCGGCTGCATTCATTGTTAAGAAAAGAAGCATTAAAACAGCCTCAATATATAGAATGATATTTCCGTCTTTTTTTGCCCAATTTTGAAGTTCGTCTTTCTGAAATCTGTTGATTTTTAAAATATTACGCCTAATCCAAAAGACTGTTACCGAAATAATTACTAAAAAAGCCAAAACCTCAAAAGAACCAATCAAAACATCGTAGAAACTTCCCAAAAAGGAAAACAAACGATGTGTCCCGAAAATTCCGTCCAGAACTATTTCAAGCATTTCGAGATTAATGATTATAAAACCAAGATAGACAAGAATATGCAAAATTCCGGCAACGGGGCGAACGGTCATTTTTCCTTGCCCTAAAGCAATTCGTAGCATATTTTTCCAGCGTTGCGGTCGGTTATCGGACGTATCTTCACTTTTTCCCAAACGAATGTTGCGGATTAGTTTACGAACGTTCATTGTAAAAAATCCGATGGCAATGATTAGTAATAAACAAAATACTATATTGGGCAGTATGTTCATAATCAATATCTTGTCAATAATTGTTTTTATATCGCAATTAATTTGATTTTAAAATATAAAGAAAAATAAAAAGCAGTCTATTTGTAAATATTAACAACTGACTGCTTTTTAAAACTTATTTTTCGTTCTCCTGATATGGTTGATGTTTTTTACCAAAAACGGAGAAGTGCATATATCGTTTTGGATTTAAGCGTAAATCTTCCAAAAGCAATTCCAGTTGTTTGGAGGCATTTTCTACATTTTTGTACAAGCCTTCATCTTTCATCAATTTGCCAACGCTTCCGTTACCTGCCTCAATATCAGCTAATATTTTGTTCAGATTTGTTAGCATTTTTTGTGCGTCTGTAACAACTTTGCTGAATTCAACCTGAGCTAATTCATCTGAAACCTTAGCCAAATCCGTTGTTATTTTGTTGGCATTTTGTAAGGTTAGCTTCAAACTTTCCTGATTGGCTGCCAGCATATTGTTCAAAGTTACGGAAGCTTTGCTTAAACTGTTCATTGTTGTGCTAAGGTCTGCGACAGATTTTTTCAAATCTGCGATAGTTTTATCGTCCAACAGTGTGTTTATGGAATTTAAAGTAGTGTCCGACTGTGATAATAAGTTGTTTAATTTTAGTTGAGTAGGTTCAAATTTCGTGCTTAAAGCTTGCAACATATCCATCTGGATTGATGAAGGCAACGTATCTCCCGATTGTGCTTCAGGAGCGTTGTCAAAAGCAGGAATGATTTGCAATCCGGCTCCCCCTAAAAGGCTGTTATAGAGTTCCACTTTACTGTTTTTTGAAAAAGTAAAATCTCTTGAGCAAGAAATCGTAATCTTGATTTTAGCGGTTTTCTCTTCTATTTTAACGGACTCAACTACTCCTATTTGTACGCCATTAACCGTTACCTGAGTACCGGATTTCAGCCCTCCAGAATGGTCAAAAACAGCATAGTAAGTATTGGTTCTTTTGAATATTGATTTGGATTTCAGGAAGTTAAATCCTATGAAAAAACAGGCTATCCCTGCAATGACAATGAACGCCGTTTTAATTTCTCTGGTTAATTTCATCGAATTTATTTTTGAATTTAGAAGGCAAAAATAAGTATAAAAACGTAATTTTCAACTAAGAACCGTTTTAAATTTATTTTTCTCGCTTTTTTGCTTCCTCAACAGTGATTTTCTTTCCGTTGGAATAAGCAACTATGTAAGCATCTTTGTATCCTTTTTTTTTCGCTTTGGAAAGCAATGACAAGGCTTCGGTATGTTTTTTTGCACTTCCGTAGAAGTAACAATATACTTTCCCGATTTTTTCTGATGAAATAGGGGATAAGCCTTTGAAATTGAAAGGTTTTGCCTCTAATTTTTTAGGACTTGATGAAATTTGTACTTTATAAACAACGTTTGATTTTTTTGCAACTGAGGTGCTTTTTCTGTTGTTTTTGGCTGAAGTTTTCGCTTTGTAAGAAGCCTTTATCGTTGATACTGAAACATCTGGGGCAATGTGCGAACTTCTTGCTTGTACCCATTTTTTGTAAGAAAGAATCGCATCGGCAATGTTTTTCGCAAACTCGTTTTGTCCCTTTTTTGAGGCTAAAAACTTCTGTTCTTCGGCATTTGATAAAAAGGCTGTTTCAATGAGAATGCTTGGCATATATGTCTGATGCAGAACGATAAACCCAGCCTGTTTTACGCCTCTGTTAAAACGCTTCATTTCATTAATGAAGTTATTTTGAACATATTTGGCAAGCTGTATGCTTTGTTCCAAAAATTCTTCCTGCATAATTGACAATCCTATGAAAGATTCAGGAGAATTGATATTGTAATCAGCGTACTTTTTCTCGTAATTATCCTCCAAATAAATTACCTCGTTCTCTACTTTGGCAACCTCAAAGTTTTGTTCATTTGCGTGAAGACCCAATACAAATGTTTCTGCTCCGTGAGCTGTTTTCTTATCGGCAGAATTACAGTGAACGGAAACAAAAATATCCGCTTTGGCTTTGTTGGCGATAGCTCCACGTTCGTATAAATCAACAAATACGTCCGTTTTTCGAGTGTAAATAACCTTAATATCAGCGTGTTGTTCCAATATTTTTCCCACTTCCAGAACAATGTTCAAAACAACATCTTTTTCGTATAACTTATTCGGAGCTACTTTTCCGGGGTCTTTTCCGCCGTGCCCGGCATCTAAAACTACCTTAAAAACAGGCTTTTTCTGTGAAAAAACAGGGCTATGTAATGTGAATATTGCAACAAAGAGTAAGTAAAATAAATATCTCATTTTATTAAAATAGCGATTGTGACTTTTCTAATTAATTGATTTTTTGCAAAAATAGAAAAATAACTCGAAAGTTAAAAAGCTTTTGATTTTTGGAGCTTTGTCATTGCCCTTATTTTCTTACTTTTGCCGAAATCATTCATAAAAATGCTAAAAAAAATATTCAAAGACTATCGTTTTATTACCATTTTGTGGTTTGGATTGGCATTAGCTACCGTTATCCAAAATGTTTTTATACGAGGGAAGTATAATAATTATTTGATATTCAAAGGTGTGTTTTGGCATACGATTGAAAAGCTCTCACTTTACGTGGAATATCCTGCGGAGTACTTCGATGTGAATCATTATGGGATTTTGTTCAGTGCGGTGATTGCTCCATTTGCGGTTTTGCCCAATTGGTTGGGCGTTTCGTTTTGGATTATGGCAAATGCACTGTTCCTATACTGGGCGATTAGGCAACTGCCCCTGTCGAAGATTGCCATCATCGGGGTTTTGCTCATCTCTGCTCACGATTTGTACACGGCTACCGCGATGCAACAGTTCAATATCAGTATTATAGCCTTGCTTGTCGGGGCTTATGTCTTCATTCACAAGGGAAAGGACGAGTGGGCTACGCTTTTTATCGTCATTGGGATTTTAACGAAGCTCTACGGCGTTGTAGGTCTGGCATTTTTCTTCTTTTCGAAGAACAAAATCCGTTTTGTGTGGACGGGAATCGTGTGGATGATTGTACTCTTCTGCCTCCCGATGATTTATTCCTCTCCGCAATACGTCATTTCGCAATATCAGCAGTGGTTTGAGCGTTTGGCGATGAAAAACAACTCCAATTTGAACACAATAAGCTATAATTTGCAGAATCTTTCCTTTTTGGGTTTCTTACAACGCACGGGGATATACAATAACAATCCGGTTGCTATCATAATAGGCTTGGTTTTGTTCTCGCTTCCGTATCTTCGGATTTCCCAATACAAAAATACGAGCTTCCAACTGATGTTTCTGGCTTCGGTGAGCTTGTTTTTGTGCTTGTTTAGCACGGGAACGGAGAACAGCACCTATATTATAGCTTACGTTGGCATCGGGATTTGGTTTATGGTCAGCCCAAATAAGAACAAAAAGCTGAAAATAACCCTGCTGGTCTTGGCAATCTTGGCTTCGCTCTCTCCAACGGACTTATTCAAACCTTTGAAGGAGGGATACATCATTAAATATTCCTTACGTGCCGTTCCGCCGGCTATCATTTGGCTTACAATGATTTATGAGATGTGTTTTCTGAACTATAATCAGGAAAAACACATCGAAAAAGACGCAGAAATATAGAAAAAAGAGTCGGTATGGAAGAAACTAAAGGCGAAAATACATACACTGTAACCAAAACTTGCCAATGTGGAAACAAGGACAGCTTTCCTCTGACAAAAATTGAAGCAGCTTTTGAGCTTTTTGATGACAAAAGACTTTGGAAAGAAACGCCTTGTAGCAAATGTGGTTCTACTAAAACGGTTTCTGTAAGTCATTCGTTTCCGAAGATAGACCAAGAGCTCTTTACAATATGGAGTGAAAACCCTGATTATTACTTTATAGAGCAGGACGAGGACTTGATGCTTGCAGAGATGGATAATTTGGATTTACTGCTTGATGCCTTCGATAATCCGAGCTTTCCGACCGAAAAAAAGTACGTAGTTGTTAGTGCTTTGTGCGTTCTTCTGTATGATAATAGAAAACTTCCCGATGGAAAATACAGCAAGGAGGAGAAACAAGAAATCCTTGAGAATCAATCCAGAATACTTTTCGAACTTCAGAAGAGAAAAGATGAGGTAATGAAGTACAAAGATGTTATTTCGGATTACATTTGGGCAAAAATTAAGAATATTATCAGCAAATAAAGGCAAAATATCGGTGTAATATCCAAAAAATAGTATAAATATCTTCAAAAAGAGTGTTTTTTTATTGAAAAATGCTCTTTTTTTATTGTAAAAACTATATTTTTTAAGAATATTAAGTCGGTACATAGCAATATTAAGTCGGTACATAACAATATTAAGTCGGTACATAGCGATATTAAGTCGGTACATAGCGATATTAAGTCAGTACATAACAATATTAAGTCGGTACATAATGATATTAAGTCAGTACATAACGATATTAAGTCAGTACATAACGATATTAAGTCGGTACATAATAAAATAAAATAAAAATGGTTTTTATTCTTCTTGTTGAAAAAATTATCAGAAAGAAGATTAAAAAGCTGAATAATGTATCTTTTCCGATGAATATAAATCATTAATCTTATAAAACATTGAATATTTGGGAGATATTAGCTTTGAAAACGGATTTTCTGTCAAAATATTCTTAAAGATTCGTTTTTTCGAGGCAAAAGATTAACTTTGGCGAAAATTATCTGAAGAAATCAGCAAACAATCAAGCTATGCAAAAGAAAAAAATTGAAATCGTTATCCCTTGCTACAATGAAAATGAGAACATTTTCGCCTTGTATCACGCCATTGAAGCGGTTTTCACTCGGGAACTCATTGAGAAATACGACTATTCGCTTATTTTTGTGAATGACGGAAGCTCAGATGATACACTCAACCAGCTGGAAAAGCTACATTCCCAGAAAGAAAACGTAAAATACCTTTCTTTTTCAAGAAACTTCGGGCATCAATTGGCTGTAAAAGCAGGACTTGACCACGCCTTTGGCGATGCGGTCATTTCTATGGATGCCGATTTGCAACATCCCCCCGAACTTATCCCCAAACTCGTCAAAGAATGGGAGGAAGGCAACCAAGTTGTGGCTACAATCCGCACATATCCCAATGATATCTCTCGAAAGAAGAAGAAAACCTCCCAATATTTCTACAAAATGCTTGATGTAATCTCTGATGTGAAAATACAAGAGGGGTCGGCTGATTTTAGATTGCTGGATAAGTCGGTGGTGGAGGTCATTCGCTCAATGGAAGAAAACGAACCCTTTCTTAGAGGGATTGTTCCTTGGGTGGGATTTCGCCAGACCTACATTCCGTACGTAGCTCAACGCAGGTTTTCGGGCGAGACCAAATACACGGTCAAAAAAATGCTCCATTTGGCGTTGGTAGGCGTTACGGCTTTCAGTGTGAAGCCTTTGTATTTGGCTGTTTACTTAGGGTTTACCTTTTCGCTGCTTTCGCTTTTATATATCCCTTATGTGATTTGGTCGTTTGTTAGCGGGACGGAAATTTCAGGCTGGGCATCGCTGATAATGACCGTAGTTTTTTTCGGTGGATTGCAACTTATCATACTGGGAATCATCGGGATTTACGTAGGAAAGATATTTAAACAAACCAAATCCAGACCTAATTACATTATTTCCGAAAAGAAACTTTAAAACCCCATAATGTTTACTTTTATTCTCACAAACTAAAAGTATCACACCAGTAATAACAGGAATTTTACCAGATATTTACAAGTCAAACGACAATATATCATCTGTATTCCCTTACAGATTTAAAGAAAGACCAACAGGAAATAAATTTTTACTGACAATAAATGAATTCTTACTAATGTAAAATAGATTCTTACCAACATCAAATGAATTCTTACTGATAAGAAATAAGTTTTTACCGACAATAAATGAATTCTGACCGACAGGAAATAAATTTTTACTGATAATAAATGAATTCTTACTAATGTAAAATAGATTCTTACCAATATCAAATGAATTCTTACTGGTAAGAAATAAATTTTTACCAGCAAGAAATGGACTTTGACCAACAAGAAATGAATTCTGACCGGTAAAAATTCATTTCTGCAAGAAAAAAAGTAATATATTTTAGTTATAATCGATAAGAATAGAGTAGAAATCTATAAAATACAGGTAACAATACAGCTATTTTTGGTAAATGATGATTTCTTGAAAGGAAAAAAGTAAAAAAGAACGGTTAATTATAAAAAAATAAAGGTATGGACTCTCTTGATTACAGAAAAGATTATTTAAAAATCGTTATTGACTTGCGAAATGTAAAGACGGAAAGAAGTTTTTTACTAAAAATGCAAGAAATGTTGCAACTTCCCTCCTATTTTTGGTTGAGTTTCAATTCTCTGGACGATTGTATGTTATCTCTGGAATGGATTGATGAGCGTCAGGTTGAGATTGAATTTCTTCATCTGCAAGAGATGCAAGAAGTGAACAATCCGCTGTATGTCAATATAAAAGAATCCTTAGAAATGTACCAGAATTATTGGCAAGTACAGGACGAAAAGCAAGTAATTTTTAGTTTCTGATGAAATAAATTAGGCGTATATTTGCATTTTCTTTTAAAAAGAACTCTACTCACAGAAAAATATTCATATAAAGATGATTTACCTTTCATTCGACATAGAAGAATTTGATATGCCAAAGGAATATGGCTACGACATTGATTTTGAAAGACAAATAAGCATCTCCCGAGAAGGATTAATAGCGATTCTGGATTTGCTCAAACGCTACAATGCCAAAGCCACCTTCTTTTCTACGGTGGTCTTTGCAAGAGAAGTTCCCGACCTGATAGAACGGCTTTTGGCAGAAGGACACGAATTGGCTTCCCATACGTTTTACCATTCCGAATTTGAGAACGCACACCTTAGGCAATCGAAAGAAACGCTGGAAAAGGAGTTCAACACCGTTATAAAAGGTTTGCGAATGCCCAGAATGGCGGAAGTTTGCCCCAAAGAAGTGAAAAAGGCGGGGTACGAGTACAACTCGTCCGTAAACCCAACGCTCCTACCTGGGAGATATAACAAACTACACGTTTCCAAACGGTTATTCATTGAAGAAGGACTGTTACAGATTCCTGCCGCAGTGAGTCCGTTGCTTCGCATTCCGCTTTTTTGGCTTTCCTTTCATAATTTTCCTCAGTGGTTTTATCATTTTCTTTTAAAAAGAACGATGCAACGCAGAGGATATGCCACGTTGTACTTCCACCCCTGGGAATTTACCGATTTGCACCAAAAAGAATTCAACTTCCCTGGGTACGTAATGCGAAACTCGGGCAACCAGATGATTTCCCGTTTTGAAAATCTTTTAAAGTTCATCAACCGAAACCATTGGCAAACGGGATTATACAAAGACTTAACGGTCAATAAAGAGAAATGTTAGGTAAGAATTCGTTTCTCGTTAAGGTTTTCGGCAAACGGGAATGATTTCCTCCCGAACGATGCGGTATTTTTCTATTTCTTCTTCGGAAAATTGCTGGGCATAACGGACTTCCTCCACTTCAAAGCCAATTTTTCGGAGCTTATCGAAGTAATCCATTCCGTAAACACGGACGTGGTCGTACTGCCCAAAGATTCGGGTGCGTTCATCGGGGTCAGTGATGCTGTCATCTTCAAAGGTAGCCTCGCGAGTGTAGTCCTGCGGAATCTGGAAGATGCCTGTCCCTCCGGATTTCATTACTCTAAGCAGTTCGTTCATAGCTTTTTGGTCATCGGGAATGTGTTCCAAAACGTGATTGCAGAGAATCAGGTCAAATGTATTGTCCGCAAAGGGCAAATTGCATAAATCGGCTTTGACATCTGCCAAAGGAGAATGTAAATCGGTGGTGGTGTACTGCCATAGTGGTTGTTTTTTAAATCGTTTGTAGAAAGCCTGCTCGGGAGCCACGTGAAGTACGTTCAATGTTCGGGAAAGAAAGTCAGTCTCACGGGTAAGATAAAGCCACAACAGCCGATGCCTTTCCAAAGATAAGGTGGAAGGAGAAAGCACATTGGGGCGTTGCACGGCGTAACCGTAGGGCAGAAATTTGCGGAATTTTTTCCCGTCGATGGGGTCTTCATATTTGTTTCCACGAAAGTACAAACTAAGGAAAGGACGTACGCAATAGCTCGCTTTTATGAGCCAAGGACGTGGAACTTTGTTTAATATCCAAGAAAAAATCAATGTATTTTGAGGTTTAAAAAATTCTTTTGCAAAGGTACGGAAGAGTTTGAAAGTTTCAAAATGGATATTTTTTTTCGGTGGTAATTCTTTTATAATTTGCAAAAAATAGTACTTTTGTGGTCTGTACATCAGAAAAATGTATGTGAGAAATGAAAAAGATATCAGGGAAATATAAATACTTTTTGGTCTTAATCGTAACAATGTCAGTATTTTGGCAATGTGCAAGAAGAGGTTCGCCAACGGGAGGACCTAAGGACGAAAAACCTCCTGTTTTGCTCAGTGCCGAACCGAAATCGGGGGCTACGCAGTTCAATCGGAATAAAATACGCCTGACGTTTGATGAGTTCGTGGTCATCAAAGACTTACGCAAACAACTTATCATCTCCCCCCCGATGGAAAATTTTCCTATCATATCGCCAATGTCTGCCTCCAAAAAGCTGGATATAAGCATTTCGGATACCTTAAAGCCTAACACCACGTATGTTTTCAATTTCGGTAGTAGCATTCAGGATTACAATGAGGGAAATCCTTATCCCGATTTTAAATATGTTTTTTCCACAGGGGATTTTGTTGATTCATTGAAGGTTAAGGGAAAAATAAAAGACGCTCTTAAACCCACACCTGATAATTTCGTTACCGTAATGCTGTACGAATACAACGAAAATTACAAAGATTCGTTGATTTATAAAAGTAAGCCAACTTATGTGACAAATACGCTTGATAGTCTTGAGACTTTTGAGCTGAATTATCTGCGAAAGGGGAAGTATGTTATGGTGGCTCTGAAAGATAAAAATAACAACTATCGTTTTGACCAGAAGGAAGATAAAATAGCGTTTTGGAATGAGCCTATTTCGGTGGAAGATAAAGATACATTGCCATCGTACGAGCTTACGTTATTTAAAGAAATTTTGAATTACAAACCGGCTCGCCCAGTGCAAGTCTCTGAAAATAGGATTAGTTTTGGTTTTGAAGGAAGCACTGATAGTGTGCAAATTAAGCCCATTTCGCCAGTGAAGGGGGATTTTAAATACGTCATTTCAAAAGAACCGAAGAAAGATACTTTGAACTTTTGGTTTTCTCCAAAACAGTCTGACTCGCTGCTTTTTGCGGTGCAAAGAAGCCAGAAAATAGATACCTTTAAAGTTCGGTTGAAAAATATGAAACCTGATAGTTTGCTGGTTTCCAATAACTTTTCGGGAGAACTGCCAATGGGGAAAAATTTCGCGTGGAAGTCAAACATTCCGATAGTAAAGACGGACAGTACAAAAATCAAGGTTTTTGGAAAAGACTCGTTGGAACTTCCTTTTAAAACGAAATTGGATAGGGATAAATTGGAATATTCCATCGTGTTTGATACAAAACACAATACATCATACCGAATTGAAGCACTGCCGGAAGCGATAACGGATTTTTTCGGAAACACTAACGATACTTTGCGAGTGAATCTGAGAACCAAAAAGCTGGAAGATTATTCCATATTGAAGCTTACAATCAAAAAAGAGTTGCAATTTCCTGTTATTTTGCAACTTACCAACGAAAAAGGAGATAGGATAGAAAGTGAACTTTATTTTGAATCGGCTCAGAAAGAATATATTTTTGAAAATGTGAGTCCGGGTAAGTATAAAATTCGAATCACGGAAGATAGAAATAAGAATAAAATTTGGGACACGGGTAATTTTTTAAAACGCATCCAGCCCGAAAGGGTAATGTACTTTCCTAATTTAGTAGAACTCAGGGCGAATTGGGAAGTAGAAGAAGTTTGGGATGAATAAAATTATCTTTTTATTAATGTGAAAAATATGCAGAAAAGACCTTTGATTTTAGTGACGAATGATGATGGAATTACAGCTCCGGGCATTCGTTGTTTGATACGTATAATGAACGAGATAGGCGAAGTGGTTGTGGTAGCTCCCGATTCGCCTCAAAGTGGTATGGGACACGCTGTTACGCTCGATTCTACATTACATTGCGAGCCAATACATATTGATAATGGAATACAAAGAGAATACACTTGCAGTGGAACGCCAGTGGATTGTGTAAAAATAGCCCGACACGAGGTGTTAAAACGCACACCTGACTTGTGCGTAAGCGGAATTAATCACGGTTCTAATTCGTCAATTAATGTAATTTACTCCGGAACGATGAGTGCAGCGGTTGAAGCCGGAATAGAGGGAGTTCCTGCGATTGGTTTTTCATTATTAGATTATAGCTGGGAAGCTGATTTTGAGGAATCTCGCGATTTTGTTAAAAAAATTGCATTAAACGTATTGAAAAACGGGCTTCCGAAAGGAGTTGTGCTAAACGTGAATATTCCAAAGTTGAAAAGAGAAGAAATCAAGGGGATTAGAATTTGTCGTCAAGCTCAGGCTCGTTGGCAAGAAAAATTTGACAGAAGGATAAGTCCGCAGGGAAGAACGTACTATTGGATGACGGGTAAATTCATCAATGAAGATGTGGGAGAAGATACCGATGAATGGGCTTTGGCTAACGGCTACGTTTCGGTAGTTCCTATAAAATTTGATATGACGGCATATAATGTTATTGAAGAACTTGATAAATGGTAACAAAAATGTAAAGTTTTGTTAAAGAAAGTTATCGTTATTCCTTTTTTCTTTGATGATATTTAAAAATGTTATTTTTTTTCTTATATACGAAAAAAGAAATAATTTTGCGAAATGAATTTGATTAAAGGTTAGAAAGATATATGAAGGATGATTACTTAATTGGTTTATAATTAGTTAATTACTCTTGATGTCTTTTTTGACCTTATTTTTTATTTATGATGAGGAGAATATTTCTAATACTAGCTTTTTTTGTTGTATCCCAATGGGTTGCGGGACAATGTTATGATATTAATGGTTTTAATGTAACTTCTGTGGAATCTGTTTGTCTTGCAAACGGGCAAGTTTCGGTACAGCTTCCTGCAGCAAGTGCGGGGTGTACTGCTTCGCTCACGGTAGAGTTAAAACTCCCAAGTGGCAGCACGGGTGGATTAAAGCACAATGTGGCTTTAGGAGAGACTATTACGTTTGACGACTTGGCTTCGGGAGATTATTCTGTGTTGTTACACGACCCTTCGGGAGCTTCTTCTTCTCCTAAAAAAATTAATGTTGCGGGTACTTTTGTTAAACTTAATATCAATGGTTTGGAGCTTTGTGGAGCTACAATGTCAAGAACAGACACAACATCTCCGGCTTTTTCGCAAGAAGACGGAACAATTAGGTTTACCATTGTTGGAGGAACCGGTGTAGGAACGGATTTTCAGGTAAGTTTGGAAGATGAAAATGGCAATATATTGGTGCCGGTGAGAAATATAACACGTCCTAATGCATCGGCTAATTTTACATACACCTTAGAAAAAGAATCTCCTACGGATAGAATACCTTCAGGTATAAAAGCATTTTTGGTAGTAAAAAATGTGGTGCCGAGCAATATTAGAAATTGTGAAGAGGACATAAAAAAAGTAGAAATAAATACTCCTCCTGCGATATATTTGCCTGGTTCGTACAATATTGCTTGGGGACCTATAGCCTTACGTGCGGAAGATGACTGTAAATACAGTTTTGGTATAAATATCCGTAGAGCTGATGGGCAAACCGTTCACCATAATGGAGGATGCCGTAGTAACGATATATTACACTATTTTAGAGCAACGGGGAGAGCTAAAATTGAGGTAATAAATTCATCTGACCCAAGCAGGGTTGGGAATGTTGATAATCTTGATTATCATAGCACAAACCCTTCCAGAGGATTTAATGGTTGGGGATATCGAACATATCCGGTTTATTTGGAAGGAGACGAGTTATTGATTACTATTGATGATGGTCTTGGAACGGTTTTACAAAGACGATTTAAATTAGATGTCACTCCCCAAGGAGGTTTTGCCTTGTCAAATTCATCTTCAGAGTCAGGGGCTTGTGAACCCTACTTGAGGATTAAAACATCTTTTGGTAATTCAGGAACAAAATATTTTACTGATTTGTTATCAGGAGGAACGTTCCCTATAACAGGATATCAATGGGCGAATGCTTATACAAGGCAAAACTGGACTGCCGGAAAGTTTAAATATGAGGTTGAGAAAGAAATATCCACTGGAACTTATTCTAAAGTTACTCATACTGAACCAGATTATGATATTGTAGATGTGACTCCACACGGAGCAGGTACATACCGAGTTCGTGTTGTTTCGGGAGCAGGTTGCCCTGTTCAGGAGCAAATTATTCGTAATGTAAATTATCTTTCAACAAATCGTTTTGAAAAGGCGTTCGGCAGTATCCAACGAAACAGAGGAATCTATAACGGAACAGTTTCTTTTAGAATGCCTATGCCAACGGACTTCTACTATATACACCCCTCCGACCCTCCCGGAACAAGCAGTAAGGCAAAATTAACAATCACACGTGCTGACGGACAGTCCTCTGTGTCTTTTCTGACATCATTGTTTTTTGAAGAGCCTGTAGATAAAACAATTAATTTCCCAATAGAAATACCATTAATTCCAGGTACGATTAATCCCAATGGGGTTGATTTTGTAGGGCTTGGAGATTTTCCACCAGGAGAGTACATTTTTAAATTGGAGGACGCTTGTGATTCTGCCACAAGAACTATTCAATTTGCAGATATAGAAGCAATGTCATTTGGAACAGGTAATAATGCTCCTTCTTATCGAGTTATAAAAAAATGTGACACGAATGAAATCACATACACGTTAGGAAATGTAGCTCCTAATCGGGATTGGATACACGTATATCTACAACGTAGAAATGCACTAGGAAACTGGGATATAGTAAATACTAGAAATTTTGCCCCTGAAGGAACCTTTTCTAATTTGACTGCGGGGATATATAGGTTAGTTACATCAAATTATTATTATATGACAATGGTGGGTACTCCTTCACCTCTCGAATTTGTATGGACATTACTGCCACCATTTGCGAATTTTCCTTTGACGGGACTCAGAACTCCAGATAATCTGTACGTACTTCAGGAAGTAAGAGGTTATTCTCCTGATATTGAAATTAAACCACGTAACTTTCAGCCTTATGTGTCAAGTATTTCTTGCGGAACTACCGATGGTTCGGGGATGGTTCTTATAGATTTATCACTCAGTGACTTGGCTGATGAGGATGTTACCTATATTTTGTATAAAGAAGAAGTAGGTGGTATTAAGACCGCTGTCGCTTCGGAAACGCTCTCATCAACAGTGAAAACACATTCTTTCCAGAATTTGGATAATGGTAGGTACACTGTGGAGATTAAGAATACTTGTTTTGATTATGTGACACAGCCGGTAGAGGTTAATTCTGATGCTGTGTTTCAACTTGGGGTTGATTCCTCTCAGAATATCTGTCCGGGAGATATGGCTACTATGAAAGTAAACGTTTCTCCGGCTTTATTCGATATTGAGTGGTTTAGAATAAATCCTAATACAGGAACTAAAGAAGGACCTTTGGGAATTGGGCAAAAGATATTTACTGAAACTGTACATACTCAAACGACTTATGAGGTAACGGTGAAACTTAAAAATCATTTTGGATGTGATTCGACTTCGGGAAGTACACAAACAACAACTATTACGATAATAGATGATAGAGACGCTCCTCAAATTACCACATTCCCAGATAATCAAATTCACACGATACCAGCAGGATTGTGTACAGTAAGTAACATCACTTGGCAAGAACCTACTTACACAGACATTTGTCCTAATACAGTAACAGTTTCTTCAACACATACACAGCCATTGGAGCTTACTGTGGGGGTACATTCTGTGGTTTATACTTTTACAGATGCTTTAGGAAATACAGCTTCGAGGACATTGGTCATCACAATTAATGAACCTAAGTTAGAATCTTCTCTGACAGATAAATATACCGATGGAGGAGCAAATGAATTGACAGAATTAACAGCCGACCAATTGTTCTACTATGAGGTGAGTTATCAAAACATAGGGCAAGAAATCATTTCAAAAGCCGAATTAACCGTACAGTTGCCAAGTAATTCAAATGTGGAGCCATCGGCAGTACACTCTGTAGATGTTTCCGGAGCTGGAGCAGGAACTATTCCCGTATATAATCCGACAAATAAGTCATATACTTTCACAATTCCGAATTATCCGTCAACGGGAGGAAAAGTTAGAATTCCTTTGCAACTTACAGGAGGTCAGGAAGAAGCTGCAAAACCTTGTATGAATTTTCTTGGGTTTAAATCTGTAATAAAATATGAAGGGGGAGGAGCAGCTTGTTTACGAAACGACACGAAAACAGTTTCTTCAACTATTGAAATTAATACTTCAGATAATAGAAAAGAAGCGATTTTCTGTACAGTAACTCCTCTCGAAGCACAACCATTATTTACAGGTTATCAGTGGTTTAGAGGAAACACAAAACTTATAGAAGAAACTAACAGAACATTCACACCTACCGTGTCTGATATCTATACAGTGGAAAAATATATCCTTTGTGGAACAAAAACAGTAACAAGTTTTGAAATTTTTGATTTTAAAATTCCTGTGGAAATCAAGGATATAACAGTAGTAAGAGACAAGGTGAATTGTGTGGATAAAGGACAATTGAGAATTGATACAACGGTAGAAGGTTTAGCTCCTTATCGTTATATGGCTCGATTAAGTACAGAACCATTCCCTACAGAAGCAGATTTTACCACACCAAATCCAACGGATGTTGTGACAAATTTTGGAGATAATATTTTGGATTTACCAATAGGAACTTACAAAGTTTATGTGTTGGATAGTAATAGTAAGGGTTGTATCAAAGAATACACACAGAAAACATTTACAATTAGTCAGGCACTTGAGCCATCAATAGATAATATTGAGGTTGATGTATGTAACCCATCAAACGGGAAATACAACGTAAATGTTAATATCACTTTCGGAGAACCTACGCTTAGCCATTACTATGTGTTGGACGGAGCGACCCCAATACAGATAAACGTAACGCCGTTCACTATTCCGGAATTATCACCAGGTATTCACACCATAACTGTGGTTGATTCGGATAATTGCGGTGATACACGTACTGTTACTGTAAATGCACCGGTTACGTTGGGAGCGGCAAGTGTTACGAGAGAACTTTCTTGTAAAAACCCAACGGCGGCACAAATTACTTTGGCAGATATTTCAGGAGGGACAGGCATTTATACCTACGAGCTTGTTCAAGTAATAGACAGAGCAACTAATTCATATACAACTGTTTCTTCGTCAACGGTAACGATTCCTTCAAATACATCAACTTCTGTGACGGTAGATGTTTCAGTGGTTGGTGAGTATGAATTCCGAGTTAGAGATTCGCAGATGGTTTCTTGCACCACTCCGAAAATCAGCAATCCTGTCATAGTGGAAGCAGCCAAATTACCGGAAATAGATGCTCAGCAGACCAAGATAACTCCTGAATCTTGCTACAAACAAGCCGAAGGAAGTATCGAATTGGTAGCAACATCAGCGAGTTTGGAGCCGATTGATTTTAAAATAATTCAGATGAAGGATTTGACAACAGGAATAGTAACCCCTACAGTTATTACGCCGGCGTCATCTTCAGCGAATACAGCGAAATTTACAAATTTGTCAGGAACAATTGCAGGAATTGAATATACGATAGAGCTAACAGGAAATAACGGATGTAAACGACAAATACAAGAAATTGTTAAATTAAATCCGCCTATATTGGCAAATAACGCTTTGAGCACTACGCAACTTTCGTGTGTTACAAATTCCAATTTGGAAGCCGTGATTTCCTTCGATGCAAATCAAATAAGTGGGGGAGTACCTCCATACACTTGGGAGTTTTTCAACAAAACAACAGGAACTTCCGCAGGAGGAAATAATCAATCAACTATTTCTGTAACAGATGTTAATGGAGGAACATTTTATGTAGAAGTAAGAGATTCTGCGGGATGTGCTACAAACACGAATGAGGTAACAATTAATCCTTCTTTCAGTTTATCGAATGTTGCAGTAACTGTTGCCAACCCAATAACTTGTTTGGTAAACGAACAAATTTCGGTAAATGTAACAGCTACACCGAATTACATTCCGGGAACAGAACTTCGTTTTACTGCAAAAAGATTGAGTGATAACTTCACAGTAAGTGAAACTTATTCATCAACAACGGCTACAAATTCTGTAAGTTACACATTTACAGGTTTATTGCCAGCGGGTGATTACGAAATAACAGTTGAAAATTTGGTTACAAATTGCAACACAAAAGGCACTCATCAAGTAGGAGATTTAACGGATAAGTTTGAAATTAACAAATCAAATGAAAGGCAACCTTCTTGTTATCAGGAAAATGATGGTAGAATAACGCTTACTTTTGTAGATAAGAAGCCAACTGTTGGAGGAAATAAAGCCACAGAAGGATTTACTTATACAATTACGCATCAGACTACAAATCAGACAGTAACGGGAGTTGTCCCTGTGGGAGAATCAGTTGTAGAGGTATTGAATTTGACTGGTGGAGATTATCGTATTGATGCAATTTCAACAGCGAACGGTTGTTCGGTAGGTACTTTATTTACGATACCGCAGGCAGCTTCGGAAATTGTTGTTAAAGCGACTCCGGTAACTCCCCAAGTGAGTTGTGAAACCAATAAAGGAGATATTTCTGTGGAGATTGTAAGTGGAGGCAAAGCTCCTTACTCGGTAACTTTGTCTTCTGCTACGGAAAATGTAACACAAACAATTCAAGATAAGTTGGTTGTATTCAAAGGATTATCAGCAGGAGTGTACACAATCGCCTTAACGGACGATTGGGGCTGCTCAACTTATACAGGCACACAAACAGTTGAATTGAAAGCTCCTGAAGCGGTAGTTGCCAGTGTAACAACGACGAATGCAAGCTGTAACGGGCAAAATGATGGAAGAATAGTCGTTACGAATGTGAGTGGAGGTTCCGGTTCAAATATATTTACGTATGAATTGGAAAACGGAACAGACCCGAAAATAACGCAAGCATCAAATATTTTTGAAAATCTGAAAGCAGGTGCTTATGTGGTGACAGTTGTCGATAATATGGGGTGTAAAACTGTTACAAACACTGCGATAACCGAACCTACTTTAATAGAAACCAAAATAGACGTAACAGCTTCTGACAGAATTGTTTGCTATGGAGATGCGGACGGTTACGTGAAAATTAAAGCTAAAGGAGGAACTCAACCTTATTCGATTGATATTTATACAAAGGAATCAAATAGCAGAGTTACGCCAGTTTCGTATGTGACTCCAAATCCTCCAAATCCGGCATTGGCTCCGGAAGTTGAAATCACAACAGACTCGATTTTGAAATCAGGTGTTTACTATGCAAAAGTAACAGATGCTACTGGTTGTTCGGTAGTTACAAGTGAATTTACGATTGAGGAATTTCCTGATATCCAACCGAAGGAAGTTTATCAGGATAAAACTTGTAATTCAAACGGGCTTTATGACCCAATTGCGGTGAGATTTGCAAGTGCTGTAGATGCAAATAATACGTTTTATATTTTGAATGGTACTCGAGGTTCGTTCTCAAGTGTTGAAGGAAATTACGGATTTATAGATAATTACGACAGAACGGTAGCAATACAAACCTTAACCATAGAGTATGTAAAATCACATTCTGACGGGCAACAATTAGGAAAATGTACAAGCTCTGTTTCAACAGTAACTGTGGAAGAAATTAAGGCTTTAACAGCAACGGAAGTTATCAATAATGGTTTGAATACTATTGAGGTAAAAGCCGAGGGAGGAGTAGCTCCGTACCGATATTCATTTAATAATCAAGACCAAGGAGATAATCCGGTGTATATTGTAAAAGAAAGCGACCCGAGATATGTTGACCCGCTGACAAATGAGGTTAGCAGAGAAATTTCAGTTGAGGTAACAGATGCTTTAGGTTGTACTTATACCCTTACAATAAGAAAAGTGTTCTATGATATCGTGACGCCGAATTTCTTTACTCCGGATGGTGACGGGATAAATGACAGATGGAAACCAAAAAATATTGAAAACTACCCGAAATCGAGGACTTACATCTTTGATAGAAATGGTAGAACGATGACAATATTAACGCCTGTTGATTCTTGGGACGGAATGTATGAGGGCAAACATATGCCATCGGGTGATTATTGGTATATTTTAGAGCTTAACAAGGCGAAAGATAACCGAAAATTCTATGGTAATTTTACACTATACAGGTAAATTTAAATAATAAAGAAGGGAGAGAAATTTCCCTTTTTTGTTTGTAAAAATATAAAATAATAAATGGAAAAAATGATTTTTGAACATTGCCCTAATTGTACTTCAACAAATGTTGAATTTCCGAATAATGTGCGTTTTTTCTGTCACGATTGTGACTTTGTTTATTATCACAATATAGCGGCTGCGGTCGTTGTTGTGTTCAGGCATCGGGATAAAATTCTCTTTACGGTCAGAAATGTAGAGCCTGACAAAGGCAAATTGGACTTGCCAGGGGGATTCATCGACCCGAATGAAAATGCAGAACAAGCGGCTTGCCGTGAAGTTAGGGAGGAACTTGGGCTGGATATACAACCTTCACAGTTGAAGTACGTTACAACTTTCCCGAATAATTATCTGTATAAAAATGTTCCTTATCGCACGATGGATATTTTCTTTGAATGTCCTCTTGAAGAAGCTGAATTAAAGGTAAATGCAGAAGATGAAATTCAGGCTTTAAAGTGGATTTCCATAAATCAAATTGATTTAAATGAAATAGGATTTACGTCGATTCGTAACGTAATTGCGAGCCATTATAAGGGATAGAAAAAATCACGTTTGAACTTTTTAACATAGAAGTGAAAATTATATTAAAAATACTGAAATAATTTTTTGGTGTTTTTGAAAAAAGAATTATCTTTGCACTATGTAATACATAATACAGTAAGATGAAAAGTTTAATAGCTGCAACTTACGCTCCGATGGATTCAAAAGGAGTAGTTTCAACCAAGGTAGTTCCTCAATACGCCGATTTTTTAAAAAGAAACGGTGTTAAGGGTATCTTTGCAAATGGTTCTACAGGTGATTTTGCTTCGCTTTCTGTTGAAGAAAGGAAAGAAATCATTGAGGCGTGGGCTGAGCAGAAATCTCCAGACTTTTTCATTACCAACCACGTGGGGGACATCAATTTAAATCACGCTGTGGAATTGGCAAAACATTCTGCGGATAAGGTTGATGCAATCTCCACATTAGCACCTTTTTACTTCAAACCGAATCTTGAAAAATTAATAGATTATTGTAAAGCTATTGCCGAAGCAGCTCCAAACGTACCTTTTTATTATTATCATATTCCTGATTTAACTGGGGCTAACTTTGATATGACTCAATTTATGCAAAAAGTTAAGGAAGAAATTCCTACCTTTGCAGGGTTGAAGTTCACGCAGAACAATATGATTCATTTTACCCAATCAAGATTTTATAATAATCAGGAATTCAATATTCTTTTTGGGGTAGATGAGGCTTTTTTACCAAGCTTGCCTTTGGGAGCAACAGGCTGGGTGGGAAGTACTTACAATCATTTGGCGAAACTTTATTTGGCAATCAAAGAAAATTTTGAGAAAGGAAATAACGAATTTGCTGCTGATTTACAGCAAAAAGCCATAGAATTTGTTAATATTGTGGCTTCTTACGGAGGGTTTAATGGTGGCGGAAAGAGTTTTATGCGTTTGTTAGGTGTAGATTGCGGAAGTGCCAGATATCCTCACGTGACACTAACAGCAAGCCAATTGCAGGAAATTTACTCAAAATTGGAGAAATTAGGAATTACAGAATATTTATCAAAATAGTAAATAACAAAGTTTTTTTCATAATTTTTATTTTTAAGTTTTCTTTTTTATTATTTTAAAAAACGGTTGATGTGAATCAATCGTTTTTATTTTTTATAAAAATAGATTGCTTTTTTTGTACATTGTTAATTATTAGTTATTTATTCTCATTTCAAATTGATAAACAGTTACTTTTTTTAATCCTGATAATTACAGTTTAATAATTTTTTCAGATTATTTTTCAAAAAATTTCATTTAGTTTTAATTATTTTATAACTTTGTACTGATTTCCGTATGAAGATAACCTTACCAATGTTCATTTACTTCCAAGCTAACTCAGAAATTTTTGATAATTTTAAGGTTCATAATTAAACATTTTTTGATAAATCCAATTAAGTTTATAATTCTGATTTTTAATTAGTTGTGTTATTTTTGCTCGATTTGGATTAATAAAATTATAAAAATAAGACAATAAAGTCTTTTTATTTTAATATATTTTTATACTTTTGCCAAGAAATATACTAACAAACTAATAATAATTCGTATGAAAAGAATAACAACAACATTAGCAGCAGTTTTACTCATTTTTGCAAGTTGTAAAAACAACAATCAGAATCAGCAGCAAACACAAGAAAGTACGCCTCAAACAACAGTAACGGAAAAAGAAACTCCTAAAGCTGAGGTGGTGGATACGTCTAATCCTTCGGATTTTATGTCAAACAAAGGAATAGGTCCGGTCAAAAGTGTAACCATTGGCGAAACAATTGACCAAGCTATGGCTAAAAAAGGAGAGGAGCATTTCAAAACATTGTGCTCGGCTTGCCATAGACCTACAAAAAAATTCATTGGTCCGGCTCCGAAAGACATTTTAAAAAGACGTTCGCCAGAGTGGGTTATGAATATGATTATGAATCCGGAAGAAATGATTCAGAAAGACCCAATCGCAATGCAATTGCTTAAAGAGGCTAACGGAGCTCCGATGGCAAACCAAAATGTTTCTGAGCAACAGGCTCGTGAAATTTTGGAATATTTCAGAACCATCGAATAATTTTGGATAATATTAAATAGTTTCTATATGAAAAATGTAATTAAATTTTTCGGATGCGTTACTTTGTTGTCGGCAATAGTATCTTGCGGCTCTGACAAAAAAAACGGTCAAGGCATATTGGATACCGATGTGGCATCAAAAGTATATGTAAAACCCGGTGAACACGACGAGTTTTATGCTTTTCTATCGGGTGGATTTAGCGGACAGGTAAGCGTTTACGGTTTGCCTTCCGGGCGTTTGCTTAAAGTGATTCCCGTATTTTCTCAGGACCCTGAAAAAGGATACGGCTACAACGAGGAAACAAAACCAATGTTGGAAACCACACACGGCTTCATTCCTTGGGACGACTCGCACCACCCTGAACTTTCTCAAACAAACGGAGAAACGGACGGACGTTGGTTATTCATTAACGGAAATAATACGCCGCGTATCGCACGTATTGATTTATCTACCTTTGAAACTGCCGAGATTATCGAAATCCCGAACAGTGCCGGAAACCACAGTTCACCTTTTACTACGGAAAATACCGAATACATAGTTGCAGGAACTCGTTTTGCAGTGCCTTATCCGCAGGGAGATGTGGCTATCAATCAGTACAAAGGAAAATTCAAAGGTGTGCTTTCATTCATCAAAGTTGACCCTCAAACCGGCCGAATGAATATTGAATTTCAGGTGTTAATGCCAGGATTCAATTACGATTTGGCTCACTCCGGTAAGGGAGCTTCTCACGGTTGGATGTTCTTCACAACGTACAACACCGAAGAGGCTAACACACTTCTGGAAGTAGAGGCTTCTCAAAATGATAAAGACTTCATCGCTGCCATAAACTGGAAAAAAGCAGAAGAATTCATCAAAGAAGGTAAGTTCAAAGAGGTAGAAGCAAGCTATATGCATAACATTTACGATGAACACACACACATCGCGACTTCTACCAAACAAAACAAAGTGAAAGTTTTATCGCCTGAAGAATGCCCCGGATTGGTTTATTTGCTACCAACACCAAAATCTCCTCACGGAGTGGATGTTGACCCAACAGGGGAATATATCGTTGGTAACGGAAAACTTTCTACGGATTTGACCGTTCACTCTTTCACAAAAGTTTTGAAAGCCATCGAAGAGAAAAAATTTGAAGGAGAGGCTTACGGAATGCCAATCTTGAAAATGGACGAAGTAGTTGGAGGAATCGTGAAAGAAGCAGGGCTCGGACCTCTTCACACAGAGTTTGACGACAAAGGTTTTGCTTACACTACGCTTTTCATTTCTTCTGAAGTTATCAAATGGAAAGTAGGTACTTGGGAAATTGTGGACAGACAGCCGGTGTACTACTCTCCGGGGCACTTAATGATTCCGGGAGGAGACTCCAAAAAACCAGACGGAAAATATCTGTTGATTATGAATAAAATTACGAAAGACAGATATCTGCCAACAGGTCCAGAACTTACACAATCTGCACAATTATTTGATATTTCAGGAGATAAAATGCAACTTTTGTTGGATTTCCCAACCATCGGTGAGCCTCACTATGCACAAGGTATTCACGCTGACAAAATAGCTCCTAAATCTGTAAAATATTATCCGCTTAAAGATAATAAACACCCGTACGTTGTAAGAAGCGACGCAGAGGCAAAAGTAGTTCGTGAAGGAAACATCGTTCACGTGTATATGGGAATGATTCGTAGCCACTTCTCTCCTGATAATATTGAAGGAATTAAAGTAGGTGACAAGGTTTACTTCCACGTAACCAACTTAGAGCAAGATTGGGATATTCCTCACGGATTCTCAGTATTGGGTGCACAAAATGCCGAGTTGCTCGTTATGCCGGGACAAACAGAAACTCTTTATTGGGAGCCTCTGAAAGCGGGAATTTATCCGTTCTATTGTACAGACTTCTGTTCTGCTTTGCATCAAGAAATGCAAGGATACATTCGTGTTTCAGACAAAAATGCGAATGTTGAACTCAAATGGAGTTTAGGTGAAGAATAAAAACAAATCCGTAAAGTAAGTACGTAACAATGCGTACTTACTTTATTTAAAACCAGCTGTTATGAAAAATCTATCACGCGTACTGATGTTTATCGCCTCAATGTTGATGCTGTCGCTTTTTGCATTTCCTATCTGGAACATTACATTGGAGGCTCCGCAGTATCCTGAGGGGATAAAAATGTATATTTGGATTAACAAAATAACAGGAAGTGACGAATTCACGCTTCAAAACGTAAATATCCTAAATCACTACATCGGGATGAAAGCCATAACTCCCGAAAGCATTCCTGAATTGACTTACTTTCCGTATATAATCATCGGATTGGCGATTTTGGGAGTTGTTTTTGCCATCATAGGAAAGAAAATCCTTTATTTGGTGTGGAGCTTGCTACTTATTGTGTTAGGGGCATTAGGTATATACGACTTCTATTTGTGGGAATACGATTACGGGCATAATTTAAACCCTACGGCACAAATTAAAATACCCGGAATGAGTTATCAACCACCGCTTTTAGGAGAAAAACAATTGTTGAATTTCCTTGCAAAATCATATCCCGATATGGGAACTTACGCAATGATTTTGGCAAGTATTATAGCCTTCGTGGCGTTTATGATAGTTTACAGGCGTAAGAATATCTCTTAAAGTTTTATAATAAGTGTTGTTGATTTGATGATAATCCTATAATTGGCAACATTTATTTTTTTGTCAAAAATAAAATACTCAAACACTAAAAATATGAACATATCAAGAATAATTATTTTCATCGGGATAATAACAAGCGTAATTAGCTGTAAACCCAAAGCACAACCCATCGATTACGGAAGCCATTTGTGTGATTACTGCCAAATGACCATTGTGGATAAGCAATTTGCTGCCGAAGTGGTAACCAATAAAGGCAAAGCCTATCGTTATGATGCCATAGAGTGTATGCTTCGTGACCAAAAGGAAGATGTAGCACTTTATTTGGCTTGCGATTATATGTCACAAGATAGGTTGGTCGATGCAACAAAGGCTACTTTTTTAATTTCTGAAAATCTTCCAAGCCCAATGGGAGCGTTTCTTTCTGCTTTTGAAAATAAAGCCGATGCAGAGAAAATGCACAAAGAAAAAGACGGAAAATTATACGATTGGGAAGCCATCAAGCAATATTTTTTGGAAGAAGAGTCGGAATAAATAAGTCAGTTTTGACTAAAAAAACTCAATAATTTTCTTCAAAAGGGTTTCTTTCTCTCCAAAATACGAAAACTTTACTACAAAATAGCCAATCCTTTCGGGGGAATGGCTAACTTTGTGCCTAAAATAAGCAAGTTGCTCGGGGGAAAATGTAAATCCGACAGGGGAAAATGTAAATCCGATGGGGAAATAACAAAGTCACAGTGTTAAATAACTAAAAACAATGGGGAAATTAGAAAAATTTTCTGTACAAAATGAAATATAAGTCTAAAATAAGAAATATTTTCTGTTCATACCGAAAAATGACATTTCAAAAGTATGGAATTTCTCTTACAATTTTCAAATTTTAATATCAAACAGAGAAATCAGAAACCAAATCACCTTCATTGCGATATTTTTTACTGAAAAATCATATTAAAAAACACTTTTTTTGATGCTAAAAAAATTACTTTTATATCACTTTCTGTTAATTGGCTTTTTTGTCAAAGCAAACACGATTACCGTTTGCCAAAATTGTCAAGTAAAAACCTTAAAACAAGCTGTTGAAATGGCTCAGCCCAATGACACTATTCTTGTTGAAAAGGGAACTTATAAAGTACACGATTTAACCATTGATAAGCCACTGGTTATTTTAGGAAAAAATCGCCCAATTATTGACGGAGAGCGAAAAGGAGAAATACTTGTTGCCAAAACTTCTGACATTGTCATAAAAGGATTTCATTTTAAAGGTGTTGGAGAAAGTTTCACGAAGGATTATGCAGCAATCAGGCTTGTAAAAAGCAATAATTTCATCATTGAGGACAATACCTTTGAGGATATTTACTACGGAATATTCTTAGAAAAGTCCAACGATGGCATTGTAAAGCAAAATCAAGTCGTTGGGCGAGCAAAAGAGGAGTACAATTCCGGAAATGCCATTCATTTATGGTACTGCAATCGTGTAACCATTGAAAATAATGATGTGTCAAAGTCGCGTGACGGTATTTATTTTGAATTTGTGTCCGAATCCACCATCAAAGGCAATAAAAGTTATAACAATCTTCGTTATGGCTTGCATTTTATGTTCTCGAATAATAACATTTATTACAAAAATGAATTTTGTGCCAATGGGGCAGGAGTTGCGGTGATGTTTTCTAAGTTCATTGAAATGAAAGAAAATATTTTCCAGAAAAACTGGGGAAAATCCTCTTACGGATTGCTTCTGAAAGAAATTTACGATTCAAAAATCATCGGAAATACCTTTCATCAGAACACCGTTGGCATTAACGGAGAGGGCTGTACGCGAATTGATTACGAAGAAAACACATTTTCGGAAAACGGATGGGGAATCCGCATACGTGGGGCGTGTTATACGAACAATTTTTTCCATAATAATTTTGAAAACAACACTTTTGATGTTTCGTACAGCAATAAAGTTCACGATAACAAGTTTGAAAATAATTATTGGAGCGATTATACGGGCTACGATTTAGATAAAAACGGCATCGGTGATGTGCCTTTCCGCCCCGTGAAGCTGTTTTCATACATTGCCAACAAAACTCCTGAAAGTGTTGTGTTACTACGAAGCCTTTTTATTGATATTATCAACTTTTCGGAAAAAGTAGCTCCGTCTTTCACCCCCGAAAACTTAATAGACCCGTCGCCTTTGATGCGTCCGTATCCAATCAAGAAATAAAGTAAATATATACTATGATAGAATTTAGCAACGTACATAAAAAATTTGACAAATTGCACGTACTAAAAGGCATTGATTTCGCCATAGAAGGCAACGGAATCTTTGCCATATTAGGTCCCAATGGTTCAGGGAAAACAACCTTGATAAAAAGCCTCCTCGGAATGGTAATCCCTACCGATGGCGATATTAAATTTCAAGGAAAAACCATAAAAAATAAGTGGGATTATCGCCAACAAATAGCATATCTGCCTCAAATTGCGAACTTTCCGAACAATCTGAAAGTTAAAGAACTCATTAAGCTCATCAAGCAACTAAAAGGCGAAAATTGCAATGATAAAGAGCTAATTGAGGTGTTCAATTTGGAAAAACATCTGGAAAAAAAGTTAGGAAATCTCTCCGGCGGAACAAAACAGAAGGTAAATATCGTTCTTACCTTTATGGCTGATGCTCCGTGTATTGTACTTGACGAACCTACTTCCGGATTAGACCCCATCGCCACGCTGGAACTCAAAAAATTGATTATAAAAGAAAAGCAGAAAGGCAAAACCATTTTGATGACTTCACATATTTTGAGTTTCATAGAAGAACTTTCCGATGAGGTGCTTTTCATCCTTGAAGGAAATATTTATTTCAGAGGAACAATTACCGAACTCATCAATAAAACCCAAAAAACAGATTTTCAGGAAGCCATAGCTCAATTACTTAAAGAACAAGCGTATGATTAAGATTATTCGATATACATTTTTTGACCTGATGCGTAGCAGTTGGTCGTATTTTTACTTAGGATTTTATCTTTTGCTTAGTAGCATTTTACTTTTTTTAAGCAATGACGTTGCCAAATCTATCATTACTTTTATGAATATTGTAACAATTCTCATTCCGCTTATTGCTACGATATTCGGAGTGATGTACTACTACAATTCACGAGAGTTCATTGAGCTTTTATTGGCACAACCACTAAGGCGAACCACGCTTTTCGTAGGGCAATACATTGGGATTGCATTGTCTTTAAGTCTTAGTTTGCTTTTCGGAATGGGAATACCGTTTTTGTTATATGGTGTTTTGCTTTCGGGAGAAATTTTTAACTTTTTGATGCTGATAATCACGGGGATTTTCCTGAATTTTATCTTCGTTGGCTTTTCATATTTGATAGCTCTGCACAATGAAAATAAAATAAAAGGATTTAGTTTTTCAATTCTTTTATGGCTTTTTATGGCGGTGATTTACGATGGTATTTTCCTGATTTCGTTGCTTATTTTTCAGGAATATCCGCTTGAAAGATATTCGCTGATAGCTACATTCTTCAACCCGATTGATTTATCAAGGATACTGATTCTTTTAAAGTTGGATATTTCGGCACTTATGGGTTACACGGGGGCTATTTTCAAGAGTTTTTTCGGTTCAAAATTAGGGCTTTGGGCTTCAATGGCAATGCTTCTGACTTGGATTATGGGGCTGTTGTTTTTCATCAATCGTAAAGCAAAGAAAAAAGATTTTTGATGCGAGGAAATTTTTAAAAATAAGGTTTTGTAAGATAATCTATAACCTAAAAATATATTTTTATTTTCTGTATTTCTTTATGAAATTCTTAAAAAAATGAAAAACGCCTTTAAGGCGTTTTTTCGTTATAGTACTTCTGTTTTCTCATATTATGCTTCAAGACAAGAGGATAAATAATAAACTCAAAAAATAATACTTTTAAAAAATTTTTTATTTTTGCAATATTAACGAATTTTATTATTTTATGAAAAGATTTATTATTCCCGTATTAGGATGTGCCTTGTTGGCTTCTTGTACCGAAAAAACACCAGAATATACTATACTTTCTGGTAAGGTAAGTAATTATGATTATGAAGAAATCATACTGATTGGTGATGGTTTTGAAAAAGAAATTCCGCTTAATGCCGATAAGTCATTTAACGATACACTAATGTTGGCACACAACGGAGGTTATACCCTTGCTCGTACAGATATTTACTTGCAAAAAGGTAAAAATTTGAATATTGAGTTAGACTTTGAAAATCCAGAGCAGAGTAAAATTTCAGGAGATTTAATTGCCGAAAACAATTATCTTCTAAGCAAATTTAAACTTTCAGAAGATGTTTTGGGTGAAGATGTGTATGAGTTATATAAGCTTGAAGAACAAGATTTTGTAGCAAAAGTAAATGAGCTTAGCACAAAGCAAAAAGAATTACTCGATAAAACTACTTTCAGTGTAGAAGGATTTAAAGTTTTGGAGGAAAAAACCCTAGCTTACGAAGCTGATTTCCTTTTGAGTCGATACCAAGAATATCACGCTTTCTTTACAAAACAGATAGACTTTAAAGTTTCGGAAAGTTTTCCTAAGTTAAACACAACCGACTTTGATAATGCTGAAGATTTTCGTTTTTCAAGAATTTATCGAGATTTGGTGAAAGAGTTGTTTGAAAAAAACAATAACGATGCCTATCAACAGCAATTCGGTAATAAACACGATGAAGAAAAGTATGTAAACATAGCCTTGGATAATTTTAAAAAGATAAAAAGTGACAACGTTCGTAATGCAATTGCAAAAAGGCATTTGGAGTTTCACATTTCACCAGGAAGTACGGTAACTGAAAAGGTATATAGCGAGCTTATGGCTAACGTAAGCGATAGTAAAATGAAAGAAAAGCTCACTGAAAAATACAATAAAGTTAAGGCTTTACAAAAAGGAAATCCTTCGCCTACTTTCAATTTTGAGAATCACAAAGGAGGAAAAACGGCTCTGGCTGACCTAAAAGGAAAGTTCGTGTACATTGATGTTTGGGCAACTTGGTGCGGACCTTGTATCGAAGAGATTCCACATCTGAAAGAAATTGAGAAAAAATATCACGGTAAAAATATTGAGTTTGTAAGCATTTCGGTAGATAATAAGAAAAATCACGAGAAATGGAGAAACTTTGTAACAGAAAAAGAATTGGTAGGCATACAACTCTTTGCCGATAATGCTTGGGAGACAGATTTTGTTAAGGATTATGCAATTACGGGAATTCCGCAATTTATATTACTTGACACAGAAGGAAACATTATTAGTGCCGACGCTCCACGTCCTTCTGACCCTGAGCTCATCGAGCTACTTACCGAGAACGGAATTTAATAAAACCACAAAGGACTGCATCTATAGCAGTCCTTTATGTTTTATTTTCGACAATGTATTAAAAATAAAGTTTTATAAAATAATCCATAACCTTAAAAATATATTTTTATTTTCTGCATTTCGGTATGAGTATTTAACAGGTCAGCAACAGTGATGTTGTAGGCACTGATGTTCTTATCTTTCCTTACCGAAGCCTTATATAGAGCTTTTTACTTGTGGGTATCTGCTGCGGTTTCGTATCTACAATTTTTAAAAACGCTCCTCTTGGGATAACGATTTCCTTTCCCAAGGAAAAGTTTTCCGTAAAAATCGTATGGAGATTCATTTTTCGATTAGCTATTTTTTTGCAAAGGTATCAAGTTTTGAATGGTTTTCGAATCAAGAGATTAAATATTTCAGTGTCTAACAAAAACTCTTTACTTTTGCTGAAACCTCAATTTCACAGATTATAACAATGGAAAAATTTATCGATTATATACAATCCTTGGTTCCGAACTGCTCCGTAGCCCCCTTGGATTTGGAAGATTTTTTCTCTTTAAAATCGTTGGCGAAAGGCGAAATTTTATTATCAAAGGGAAGTATTTGCAAACATTATTATTTTGTTAATCAAGGGGTTTTGAAAATTTATTATTTTAATGATTTGGGAGAAGAACGCACGAGTTGGGTGGCTTTTGAAGGCTATTTTTTCACGGAATTGGAAAGTTTTATAAAAGGTACGCCCTCTCGATACGAAATCATCGCTACCGAAACCACCGAAGTTTTGCAAATCCACAAAGCACACATTGATTTACTGATTGAAAAATACGATTGGTTTGCTAAGTTTCTATTTTACAACCAACAAGAAACGATTTTAAACCTAACGAAAATCATAGAATTATTCCAAAACCAATCCGCCAAAGACCGTTATAAAGCTCTTTTCTCATACCCCGATTTCATTAAAAAAGTAAAGCAGAAAGACCTTGCCTCAATGCTCGGAATGAGTAAATATTCGATGAGTAGGGTGAGAAAGGAGCGGTGAAGTGGCAAGTTAATGGATTTTTTTGTAGTTTTGCAAGTAGAAACAATTACCTGATATTATAAGACACTAAAATCATTGAATGATCTAAAAATGAATATTCCCGCTAAACAGAGTACAAAAAATAAATTTGGGCAATACTTCACACCAGAAGTAATAGCTAATTTTATGATTAGTTTAGCGAATATTTCTAATGAGTCAAAAATTTTAGAGCCATCTTGTGGAGAAGGTGTTTTTCTAAACTTACTAAAAGAAAAAGGATATCATAATCTATCAGCATTTGAAATAGATAAAGAACTGTCAAAAGATTTTGATTTTGTAAGATATGAAAGTTTTATTTCTGCAAAAATAGATGAAAAATTTGATTTAATAATTGGTAACCCTCCTTACATTCGTTGGAAAAACCTTGAAGAAGAATTAAAACAAGAGCTTCTAAAAAATGAAACTTGGAATAAGTATTTTAATTCACTTTGTGATTATCTTTATATTTTTATTCTTAAATCCATAGAGTTATTGAGTGAAAAAGGGCAACTAATTTTTATTTGTCCCGAATATTGGATGAATACTACTCATTCAGTTTCATTACGAAATTATATGGTTCAAAATGGTTATTTTGAAGAAATCTATCATTTTAATGAAACTCCAATTTTTGACAAAGTCACAGTGTCTACTGTAATATTCAAGTATGTAAAAAATTGTGTTAGAAAAGAAAAAATACAAATCTCAAAATATCATTCTAATAAGAAATTAAATAACGAAATATTAGAAAATTTAAAGAATAAAAAAACTTTTAAAGACACATACCATTTTGATATTGACCAGTTTAAATTAAACGAAAGATGGATTTTACAACCTGAAAAACTCAAAAGAAAATTAGAGGTTTTGGAAAATAATTGCTTCAAAAAGAATCAAAGTACACTTCTGAGTTTGTTTGATGAAAATAAGCGAGAATTTCACACCATTGGAGATTTTTGTGATATTGGTAATGGTTTGGTTAGTGGTTTAGATAAAGCCTTTCAGATTAATGGTTGTCTTTTAACAAAAGAAGAGAATCAAGCTACAATCAATGTAATAAAAGCTAAAAATATAAATCCTTATATTGCAAATAACATTACAAAATATATATACATAGAGGAGGGATTGGAAGAATCAGAATTTATAAAAAAATATCCTAACTTCTATCTTCATTTTCAAAAGTATAAATCCCAATTAGAAAAAAGATACCAATACAATAGAAAAATAAATTATTGGGAATGGGTGTTTTTGCGAAACATCAGTCTCTTTAAAAAACAAGAAAAACGAATTTTTGTTCCTTGCAAAGAACGAATTTCTAATAAAAATTATTTTCGGTTTGCTTTGGTAGATAAAGATGTTTTTCCTACACAAGATGTAACTGCTATTTTTAGAAAACCCAATACAAGCGAAAGTATCGAATATATTTTAGCATACTTAAATACCCCAATTGTTTTCGATTGGCTAAAAGCTAATGGAATAGTTAAAGGTAATATTGTGGAGTTTTCTGAAAAACCAATATCAAGTATTCCCTTTAGAACAATTGATTGGTCAAATGGAAAAGAGGTTGAAATACATAATTTTATTTCGGAAAGTATTAGAAACTACCTAAAAAGACCAAATGAGCTATTACTTAATTTGATCAATGAATCATTTAGTAATCTATTATGTGTAAAGTAATGAAAGTTAATTATTTAGAATTAATAAAAAATATCAAAGGAACATCTGTGCCGAAACCTCTTTCAGGTACATTATCAGGGCATTCAGCAGGAGAGCCTTTTGATAAACATGTTTATAACGAAATTAAGAAACAATTGCCTAATAATACTTTTAGGCAATATGAATATTTGAACGACTTGTACAGTAAGAATGCGGAAACTATTGGAGTTGAGGCAAGAATGGCATTATTTAATTCACCGAGTATTTTATTTTTATTAAGTAGAGGGAAAGAAGCTACAAAAAAGTGGTCATTAGAAAATCCTTTTGATGAAAAGCAAGACGATACAGCTGACATACTTGTCGTAAAAGACGATTTTTATGAAATAATTGATATAAAAACAAGAAATCTATCAAAAACTGCTCAACCTCCCAATATTATTTCAGCTTTCAAATTAGCACAACTTTGTGCTATAATGATTGATAATAAAGAGTTTGATAAATTATCAATCAATTATTTTGAGGTAGATTGGCTTTTAGAAAGAGAAAAATTGGTATGCAAGGACGCTTACTTTGTTAATTTATTCAAGTCTATTCCTGAAAACCTGTACATTAATTGGGCAGCAGCTATGCAAATTCAGTTTTATGTGTGTAATTTAGATCAAAATTTTGAAGGAACAATTGAAGAATGGACTAAAAAATACCTTAAACACTTTGTAAATCAAGTTTACAGGCGTTCAGAATATATGATTAAGAAGTATGCTAAACCATTTGAGAAATATATTGTATAAATTTTACTGAAAACACTGATTATCTCAGCAATTAATTGCCTTTTCGCAACTTTTTTGTTTTCATAGCCTTTTACTTTTGCTCCATAATTTTAAAATGAATTTATGGAAAATAAAAGCACCTATTATCAGGGGTATGATTTTTCGCCTTTGGAAGTTTTTGAGTGGATAAAACACGGAGCTTTGGAGCATATCAACGCAAAAAAATGGCTCGGAAAATCAGATTTTGAGAAGTTTACAACTACTTTTGAAAAGCAATTTTCAGACAATTACAATCAGGTAAAATCATTTATAAACAATGATTTAGATAAAGGAAATGTGTCCTTTGCGGTTTTAGTTGTTTCGCTGTACGAAGCTTTTTTGGAAGTTGGGATTTGCCAAAAAACTACCCTGCGATGGGTGGAAGAAAGCATCAACGCTCCCACTTACGATTTCGTGGTTGAAGGAACGGAAAAAATGCTCGACAGTGCCGAAAATCCGTTTGCATCTTTGGTGCAGTCGTCAAAAATGAGAGAACAAACCTACTTCGGAAGCAGTTTTAACTTTGAACGCCCCATTGATGATGAATTTGGTTATGTTTTACACATCAAAAAATGTCTTTTTCATCAAACTTTACAACACTTAAAGCGAACCGACCTCCAACCGATTATTTGTCGGATTGATTTAGGTTGGATTAACGGTATAAAACCTGAAAAACACGGCATAAGATTCGTTCGCCCTGTAACTTTCGCTTCGGGAAAGGTTTGTCAGATGTGGTTCGTACGGGAAGAAAAATCAGCTGTCGGCACAAACTTCTAAAAATCAAAAAATGGAGCAACACCTCAAAACTTGATGTCGCTCCATTGAATTGTTTTTAATTGGTTTAAAGTCGCTTTAATAACATAATTATGTTCTTTTAAAGAAATAAAAACTCTCTTTCTACTGCTTTTTCTTAGGTTGTGCGATTCCGTTGTGGTTTTTGTCATAGCCTTTGGCGTGGTCTTTGAAAAAAAACGGCACGAAAATCAACAGCAAAACCGAGACTACGCCCACTATCATCACGGTAATGGCACTTTTTTTAAGTTGTTCGGGCGTGATTAGGGTGTCGTATTCCCATAAATCGGCTAAAAAATAAGCCCCAACTGACAAGACAATCAGTACAACTATGGTTCCTATAATGTATTTCATCTTTCTGGTTTTTTAAATATTTTGTTTGAAAATCAAAGCTGTCTGTCAGGCTGAGCGAAGTCGAAGCCTTGTAATGGGGCTTCGACTTTGCTCAGCCTGACAAAAAATTAACCTACATCTTCCTTAAAATTTCTTGTTTTTTAAGTTCAAAATCTTCTGCCGTGATGATGTTTTCATCAAGTAGGATTTTGAGTTTGCGAAGTTTTTCGCTAGCATCGGCATTGCCTGTGGCAAGAATGGTGTCGGTTTGTTCGTTGAACTTTTTGCCGATTTCCATCCCCACCCCGAATTGCAGTCCAGCCCCAGCCAGTCCGCCCTCATTACGAGCCGCATCGCGTAAGGCACGAAGTTTTTCAAGCTCCACATAATCCAGTCCTGCTTCTTTGGCGGCTTGTACATCGGCAGCCACGTCGGCAACGCGACCGATACGCTCTTGGGTAGCCTCATCAAATTGCGTTCCTACGATGCGAAAATCGGTAAGCTCCAGTCCTAATTTTTGATATTCATCATTGATTTTCAAGGATATATCACGGGCGATGTCGTGAATTTTTCCGTCTATTTCAATGTAGGAATATTTCTTTTCGTGAATGATTTGGGCGATAAGCTGTGGAATGCGTTCAGCGATGGTTTCGCTCATTGTTTCGGACAGAAATTCGTCCGTTTCGCCAATAATTTCGGTATAAAAATACTTCGGATTGGCGATTTTATACGAAAAATTACCGTTTAGCCCCAATTCCACAGGAATTTTATAGGTGCTGTCGATGAATTTAATGGGGTTGGGCGTTCCCCACCGCTGACTCAGAATCTGTGCCTTACGGAAAAAATAAATTTTGAGTTTATGCTCACTGTCAAAATTCTGACGCAGATTGACAAGCGTGGTAATAAACGGATGATTGTCGGTTTTGAGATTGTAAATCCCCTCATCTTCAATGATTTCCACCAACGACCCTTCATACACCAAGGCACAGCCCTGCGAAGGGGCAACAATGAGTTTGGAAGCGTTGATAATTTCATCGCGTTTTGACGGATATTTCCACCAAAGTAGCTGTGGGTCAGGGTTTTTCCACTCGATAACGGCAGAAAGTTGATTACTAAAAATGTTACGTATGCTCATCGTTTTTTGATTTTATCGTTAAGTTATTTTTTGTGGTTGCTTACATTTAGTGTGTAAAACTTATATTTTCAAAGATATAAAATTAGTTTCATTTTCCAGTCCTTTTTATTTAAAAATTTAAAATATGCTATAATATACAACAAATCCACCTAATAAAAAACTGATTTTTAGGATTTTTTTTGCTTTTATCCAAGAGAAATAATAAAAATGAACAACATTATTATTTTTTATTCTCAAAAAACTCCAACCAATTGCCATCGGGGTCTTCAAAGGTGAGCAGTTTTCCGTAATTTTCATATCGGATAGTGCCAATAAAGCGGACATTTTTACTTTTTAGCTCCTCGTAAAGGGATTCTATGTCGTCCACTTCAAACATAATTCGCGTTTTTTGTGGTTTAACCTTTCCTTTTTCGGCAGGACGTTTAAGAATGGCAAAAGAAGTCGCCCCTAAATCAAATTCTACCCAATCTTCCTGCTGAAATTTCAGCACAAAGCCCAATTCTTGAAAGAATCTTTTAGAAACTTCCAAATCGCTGACATATACCCAACAGGCGTAGATTTTTTTGATAGTCATCTTTATTTATGTTTTTATTTTATAAAATCTTTTCAGAAAGCACATTTACTTTATTTAAAGCTCTTCTGTTTTTATTAACAACCTGATTTCCAAAATCATCTTGTGTGTAAAAATTATAATCTTCAAATTCACAATCCGACAATAAATAAACACTGCCATTTAAAATCTGAAATTGCTTTTCTCTTATTTGTCCAATTTTTATATCCAAAATTTCTGCTCCACGCATTATTTGATATGTCCACCCTTGTAAGTCTTTCGAGTAATCAAAAGCATAAAAATACTCTTTATTAGGGGTGATAATGATAAAACCTAAATCACCAACGCCTCCATTTTTCGGAGCAAAAGGACGATGAGCGTTTATCACTTGGTTTAAAATACCATTGCTCCCCAATATGCCCTTGTTGCCATCGGGAAGCGGTCGCTCATTAGTAGCCTCAATAAATAAGACCGCTCTTGTATCGGTATTTTTAAGATTTTTTATTTTCATTTTCCAGTCCTTTTTGTTTAAAAATTGACAATATGCTATAATATACAACAAATCCGCCCAAGAAAAAACTGATTTTTAGGATTTTTTTGTGTTTTCGATTAATTACAATACCGATTTTCTTTTAATATCAAAAATATCAATATTCTTTTGCTCAAATAAATCTTCCAAAGCATCTTTTCCATATTGAGTTAAATACTCTAACTCATTATTAGAAATGGGAATTGCTAATAAAAAATTAATATTAACTTCATTTATAGAAAATTCCTCCAATTTATCTTCCCACAAGAAAGGGGAAGTAAAGTAAATATGCTTCATTTCTATATTTGGATAATACATTTCTATTAAAGTTTGGAAAACAGCTCCTTCTACTGATTTCCATTTATCTTTCAAAATAAAAAAAGCAATAGAGCTTAATACATTAGAAAAATCTTTAAACTGAACATAAGAAGCTGCTAATATTTCTGTATGATTATTTTCAGAAGCTAATTCAGATAACCCTAATGTACTATAAAAAAGTACTTTTTCATCGACAGGGTCAGGACAAGAGAGTATCCTTATAGAAAAATTCCCTGTTTCGTCACCATAAAGCTCTACTTTTGGCTGTGTCCCAAGTATTGGGGACAATTTTTTAAATAAATTAATTTGATATTGACTTGGTTTCATTGTTCTAAAAAATATTTACTCATTAAAAAATCACTCCCCAACTTCAATTCCCATATCTGCCATATTATTTTTTAAAATCGTGCTGATATAATTTCCTTTTTTTCTGGAAATACAAGCGGTAGCATAAGTTCTAGGAGATTTATAAATAACTCCCTTGAAGTTTTCACTCCACAATACAGGCAACATATAGTAAGCGTTTTTTTTATTTTCGGTATTCATAACCCATTTTCCGCCGATATGTTTTCTAAATGTTTCTCCGATATATATCGTTAATAAATCTAATAGTTTTGCATTTTCTATCAACAGCGTATTATTCTCAAAGTTGGTAAATATCCATTGTTCTAAATCATCCAAAGATTGGATACTATAATCCAATGTAAGATGATGTTGTTGGGCAAAATTTTGGGTAAAATCATCCATTTTATCATCAATATAAAAAATCCAATCTTGGAAATTATCTTGTGTGTAGCTCATAATATTTCTTTTTTTACATATTGGGTCAATTTGTTTTTCGGTTGGTAAATCAGACCAATCTATCAATTCAGGATTTATTTGGTTTTCAATAGCTCCCAATAATAGTCTTTCTTTTTTGCGTAAAATAAATGCTTTTATCAGATGAAAAGGAGACAACAATATCCCTTCCGTTGAGTGTCCTTCTATCACAGGAAAACCATAATAAAGCGAGTTATTTACTTTGTCCAAATTGCATTTCCATTGTGCATTTTTAAAATTTTTTCTGACCACTTCTCCTAAATATGCCGATAAATCGTTGTAATCATCGTTTTCAATAGTAATATCGTTATTTACGATATATTTTTCTATCAAATCTACACTTTTGATACTCAAATCAAAGTCTAAACCTTGCGATTTTGCTTTATTCTGAATACATTCCAAATAATCATCTATGTTGAAAATAAAGTTTTCAAACTTATTTTCTAATTCTTTCACTTTGAATTTTTCCATTTTTATAGCTACTTTATTTTTGAACCGATGTTGTCGGCGATGTCAAAGTTATAAACTTTTTGGTATTTAGGAAAATACAATCTATAATATTATTATTCTGACATATTGGGATACAATGAAATACCCCATACAATATCTTTTAACATTTTCGCATAATCAGTTTCTCCTTCTTCTCCAATAAAATTTTTAGTTACAATTACCGCCATCGGATACTTTTTATAGGCTTCTTCTTTGGTGTAAATTTCACTGTTGTCAATAACAGAATTTTTAATATCCAGCAGTTGATTATAAAAAGAAATATTTATAGGATTATTCAGAGAGCAGTCACACGTCTCTTTGGCTATCAATATCGCTTTTTCTACAATTTCTTTATAATATTTTTTGGTTAGATTATCCTCTAAATCTATATACATAATACTATTTTAAAAATTGATTTTTTGGCGTCTATATTTGGCTTCCGTCCCTTTTTGTGGTCGTCTGTAATGAAAAAAGTTCGCCATAATGAGACCCTTTCAATTTGCCAAACAGTGTCTGGCATTTTGGGTACAACAGATATAAGTTCCTCATATTTTGCAGGTTAGACCTTGAAAAAACCTTGCCAAACTCTTTTGTGAGTTGTTTGGACAAGTTTTTCAGAAGGTTTGTGCCGTATTCGGCTCGGTCGGCATTGTTTTGTTCGTCTGTAACGATGATTTTGCCGATTTGCCAATAGGTTTTCAGTAAAATGCTATTTACCTGAACCACAACATTATTCCTCGCTTGATTGAGCAATAATTTTATATCATCGTAGGCGGTATGTTTGTCCGATTTTTCTATTTTCATCATTCAATTTATTACTTTGTAATGGTTAATCATTTGATTATATGCATCTTACCGCTCCGTTAATTTTTCTCTAAGTTCAAGTTTCTCTAATTTACCTTCTTTGGTATTGAGAATAAAAGAATCATAGTTGCTTATTAAATAACCGTCTTTTATTTTAGCAACAAAGTCATCGCTTAGATAGTGCATATCTTTATGACTTTGTAAGCTAAGTTTTATCTCGCCTGTTTGGGCATCAAGCACTTGAAAAAAGTAGGGACTGCTTTCTGCCCATTCGTGTTTGAAATGGATAAGCACCTCATTGTCATCATAATGCAACACTTCGGGCTTAAAATAAAATCGTTCAGGGGTAAAATTCTCATAAGATAAAACTTGAGACTCTTTGTCTATATATAACTCACCTTTGAACCAGCGAAAAAAATACCTCTTATATGGATACCCCGCTTGTCCTTGTCTTTTTACTTTAAAAAGCTCAGGTAGTTTATCTTTATCTTTTCTTGAAAAAACAAATCGAGTTACTCCTTGTGGAGCAATCGGATTTTGGGCAATCAGCTGATCCATTTCTTTACGATTTCCATATAAAATCGCCTGATTAAGCTTGGGAAAATAATAATACTCTTTGCCTAAATTATTGGTTATTTCAAGTGAATTTTCATAGGCACTGTTTGTGTCTATTTCGGCAAAGCCTTTTTCAAATTCAGGCAGTCCGATGGTTTGCGGTGTTACTTCACTGATGCTCAATGTGTTCTCGTCTAATAAAAACAGGCGATTTTTATTGATGACGATATAGGTTTTGCCTTCGTCCATTTTTTTCCATTTAATAATAGGGTAAAAACCTTCTACATTAATTGGTACCGCAGCGATTTCTTCAAACGTTTGGGCGTGAAAAAAGCCAAAAGTGGGTTTGTAAGTTTGGTTAGGATGATTTCCAGAAACAATAGAGCCCACCACTATGGCAATGGGTTCGCCGTCTTTATCGGCTGTGGGTATAATTTCTTGAATATTCCAATAGGGCTTGTTTTCTTGAACCGCAGCCGTGGTGGGGGTGTAGGTTGATTTGGACGGCAGCAACGAAATTACCACCATCATCACAACAAACACCGCCATCGCAAGCCCTAAAAATTTGAGTGCTTTTAGATGTTTTGCGGAAAGCTGAGGCGTATCATAAGTATGCCGATGATTGATGTTAATATCGTCATTATCAATAAAAAACTCTGATTTACAGCTCTTACAGCGGTAATAATCGGTTTTGGTTTCGGTCGCTTGTGTGCTGCCACACTGCGGACATTTGATGGGTTTGATTCGTTTTGCCATTGTTTAGATTTAAAGTTATGAACCACAAATGTAACTTTTTTGTAATAAACTACAAATGAAAAGAATAAAATTTAATTGGAAAGAAGATTAAAGAAATAAAAAGGAACGAAATTACTCGTTCCTTTAAAAATATCTTAACCTGCTTCGATTAACGATAATCACCATTATTTAAACACTTGTCAAAAACTAAAAAATATGTATTTTAAAGAAAAATATTCTATAAAAACTTAAAACTGATACTTCACTCCCAAAATGATATTTCGTCCCATTCGGGGAAAGTTTTTCCAGTCGGCATAGGTGGTGTAATAAGTGTCGAGTAAATTTTCTACTTCCAACTGAAAATCAATCTGATGCGAACCAAAAGGCAATACGTATGAAACTGAAAGATTTGTTAGCGTATATGCGGGAGTGGCGTCCTCGCCGTAAGCCGTACTGAATCGGGTTTGCTTCAAATCGCCTTCAACAGTGACTTCCGAAGAAAAACGATTTTTGCGAAAGGCTACAGACGATAAATAATAAGGCGGACGCACAAACGGAAGCGGATTTACTTTAAAATCAGCTCCGTAAGCATAACCCAATGTGTTTTTCCAAAGCCAATATTTTCCGAAATTGTATTCTGTTTGCATTGAAACATTAAGCTGATTGGCGTGCGGTAATGATTCATACATTTTCAAACCTCGTTTTTCAGCTCCGAGGGGCGTCATCTGCCAAGCAGGCTCGCCGAAAGGTTGTCCGAAAATGTAATTCTGAATATGGAAAAAACTACTTTTAAAAGCAACTTTCCACTGATTTTTAGCATATTGAGCAGAAAAATTTCCTTCCCACGAAGTTTCATTATCCAAATTCGGATTCCCGATGTAATCATATCCGTCCGAGCTGTTAAACAAATAAAAACCATAACTTTCTGAAACAGAGGGAGCTCGCTGTCCCCAACCCGCACCCGCCGAAATCTCCCAGTTTTGACCCTGCCACAAGTACGAACCATACAAACTGGGTAAAACCCGATTTTTACTTCGCTCAAACCGATGAAATACTTGATTTAGATTGTAACCCACATCGCTTTTTACGTAATTGTTTTGCCAACTCAAATTCCCATTAAAAGTTATTTTTTGATTTTCAGATATTTTCCATTGGTTTTCCACAGAAATATTAGCATTTTTGGTCGATACCTTAGGCCAAGTGTAAGTAAACATCGTGCCGCCGGTTCGGTAGTACATCGTCATTTCGGCAGTGGAAAGATTATGAAAAGTATTCAAGCGAATATCTTGCGAAAAACGATTTTTCTTCCAACGAATTTTTGAAATCCCGCCAAAGGTTTCGCTTTTTCCGGGCATATCCATTTTCACCGGAAGTTTATCGCCTTCCTCCCGAAATGAATCGTCCATTTCGTGATAAATATCATTGTAATACAATTTTGTTTCCCAAATTTTAAAGTTTTGATTTTCAAAATAATGTGTATGTGTAAGCATCGAAATCAGGGCTTTGGCTTTTGAAACGTCCATCGGAAGTGCCGGATAACCAATGTTTTTAGCCGAATCGTAAATCACATTCCCACGAATAGCATCACGTTTGCCAATTTTAAAACCTACGTTTGCCGCAACATTGCTTTTTTCGTACTGCGAATATTTTATAAGCTTCCGATTTCCGTCGCGATAATTATCTGCTTTTCGATGTGAAAATGAAATATTTGCCCCGAAATTTCCGGAAGAAAAAAGTGTGTTTCCCATCGCAAAACGTTCCAAATTATTGCTTTTTAAGCTGGTTTGCAATGTGTTTTTCCACTGAGGTTTTGCCGAAAAATGCACTTTTTGAGGTTTCAGGTCGATATTTCCGCCAATGGTGGTGCCGTAATGACTGCCCTCTTGTCCCGAACTAATACTGATGTCGGATAAGTTATGCATTTCCACATAGGAAGTTACAGGGTCCATTTTGTCCGTACACGCCCCAAAAATTCGCATTCCATCGATGGTAACCACCGAACGCTCGCTAAACATATTATTCAGCACAGGCTCAAAAGCGTACGCCCCCCTGCGGATTAAGTTTACATTTTGCGAAGATTGCAGATAATCTTCCACAGAATGACTTATTTTCTGATCTGGAAGATTTTCCTTCAAAGCTTTGATAATCACTTCCGAAAGATGAATCACACTGTCTTTTTCTTGTGTTTTTTGGGCAAACAAAATCCCTGATAACAAAACAGTTATGCCGAAAAGAAATTTTTTCATTCGTTGTAACACATTTTTAGAGGTCATTACTTAAATACATATTTTATTTTGTAATTAAGTGTTGATTTTGAGTATTTTTGTTGTGATTTTACTGGCATTGGAAACGGAGCGTTAATAAAATCAATGAATGGAGCGTAGAAAATATCCATTGTTTGAGCGTCAGCGAGTTTGGAGATTTTCAGTAAAATGATTTGATTTTTAGCGGAGTATCCACAGCCTTGAATTTTTGGTACTTTTGTTTTAAGACAAAAGTACATATATGAAAATAAATGATTAACTTAATACATTTTTTAAAAAATATGGTAAAATCAATTTTTATTTTGAAGATTTTTCAAGCAAAAAGAGACCTTACCATACTTTTCATACTAAAAAATTATTTTCCTTCTGGAATATCTATTCGTAAATGTACCTCACTAACGGCATCAAAATCTTCTTTGGTTTTCGGAGTTTTGGGGATTTCCGTTCCTGCAATGACTTCACCCTCAGTGTTTTTTACTTGGAAATTCAATTCCCAGTAACCACTCATTGAATAGTTAATATTGGCTTTGTGGAAGCCGTCGGGTTGTGCTTTGAAGTCGTCAAAAGGCGTAGAATGATTTTGCATATCAGCACCTGGCATACGAGGGTCTAACAAAAGTGAAAAACCTTTTGCCTGCGGGAAAGAAACCATTGATTCGGCTTTGAATAAACCGGCTATAACATTGTCATTACGTCCGTTACGGTGCTGCATTGGGCTAATAAGTGCCAGAATATACATTTTTCCGTCTTTTCCTTTAAATCTTGTAAATTTCAGATGACTTTCTTTGGGTTGTTTCTGAATTTCGATGCGTTGTTCCTTAACCTGAAATTCTTTGCCTGAAATGGTGTAATTCAAATTCAAATCCCAATGCCCAAGTTCGCCCGTATTCATCTGAAAAACAGCATATCCTCGGTAATGATTATTGTGTACTTGTGTTAAATTTTCGGTATGCGGACACGAATGAGAATGCTTGATTTTTTTCGAATCGCCATTGTCGTACATACGCATCATCGGCAAGAAATTGATTTTTTCAGGGGATAATGCTTTGCCCGTTTTTACATCTGTAATGGTGATGTAAACGTCATTATATCCGGTGTACAAAGCTCCGTTGATGGTTTTTACGGAAATTGCGTGATTATTTTCGGTGAAATTTGCCACTTCTTTGAGCTTATCCGAAGAAGTAGGAGCATCGGAAGGTGCAGAAGGACTGATGTTTTTTGTTTCTTCGGTTGGTTTTTCGATGTTTTTGTCGTCTTTTGAGCAAGAAACAATCAAAAAAGTAAATAAAATGGTGATATATGTTGCTATTTTCATCTTAAATTGATATTAAATTAATAATTTTTGTTGTTTTTTGGATACAAAATTCCTTTGAAGATATCTTTTTATCTCCAAAATATTGAAAGATTGAGTTTTGCAATGTCGGGGCTTCGATTTCGTTCAACCTGACAAAATCAGTATATTGATGACAAAAATCAATCAAAAATGAAGAAAGTTACACAAAAATAGGTGGATGAAAAATAGCGAAATGGATTTTTTCCCAATGAGGATTTTTGTAGTGAAATTTGTGTTGTGCGTTTTGTTGTTGTTTTACAAAAATGGAATACGAAAAATTTTCGTGAGAAATCCAGTTGAAGTCTGTGGCGAATTTCTCAAAATTAAAGTCGTTATTTTTCTCATTTTCAGAAGCTACATCGGCAAGCTTACATTTTCCGTCGCAATGCATTTCGGGTTTGTCCTGATTCTGACAGAAAATTTCCGTAAATCCCTCATTATCCAAGAGATAATAGGTGAAATACGCTCCTGTCCGTAAACTACTATAAAGCACGGAAAAAGCTATAAATAAAACACCTATGTAAAATCTTCTTTTCAACGGTGACAAAAATAAGAAAAAAAATTGGTTAATTCATTTAAAATTTAGGCTAAAAGCCAAAAATTATCCTTAATCTTTACTGACAAATAAACTGAGATTCTCTCGTCTCTCCGAGTGATTTGTGTAACGAAGTGGAACAAATTGTATCGAGGAGAAAAGTCCTCGATACAAATTTTATCTTCACTTCATTACGATAAAATTTACTCGAACTGACGAAAATTCAAAATATATTTATTTTAATTGATTTTAAGATATTTTATTTTGAAATTGCTTGAAAATCTTCGCGTATTTAACCCCATTAAAATTGTAAATAAACGTTGGAAATTTCGGTTTTTTTGAAATTTCCAACGTTTTTTCTATTGCAATTGTTTTTCTAATGCAACAGCTTTTGGGAATAAAATGTTGTTTTCCAGATGAATATGTCGATGCAAATTATCTTCAAATTCTTGAAGCATCGCAAAGGTAACTCTGTACGTGTTGCAAGCGTCGGCAGGTGGGGTGTAGCCATCTGTCAGTGTTGCGATTTTTTCAAATCGGTCACCTTCTGCACTATGTTCGTGCTCCATCATTTTGATGGGGTTGGCAACCGTTCCGAAGTGAGGTACAGGCGTTTTCCCACCATTTTGTGAGGCTTTTACCAATTCTTCAATGAAAGGAAACAGAATTTGTTCTTCTTTTTCCAGATGACTTTGCAAATCAAAAGCACTTTCCGTAAAAAGATGATTGATTTCAAGTAATTCAGGATGTCTGTCTCCGTGAACTTTGCAAAGTTTATCTAAAAATTGCAGTAAATACGGAATTTTTTCTCGTACATAACTATGATGCATTCGCACGATATAGTTAGCTAAAAGGTCAAGAGGCCAATCACTTACGTTCAGATTTTCATTTCCTCCTTGCGGAATGGCTTTTAACTCATTTATTAGCTGATTTTGATTGATTTCTTTTTTCTCACAAGCTTCTGCGATAGTTCGCCCTCCTTTGCAACAAAAATCAATTCCGTACTTTTTGAATATTGCCGCAGCTCTAAAATCCTGAGCTACAATCTCTCCGATAGTGTTATTTTCTAAATTCATACTTAGCATTTTAAATTCTGGTGCAAAGATATGAAATTCCATTAAAAGATAAAAAAATCTTTTTATCTTTTTTGTTATTAAATTGACTTACAGAATCTTTTCTTTTGTCACCATATTTTATTTGAAGAACAGATGCGGAAACAACGTTTCGGGTTTTTTGGAAGAAAAACAAAGTTTTACGGTTGCAAACAAAAAGCCAAAACCATAGCTAAAAAACTGTACCAAAATAGCCCAAACAGATAAAAAGCCGATTTTTATACTTTTATTTGTTCTGGCACTGTCTAACATTAAAAAAATGAAGTAGGAGCCATAAACAAAAACTCCCTGTGGACGCCCTAAAAAGGCAAACAAAACAGAGAAAATCAGCCCCAATGAAAAGCACAGAGGTAGCCAATAAGTTACTTTCTTAGTGTGTGGATACCAGTGATTTAGAATGGCACGCGTTTGCCCGAATTTACTAACTTGTTTTTTGAATTTTGCCCACGAAATTCTGCGTTTGTGATAAACGAAAGCATCTTCAATGAATGCCGTTTTAAATCCTTTCTGCCATAAGCGAATTACCAAATCAGGGTCTTCCCCAGGGTGTATTTTTCCGAATCCTCCTGTAGCTTCAAAGGCTTTTCGGGAAAGTCCCATATTGAAACTGCGTGGCTCAAATTTCTGTACGCTCTTGTTATTTCCTCGAATACCTCCGGTAGTTAATAATGAGGTCATTACATAGTTTATTGCTTTTTGTATGTCCGTGAAATTATCATCGGCGGTGTCAGGACCTCCAAAGCAATCCACATAATTTTTTTGAAGAAAATCATCAATAGATTCAAGGTAATGTTCTGGTAATAAGCAATCTGAATCCAAAATTATGAAATAATCATTTTTTGCTCGCTGCATTCCATAATTCCTCGATGCTCCGGGTCCTGTATTTTCTTTAAAAATGTAGTTGATATTCAGTTTACTTTCATACTTTTCGCAAATTTTCTCTGAAGAAATGGAAGAACCATCTTCAATAACAACTACTTCAAAATCAGATTCATATGTTTGTTTTGATATACTACTTAAAAGTTCGTCAATTTCTTCGGGGCGGTTATATACGGGGATAATGAATGAATACTTCATTAGTTAAAGTAATGTTAAAATTAATTCTTTTTGTAACTTTTCTTTCCCAAATAACGTAAAATGGGTTGTAATCATTACAAAAGTACTTTTTAGAAACCACAAAAATAAGGATAATTTTTAAATGAGACAACTAAAAATTACCAAACAGGTAACCAATCGTGAAACTGCTTCTCTTGATAAATATCTTCAAGAAATAGGGAAGGTGGATTTAATTACAGCTGATGAAGAGGTAGAGTTGGCACAACGTATTAAGGCTGGGGACAATATCGCTTTGGAAAAACTAACGAAAGCAAATTTACGTTTCGTGGTGTCGGTAGCAAAACAGTATCAAAATCAAGGTCTTACACTTCCTGACTTAATCAATGAAGGAAATCTTGGGCTTATAAAAGCTGCTCAGCGTTTTGATGAAACACGAGGATTTAAATTCATTTCGTATGCCGTTTGGTGGATTCGTCAATCTATTTTGCAGGCATTGGCAGAGCAGTCCCGAATCGTTCGTTTGCCACTGAACAAAATTGGTTCTATCAACAAAATCAACAAAATGTATGCTTATTTGGAACAAGCACACGAGCGAGTTCCTTCGGCGGAAGAAATTGCCAAGGAGTTGGATATGTCGGTAAATGACGTAAAAGAATCAATGAAGAATGCGGGTCGTCATATTTCAATGGATGCTCCTTTGGTGGAGGGTGAGGATTCGAACTTGTATGACGTTTTGCGTAGTAGTGAGTCACCAAATCCTGATAAAGAGCTGATATTGGACTCTTTACGTACTGAAATAGAGCGAGCTTTGGAAACACTTACACCTCGTGAAGCGGATGTAATTCGTTTGTATTTCGGATTGGGAGACCAACACGCGATGACGCTTGAAGAAATTGGGGAGACCTTTGAACTTACTCGCGAGCGTGTGCGTCAAATCAAGGAAAAAGCAATCCGCCGATTGAAACATACTTCCCGAAGTAAAATTTTGAAAACTTACTTGTAATCAACTGATAAATAGTGTAAATGATAAATAAACACAAGCTTTTAATCTGAATTTTAAGAGATTGAAAGTTTGTGTTTTTTCTTTAAAAATGTAAACTTAATCTTAAATCAAAAATAAACAGAAATGATATTAGCACCTTCAATGTTAGCAGCAGATTTCGGAAATTTGCAACGTGATGTGGAAATGGTTAACCAAAGCCAAGCCGATTGGTTTCACATTGATATAATGGATGGCGTTTTTGTCCCGAATATTTCTTACGGAATGCCTGTGCTTGATGCCATTAACAAACACGCACGAAAACCTTTGGACGTACATTTAATGATTGTTGACCCTGACCGTTATATTTCTACTTTTAAAAAATTAGGGAGCGAAATACTAACCGTTCATTATGAGGCTTGTACACATTTACACAGAACTATCCAGGCTATCAAAAATGAGGGAATGAAAGCCGGTGTGGCTCTTAATCCGCATACTCCTGTTTGGGTTTTGGAAGATATTATTCAAGATATTGATTTAGTTCTTCTTATGAGTGTAAATCCGGGTTTCGGAGGACAATCATTCATTGAAAATACGTATAAAAAAATCCGTCAAACCAAAGAGCTCATTACAAAAACAAATTCTAAAGCTCTAATTGAGGTTGACGGAGGTGTGAGTGATAAAAATGCCAAACAACTTATTGACGCCGGTGCCGATGCTTTGGTGGCAGGAAGTTTTGTTTTTAACTCAGAAAATCCGATAGAAACGATTAAAAGGTTAAAAAATAGCTAACTACATATTCAGTTCCACAGCATTTCCGTGACCTCGATAAAGTACGAGTTTGTCTTCCAATTCTATTTCCAAAATGGTCACGTAAGGGTCAAGTGATTTTTCTGAAGGAACAGAAATGCGTAGAATACCTGGAATATTGTTCCAAGCTGCACCTCCGTTACGTTCAAAAGCGAGATTTTCACCAGAATCCAATACTTTAACAGACTTTACTTTTGTTTGAATGCCTTTCAGTTGAATATAATTCTTCGGAGAGTCGAACAAACATAAGTAAAGTTTTTTATGGTCTTTACTTAACATTGTAGGTCCGTAAAAATGCCCATACGGAAGCCCAGCTTCAGTGTTGTAAACAGCTGTTTTGTGTTTTTCAATCCATTTGCCAAGTGCTTTCAAACGTTCGATTTGTTCTTCTGCGATTGTTCCATCAGGTTTCGGACCTATATTAAGCAAAAGATTTCCTCCATTACTGATAACTTCAACGAAAGTACGAATGATTTGAGCCACAGGTTTGTAATTTTTGTCAGAAGGGAAGTAGCCCCAATTATCGTTCATCGTCATACAAAATTCCCAAGCACCTTCAGGACGAACAATAGGAACTCCTTGTTCCGGAGTTTTGTAATCACCATATTCATTAAGTCGTGAATTTACAATTACATTCGGATTCCAATCAAGTAAAAATTGTCTAATTTCGGCAGATTTCCATTCTTCGGCTTTGTGTTCCCAATCGCCATCAAACCAATATAAATCAGGACGATAAGCATTTAGTTCTCCCAATTGATTAAAATTGAATTTTACAAAACGTTCCCAAGCGGTTAATTTCTGTTGTCCTTTTTGCGGATAGAATTTTTTAGTGTTTTTAACGCGTTCAAAAGTAACAGGCGAATAATCAGGATGTGACCAATCACAAAGCGAGTAGTAAAGTCCTAATTTCATATTTCTTTTACGAACAGCATTGACAAAAGGGGAGAGCAAATCTTTTTTTGCAGCTGCGTGTTTTACGGTGCTTAAAGAACTGTATTTCGTATCCCACAAGGCTACACCATCGTGATGCTTTGTTGTGAGAACCACATATTTAGCTCCTATCTTCTCAAATAAATCCAACCACTGTTCAGGATTGTAGTTTGACGCCGTAAATTGTTCTCCTTGCTTCAGATAATCGGCGTGGAAAATACGTTTATGGTACATTGACCACGATTCTGTGATTCCGTTTACGCCATAATATCCCCAGTGAATGAAAATCCCTAATTTGGCATTTTTGAACCAATCTAATCTGTCGTTAGTAGGCTCATTTTGTGAATATAAATTCAAAAACATTAAGAAAAATACCGAAAGAAATAATTTTTTTATCATATAATTTCGAAAATTTAAAAATCCAATGCCTCAAAGATATAAAAAATACATCGAAAAATCATAAAGAACGAAAGAAAATAGGCTTCTTTCATCATAAGGTTTTACTAAATACAATTCGATTTTAAGTTAATCATTAAAATTTATGTAAAGAACGATAGTAATTCATTGTATTTGGCTTTAAAATCATCGAATTCGGAAAATTCAAATCTATCAAATAAAATATTGTTTTCTGATTCTATATCAATAAGTTCCATAACACAACTATTATCTTCCCACATTGTAAAACGACCAACGTATTTCTTGTTGGTTATATCAACTACAATTGATTTGGTTCGTGTTTCTCCTTCTTCAAAGTGAATGCATCTGATTTCCATTTCCAAGTTTGGAATCTTTTTAGTGTAAATCCAATTACGAAATTTGAAAATATTAGTCTCTGTCATAAATTATGAATTTAATATCCGTGATGTCTTTCAGATTAATTTCTATCTGTGATTCACGATGTTCTGTGATGCCAATTAGTATATTATCAATGATTTTCAGCTCTGCAATCGGGTTAGTTTGGTCAAAAAACATTCCCCAAATCAAATTTCCTTCCAAATCTTCACAAGCAACAAAACCTTCATTACCGTACGAACCTTCTCCGCAAACAAATTTTTGCTTGCCATCAGCGATTAACTCATTCCATATATCCACCCAAACCCAATTTTCACACGGATTGTACTTTAAGATGCTGCTTATTGTGGTGTCACACAGAGGGGAAATTTCGGCGGAGCTTTTTTTTGTGTTTGATTCATAGTATGTTACAAAATCGAGGATAATAACATTGTCATTGCCAAAAACAATACAATTGGTACAAGGCAATTTCTTTTCTTCTGTTTTCCAAATTTTGTTAATTATTGACATATTCTATTTGATTTCTAATTTATCTTCACTTTCCGAATGTGCATTACACACTGTTTTTAGAGTAATTTGTTTACCATCAGTAAGTTTGATGTTAATCTGACTATTGTCATTTGTGTCAATTTCACACCAAATCTTATCAATAATGTTATTTTTAATTCCAAAATCGTTAGTTTTATCAATATAAGTAAAGTTATCGTCTATTTCTATTTCATTTTCTCCCCAATTTTCCCAAAAACCGATGCCAATATCTAAAAAGAATTGATGCCACGAGTGATTTTTTACTTTAAGATAGACCATTACAACATTTTTGCAATGCGAATCATCATATACAGCTACTAATTGCTCTATCTTCTGTCCGTTAAAATCAGAAAATACGAATTCTTGGTTTTGAAAAAGCCTTCCAATCTTCATTTTTTATTTATTTCTTTTTATCTAACGCAAAGATAGATGATAAATTCTATTCTTTACAAAAAACCTGTCTAAACTTTTTAAGAGGAAAATTAAAAGTTCCAAGAATTTTTAGCATTTTTGTTTTGCATAACAAAATGAAAATCAAGGAACTTTGAGCAAAGATATAATAAAAAAATGGATTATTTCCCATTTGAGTATTGGAAAAAGAGGATTTAAAACAAAATTTGATTTATCATTAATTTTTCTTCTGATAGTCAAACGATTAAAAACAGGTTGCCAGTGGAGGGAACTTCCGGTAGAAGTGTATTTTAAAGACCAAAAAATAAGCTATCAAACAGTCTATTATTATTTCAATAAATGGAGTAAAGATGGTAGTTTTAAGCGAATTTGGCTTAATTTGTTGCTTGAGAATCGGAGAAAATTAGATTTATCAAGCGTCCAACTTGATGGTAGTCATACTCGATGTCGAATGGGAGGACAATCTGTTGGTTATCAGTTAAGAAAAAAGTCAAAGACCACGAATTCTATCTTTCTGTGTGATAATTTGGGGCAAATTTTAGCAATGGGTAGTCCAAAATCCGGTAATCATCACGATTTGAATAATATAGACTTTGTTTTAAAAGAGATTTTGAATCTTTTGGAGGAAGCGAAAATAGAGCATAAAGGCTTGTTTGTCAATGCAGATGCAGGTTTTGATAGCCGAGACTTAAAAAGTTTTTTACAGGAAAAAGAAATAATACCTAATATCAAACAAAATCCCAGAAATGGACAAAATGAAAATATTTATTTTGACGAAGAATTATATAAAAATCGGTTTAAAATAGAGAGAAGTTTTGCGTGGCTTGATGGTTTTAAAGGATTGATTATAAGATATGAAACCCTAAATACAACTTGGATGGCTATGTTGTATCTAGGGATTATACTAACATTTATTCGAAAAGTTTAAACAAGTTTAAAGTAAAATATCTACAAAGTATCTACAACTAAATGAAAAATATAGGTATTAGGTAGAATTTTTAAAAGATTTTTAATGCAAAATATAACTCTTCTTTGATGGTTTGTTTGTCGTATTGATTTAGGTTGGATTAACGATATAAAACCCGAAAAACACGGCATAAGGTTCGTACGCCCAGTAACTTTCGCTTCGGGAAAGGCTTGTCAAATGTGGTTTGTAAGAGAAGAAAAAATTTCCAAACCATAACTTTCGTCCCTTTTTTCCTATTTTAGTTTCACTTCTCGCCATAATTTTGCAAAAATTTAAAATTCAGAAAAAATGAAACTTAACGCAGGAATTATCACCGAAAAATTAGCAGAGACCAAAGCCTTTTATACTGAAGTTTTAAACTTTGGCGTAACTTTCGAAAACGATTTTTATCTTTTGCTTCACACTCCCAACCGAGAGGCAGAAATCAGTTTTTTGCTTCCCAACCATCCGAGCCAACAGCCTATTTTTCAGCAACCTTTTCAAAATCAAGGCGTTTATCTGACTATTGAAGTTGAAAATGTAGATGAGGTTTACAAAGAGCTGAAATTCAAAAACATTCCCATTGAAATTGAATTACGAAACGAACCTTGGGGCGACCGTCATTTTGCTATCAAAGACCCAAACGGCATCGGTATAGATATTGTAACTTATTCAGAACCTGATAAATAATATAATAAAATAGAGATACCAAATATGGTATCTCTATTCAAATTAATATATTTATTTATATTCTGATAAATTCTATTTTTCTCTGACTAAAATATTGTTTTTAAATAAGTTTCGTGAATTTTCAATAAAAATATTCATTGATTCGATTGCTTTTTCATCTAAATCTTTGAAGTTTTCAGATTCATATTCCTTACACGGAAGTATCTCAAAAAGATGATGTTTACTGTTGATTTTCTGGGTTTTATTCACCCAAACCAAATGATAACCGTGGTCAATAATTTGAGTTGCTTGCCCGTCCTTGAACAATGTTATTTCCAGCATTGCACCACCATCACAAGGACTTTTTCGCTGATTTGAAACAAAATTTCCTAAAGAATATACCACCAAACGTTCGTTATGCAAACCTGTCATCGGGGTGTAATACATCGGTTGTAAAACGTGCGGATGCCCTCCAATGATTATATCAACCCCGTTAGAAAACAAAAAATCCGCAATTTCTTCCTGCTTTTTATTCTGTTTTTGCTGATATTCCACTCCCCAATGAATTACCACGATTAGCTTATCAAGGTTCTTCTCTTTTGCCTTTTGTAAATCTAATTTAATCTTCTCTAAATCAATCAAATTCACTATAGTAGGTTCAGGAATAGGCAAGCCATTTGTGCCATACGTATAATTCAAAATCCCGATAGTTATCCCATTTTTTGACAAAATTAGAAGATTATTTTCATCAAAATCTTCTTGATTTCGGAAAGTTCCCGTGTGAGCTATTTCAAGTGAATCCAAAACATCTAAAGTTCTGATTATTCCATCTTTACCTCTGTCGCAAGAATGGTTATTTGCTGTAACAAATGCATCAATTCCGCTTTCTTTGCAAGCAACTGCCAAGGCGTCGGGCGATGAAAATTGCGGATATCCTTTGTAAGGTTTTCCTGCCAGAGTTACCTCCAAATTAGCAATCGCAAAATCAACTTTCTCAAATAAATGCTTCACTTTTTCAAAAACAGGCTGATAATCATAGGTTTTTGTTTCAGAATTATATGCTCCGTCAATTTGCGGACTGTGCCCCATCACATCTCCCATAAACAAAAGAGACATCGTATTGCCTGATTGCTGAGCATTTGTTTTGAAAACAAAAGTTAATAGCAGTAAAAAAAATATTTTCCTCATTGCAGATTTTTTTCGCAAAAATAGAAAAATATTCAACAATTAAGCATTTCATTCCACCCGTCCTACTCTATGTAACTTTTGTTACAGAATCATTGTTTATGATATATTACTTTTGCCGCCGATTAAAATACAAAATACTCTTTTATGGAATGGATTACGCAGCCTTGGCCGTGGTACGTGGGCGGACCTTTAGTTGGCTTACTAATGATTTTACTCATTTTACTGGGAAAAAGTTTCGGATTTTCTTCTAATTTCAGAACGCTTTGCTCGGCAATGGGAGCAGGCAAATCGTGTAGTTTCTTCAATTTCGATTGGAAATCTCAACGATGGAATTTATTATTTCTTGTAGGTTCAATTTTAGGAGGAACAATCGCTTTTCACTTCCTTTCTGATAATCAAGTTCCTGCAATTTCCGAAGAAACTATCGTAGAACTCAAGCAACTTGGTTTTGAAAGTGCAGGCACAATGTACTCACCTTCAGAGCTTTTCAATGATTTGTCCGTAAAAAATATATTGATTCTGCTTATTGGCGGTTTACTTATTGGTTTTGGAACGCGTTATGCCGGAGGTTGTACATCAGGGCACGCTATTTCAGGACTTAGCGACCTGCAACTTGGTTCTTTAATTGCTGTAATAGGCTTCTTTATCGGAGGGCTTATAATGTCTCATTTGTTGTTACCTTTAATATTTGGATAAAATGAAAAATCTGGTTTACATACTTTTAGGAATTGTTTTTGGCATCGTGATGTACAAAACTGAAACTGCTTCTTGGTTCAGAATTTATGAAATGTTTCACTTTCAATCATTTCATATGTACGGATTTATCGGAGGAGCTTTAGCTGTTGGAGTATTGGGAATTCAATACATAAAACGAACAAACGAAAAAGATTTTGACGGCAAACCTATTGTTATTCAGCCTAAAGAAAGAAAAATTGCTCGTTATTTAATTGGTGGAACTTTCTTCGGGTTAGGTTGGGCGTTAGTCGGAGCTTGTCCGGGACCAATGTTCGTATTGTTAGGAGCTGGTGTTTGGTCAATTTTGATTGCTATCGTGGGTGCCTTGATTGGAACGTATCTGTACGGAGTTTTAAAAGATAAATTACCTCATTAATTGTTACATTTTCAAGATAATATCGTAAATTTGCACAAGCAGATTTTTCTGTATTTATCTTATAAATTTTCCTTGTTGATAAGTTCAGAAAATCAGAATAAATTATTGACTAAAACAGTAACGAAATGACTTACAGAGAATTAGTCACAGAAGCTTATAATCATACCTTTGAAAAGGAATTAATTTCTGAAATAGTTGATGTCGCTCACTTTGTGGAATTTAAGGAAGACGATGTTATAATGGATATCGGGATGTACATCAAGGCGGTACCTTTAATCTTATGCGGAACCATCAAAGTTATGCGAAGAGATTTTGATATCGGTGAGTTATTGCTCTACTTTGTTGAAAAAGGCAACACTTGTGCTATGACTTTGGGTTGTAGCACAGGAAACAAAAAAAGTGAAATCAGAGCCATTGCCGAAACAGACGGGATTGTGGCTATGATTCCCGTTCAAAAAATGGAAGAATGGTCGGGGAAATACAGAAGTTGGCGAGCGTTTGTTTTTGAAAGTTACAACAATCGTTTTGAAGAGCTGCTTTCCGCCATAGATAACATTGCGTTTATGAATATGAATGAACGCTTGTACAACTATCTTACAGAACGAAGTAAAATTGAAAATTCAAAAATCATTAACAAAACACACCAAGAGATTGCAGGAGAGTTAAATAGCTCACGTGTTGTCATCTCCCGATTGTTGAAAGTTCTTGAAAAAGAACAAAAAATAAAACTCAACAGAAACAGCATTGAGCTTTTATAGAAAATTATTTCTTTTCTGTGAGATACTTCCAATATCTTTTGGGTAAATGCTGAAGATGAAGTTTGGTGTTTTTTCGCTCTTGGATGTTTGTACTGTTGAAATAATTCTTCCAAAGTAGTTCAAAATTATGTTCCTTTTCGTGCAAAAGATGTGAAGGATTATGAAGATTCTTTTTCATCTGATAATCAGGCACAAAGAAATCAATCTGTTCCAAATCATAATGAACTCCGTACGCTCTTCGAAGGTCATAAATCATCCATTTTTGGCTGGCATATCGGCTTTTAAAATGTGGAACGATAAGAGGCAAAACATCAAAATCAGGCTCAATGTGGGCATAAAACGAGGAATCCTGAAGTTGCTGAAAACGCACGAAGGCTTCCATACGATGTTTCTCTCTTTTTACGGATTTTATTATTTTGGAAATCTGCATCATATAATTATCAGCAAAATTCTGGAAAATATTTCTCTTTTCCTGAACGAGATATTTTACCGCATACAAAATCAATTTTTCTCGGGCTTCATTTTCTGACAGAAAAACCAAAAGTAACATTTTTACAGACTTTCTGTCAGCATATTTTTCAATTCCTTTTACGACGCGTTCCGCCTTTTCCGAATTGGTAATAACGAAATGTTTTTCGGCAAACAAATGAGCCGTAACAAACTGATTTGATGTAATATCAACATCATCATATTTGTATTCAAACACCTCAAAAACAGCAGTAAGCAATCCTTCAAAACTGCCGTCATAAATCATTTGTACCATCAGAATAAACTCAATTGTTGCGAAAAATCCTTTTTATATTTTGATTGAGAGTTTTTCAGAATAATTTGACGCAAATACACTGTATCTAAATGTTTTAAGAAAGGATTAGACACCGAAAAATCAATAAAAAACTTGGCTCTGTTAACAGCCACTCCCATCTTCTTAAGATGCTCTATTCCAATAGTTTGAAATCTTCGTGCATTTACAATTTTTCTGGCTGAAATTTGCCCTATTCCGGGTACTCTCAAAATCATTTCTAAAGGTGCTATTTGTAAATTCACCGGGAATTTATCTATATTCCTCAATGCCCAAGCCAATTTCGGGTCAATTTCTAAATCTAAAAAAGGATTGTTAGGCTCAAGAATTTCTTGTGCCTGAAATCCGTAAAAACGCATCAACCAATCGGCTTGATACAATCGATTTTCCCGAACCATAGGCACGGGTGTGGAAAGAGCCGGAAGCCTATTATCCTCAGTTATTGGCACATAGCCAGAGTAATAAACTCGCTTCAAATTAAATTTTTTATAAAAGTAATCGGCACTTCTTATAATCTGAATATCAGTCTCTCCGGCTGCTCCGATTATGAATTGACTGCTTTGCCCTGCAGGAGCATATTTCGGGGTGGATTTGATGATTTTCTTTTCGACTTTATGCCTAATAATCTCATTTTTAACATAATCCATTGGTTTCATCATTTCCTGATGATTTTTTTCGGGAGCAAGAAGTTTCAATCCTGAAACGGTAGGAATTTCAAGATTTATACTCAATCTATCTGCGTACAAACCAGCCTCAAGAAGCAATTCTTCGGAAGCTCCCGGAATGGTTTTCAGGTGTATGTATCCGTTAAATTTGTGTGTTAATCTGAGTTCTTTCGCTATACGAACCAAGCGTTCCATTGTGTAATCAGGACTTTTAAAAACGCCCGAACTTAAGAACAATCCTTCAATATAATTTCTTTTGTAGAAATTAATCGTCAAATTCACGACCTCTTCAACCGTGAAAGCAGCCCGCTTAATATTGTTACTTTTTCTGGAAACACAGTAAATGCAATCGTAAATACAATGATTTGTAAGCAAAATTTTTAATAAAGAAACGCATCTTCCGTCTTCCGTATAAGTATGGCAAATCCCTGAAAAAGAAGAATTTCCCAATCCTCCTTTACTGTTTTTTCTGTTTCCTCCGCTGGAAGAACAAGAAACGTCATATTTCGCAGCATCGGCTAATATGGAAAGTTTTTCGTTGATTCGGTCAAAATTCATAGATATTTTTTCAATTTTATTATTTTAGGATTTTAATTGTTTGCTACTCTTTAAAATATTTCACCGTAGTTTTTACGTAATTTTCCAATTTTTCAGGATTTTTAAGCATTTCTAACTGATTTTCAGTAATTTTCGAAGGACGGCTAAAACTTTTATAGTATCCATCTTTGCTTATCACAATATTATGAGGAATTCCCGCTATTTGGAAAGTTTCCCTCGTTTGCCTATCATTGGTTGAATTCAATTGAATTCCCGCAGGATTTTTTTCTGATACATATTTTTCCCACGCAGAACGATTGGCATCCAAAGAAATATCAATAAAAATAAGATTTTCATTATTTTTGAACATTTCCTTAATTTCTTCCAACTTTGGTTTTTCAGCCATACAAGGTCCACACCAAGTAGCCCAAAAAGTAACATATATGTTTTTACCTTCAAAATCAGAAAGTTGCACTTCTTTTCCTTTTATATTTTTGAACATATATTGAGGTAATTTTATTGGAGATGATTCTCTGAAATCCCACAATACATTAACATTGTGCAAATTTCCCATTTCATCAACAGAAAATCCTTTCTTCCTGATTATCAATGGTTGTGAAAACAGAAAATATCCAAAAATCCCGAATAAAGAAATCAAAAACAAAGAACGTATTTTTATTGAAATTTCTTTTCGAGAAAGTAACAAAGCCAGTACAGCACACAAAATCAGCACAAAAACAAACGGAATATAAAAAAATCGCAACGGAACAAACGCAAAAAGCCCCACAAGCAAAAGGAGCAAAGCAGGCAATTTGGTTTTCCGGTTAATGCGAGCAGCAAAATAAAATCCCACACAAGTCATCAGTATAGGAATCCACTTCAAGGTTCTTATTTGATGTATCTGTAAAAATCTTGCCAGCATAAATATTCCCCCGAAAATTGCTACACAAACTAATATTCCCAACGCCAGCCTACGAAAATCTTCTACTTTCATAACGATATTATATATTTAGCAAAGATAATATAACATATTATTATCACAAAATAAAAGCTTTCAACTGACAAAAAGTCATTTTCAATTAAATTTACACAAATGAATAAAAATCAAATAAATAATTACATTTTAGAAGCTTATACGGGAAAAAAGAAATTTCTCCATCAAATACCCAGTAAAAAAGAAAGACAAAATGTCACATAATTCACATCGGCATAAAACTTGACTATTTGTATGCAGAAACACACAAAAATTAATTTTAAAACTATGAATTTTAACAATTATACTATCAAATCGCAAGAAGCTGTACAAAGGGCACAACAAATCGCTCAAGGGTATCAGCATCAAGAGTTGCAAAACGAGCACTTTTTCAAAGCCATCGAAGAAGTTGACGAAAACGTTTTGCCTTTCTTACTTAAAAAACTGAATATCAATAGAGAACAGTTGAGCATTACTTTGGAAAAAGCACTGCAAAGTTTTCCAAAAGTCAGTGGCGGACAAATGTCGCTTTCACGCGAATCAAACACAATGCTCAACGAGGCGGCTAACATCGCCAAAAAGATGAATGATGAATATGTTTCTATTGAGCATCTAATTTTGGCTATTTTTAAGTCAAACAGCAAAATAGGACAAGCTCTTAAAGACCAAGGGGTTAAGGAAAAAGACATTGAAAAAGCCATTCAGGAACTGCGTAAAGGCGGACGAGTAACTTCGGCTTCGGCAGAAGAAACTTACAATTCACTCAACAAATACGCTAAAAATCTGAATCAAATGGCTGATAGCGGGAAACTTGACCCTGTTATCGGGCGTGATGAGGAAATCCGTCGTGTATTGCAAATTCTTTCGCGAAGAACCAAAAATAACCCAATGCTTGTGGGTGAACCCGGAGTGGGAAAAACTGCCATCGCCGAAGGATTAGCGCATCGTATTGTGCAAGGAGATGTGCCTGAAAATCTGAAAGATAAAGTCATTTACTCTTTGGATATGGGAGCCCTCATTGCCGGAGCAAAATACAAAGGAGAATTTGAAGAACGGCTTAAATCTGTGGTGAAAGAAGTAACTTCTTCCGACGGAAATATCATCCTTTTCATCGATGAGATTCATACGCTCGTGGGTGCCGGTGGTGGCGAAGGTGCAATGGATGCCGCAAACATCCTCAAACCTGCTTTGGCTCGGGGTGAATTGCGTGCCATCGGGGCAACTACGCTCGACGAATATCAAAAATATTTCGAAAAAGACAAAGCCTTAGAGCGTCGTTTTCAGAAAGTTATGGTAGAAGAACCCGATACAGAAAGTGCTATTTCTATCCTTCGAGGAATTAAAGAAAAGTACGAAACACATCACAAAGTGCGTATCAAAGACGAAGCAATTATCGCCGCTGTGGAGCTTTCCGAACGTTACATCACCAATCGTTTTTTACCCGATAAAGCCATCGACTTAATGGACGAAGCCGCTGCAAAATTGCGAATGGAAATCAATTCGAAACCCGAAGAATTGGACGTTCTCGACCGAAAAATAATGCAGTTGGAAATTGAAATTGAAGCCATTAAGCGTGAAAATGACGAGGAAAAACTCAAAATTCTTTACGCCGATGTAGCCAATTTGAAGGAAGAACGTAACGCTATTTTCGCCAAATGGCAAAGTGAAAAAAATGTTATCGATGAGGTACAAATCACCAAAGAAGCCATCGAAAATTACAAATTGGAAGCCGAAAAAGCTGAACGCGAAGGCGATTATGCCAAAGTAGCCGAACTTCGTTACGGAAAAATCAAAGAAGCTCAAGACAAATTGGTACTTCTTCAAGAAAAATTAGACGAAGCACAAGGCAATTCACTTATAAAAGAGGAAGTTACATCGGAAAATATCGCTGAAGTAGTTGCTAAATGGACAGGAATTCCTGTAACGAAAATGTTACAAGGCGAACGCGAAAAATTACTGAAATTAGAGAGTGAATTACACAAACGTGTAGTAGGACAAGAGGAAGCTATCGAAGCCATTTCCGATGCTATCCGCCGAAGCAAAGCAGGTTTACAAGACCCTAAAAAGCCTATCGGTTCGTTTCTTTTCTTGGGTACAACGGGAGTCGGAAAAACTGAACTTGCCAAAGCTCTTGCCGAGTATCTGTTTGACGATGAGAATGCTATGACGCGTATTGATATGAGTGAATATCAAGAACGCCACGCTGTAAGTCGATTGGTAGGAGCTCCTCCGGGGTATGTGGGCTATGACGAAGGTGGGCAACTTACCGAAGCCGTTCGCCGAAGACCTTATTCAGTAATTTTGTTGGATGAAATCGAAAAGGCTCACCCTGATACGTTCAACATTCTGTTGCAAGTTTTGGACGAAGGTCGCCTAACGGACAACAAAGGACGCACCGCCGATTTCAAAAATACCATCATCATTATGACGTCCAACATTGGTAGCCATTTGATTCAGGAAAGTTTTGAAAAATATGCCAGCGACCTTGAAAAAGCTACAGAAGTTGCTAAAGATGATGTATTACAGATATTGAAGCAAACCGTTCGTCCTGAGTTCATTAACCGAATTGATGATATTGTGATGTTTACGCCACTCACTCGTGAAAATATCCGAAGCATTGTACGCTTGCAGCTGCGTTCTATCATCAAAATGGTGGCTCGTGAAAATATTTTGCTCGACGCTACCGATCAGGCGATTGATTATTTAGCAGAAAAAGGCTTTGACCCTCAATTTGGAGCTCGTCCCGTAAAACGAACACTTCAAAAAGAAGTCCTAAACCGACTTTCAAAAGAAATTTTGAGTGGTAACGTACACAAAGACAGCGTTATACTATTAGACTCTTTTGATAACCAATTGGTTTTCAGGAATAACTAAAATTATTAAACATAATTAAGTCAGAAACAAAACTTTGCTAAGGGATATCTTAGCAAAGTTTTTACGTTTACGCTTCAAATTATTTTTACTCATAATTCTCTGTTTTTAGGAAATTTACAAATTGAAATTAATATCATTTTTTTATCTTTCAATATCTATTTAAAAATAATTTTGAAATTTCAATAAAAAACTATAGCTTTGCTGAATACTTAAACCATAAGATATGAGCGTACTAGTTAACAAAAATTCAAAAATAATTGTACAAGGTTTTACAGGAAGTGAAGGAACTTTTCACGCAGAACAAATGATTGAATATGGCACGAACGTAGTTGGTGGCATCACCCCGGGAAAAGGTGGTCAGACTCATTTGGGAAAACCTGTTTTTAATACTGTAAAAGAAGCTGTTAAAGAAACCGGAGCCGATGTTTCTATTATTTTCGTTCCACCAGCCTTTGCTGCTGATGCCATTATGGAGGCAGCCGATGCCGGAATCAAAGTAATTATCACTATCACAGAGGGAATTCCTGTGGCAGATATGATTAAGGTGGCAAATTATATCAAAGGAAGAGATTGCCGTTTGGTAGGACCTAATTGCCCCGGAGTTATCACCCCGGAAGAAGCCAAAGTGGGAATTATGCCAGGATTTATCTTCAAGAAAGGAAAAGTAGGAATCGTTTCAAAATCAGGAACTTTAACTTATGAAGCTGCCGACCAAATTGTACGCCAAGGATTGGGAATCACTACAGCTATCGGAATTGGAGGCGACCCAATTATCGGGACAACTACTAAAGAAGCCGTTGAACTTCTGATGAACGACCCTGAAACAGAATGTATTGTGATGATTGGAGAAATCGGTGGGCAATTAGAGCCTGAAGCTGCCCGCTGGATTAAAGCCAACGGAAATAAAAAACCTGTTGTGGGATTCATCGCAGGAGAAACCGCTCCGAAAGGAAGAACAATGGGACACGCAGGAGCCATCGTAGGAGGAGCCGACGACACCGCCGAAGCAAAAAAACGCATCTTGAAAGAATGTGGCATTCACGTAGTTGATTCTCCCGCGAAAATTGGAGAAAAAGTGGCAGAAGTCATTAAAAAATAATTCCTTAAAATATATGCAAAAGCAGAATTCAATATAAAGAGTTTCTGCTTTTGTTTTTTATTCCAATCCATAAAAGCTTTAAATCAGACACATATTTATAAAAAATGCAAATGGATAAAATGCAATATTACAATAACGTATTGGAACTGATGGGAAATACTCCTTTGGTTTCTCTGGAAAAAATTACAAAAAACTTAAAAGGGCGTTACTTTGCCAAAGTAGAAGCCTTCAATCCGGGGCATTCGGCAAAAGACCGAATCGCTCTTTATTTAATTGACGAAGCCGAGCGTACCGGAAAGTTAAAACCCGGCGGAACAATCGTTGAAAACACCTCTGGCAACACAGGATTTAGTCTCGCTATGATTAGTGCCATCAGAGGATATCGCTGTATCTTGGCAATCAGTGATAAATCTTCTCAAGATAAAATAGATATGCTCAGGGCGATGGGTGCTGAAGTGCACGTTTGTCCTGCGAGCGTTCCGGCTGATGACCCTCGCTCTTATTACAAAACCGCCGAACGCCTACACAATGAAACTCCTAATTCCATTTATATTAATCAGTACTTCAATGAGAAGAATATTGACGCTCACTATTACTCCACAGGAAGAGAAATTTGGGAACAAACTGCAGGCAAGGTAACACACGTGGTAGTTTGTAGCGGAACAGGTGGAACTATCTCAGGAATAGGACGTTACCTGAAAGAAAAAAATCCGAATATAAAAGTTTTAGGCGTTGATGCCGAAGGTTCAGCCATCAAAAAGTATCACGAAACCCGAGAGTTTGACCCCAATGAACTACATTCATACCAAGTGGAAGGATTGGGCAAGAATCTTATCCCAACTGCAACCGATTTCGATATTATTGATGAATTCGTTAAAGTAAACGACAAAGAAAGTGCTTTGGCTGCTCGTAAAATCACCACTGAAACGGGAATTTTCTGTGGATATACCAGCGGCTCGGCATTTGTTGCAACAGAAAAATATGCTCAAAAGGGAACTTTTGACGAAAACAGCGTAGTGGTAATTCTTTTCCCTGACCACGGCTCGCGTTATATGAGCAAAATTTACAGCGACAAATGGATGAAAGCACAAGGTTTTTTGGAATAATCCTTATAACCGAATCGGGCTTTTAGCATATTTTCAAAAATAAGGAAATCACAAGGAGATTCTCGTAAAATCTCTTTCAAAACAGATAAAAAGCAATTCATAACAAAGCATTTTTATCAATATACTTCCTATTAAGAAGTAAAATCAATAAATTTCTAAACAGAAATTGGTTGTCAGCAAACAAGAACAATGAATTTCTGTTTAGAAATTGACTAAAAAGAAAGCAAAACACCGAATTTCTGTTTAAGAATTGGTTGTTAAGAAACAGAAACAATAAATTTCCGTTCGGGAATTGACTAAAAAGAGAGCAAAACACCGAATTTCTGTTTAGAAATTTGCCATCAACAAACAGGAACAATAAATTTCTGTTTAGAAATTGATAAAAATAACAAGCTGTCAATTTCTGTTTGAAAACGTAACACTAACATTAAATTATACCATTATGAAAAAAGTAATTACATCTGCTCGTGTTACCGAACTTGGCGATATTGCCAACCGATTGTCAGAGCTTTACAAAAAAACAACCGCCTTACAAGATGACAATTTCCTTTCCACCCACTTTTCCGAACTGGAAAAGCAAGGCAAAGCCATTACCGCTGCTGTAAAACGCGATAGTGTGCTTTCAAAATTGAAAGAAATTGATTCACGACGTGATGATGCCGTTCGGGTACTCTCGAAACTGCTTACGGGATATGAAAACATTCCCGAACAAACGCTCAAACCACACGGAGAGAGGCTTGCTGCTATTTTCAAAAAGTATGGTGTAGGAATCACGGACGAAAATTATTCAAGCGAATCGAACCTCATTGAATCATTATTGGCAGATTTTGCAACGGAAGAAGCAGTTGCCTCCGTGTCAGCACTTGCGGGCGTTTCGCAAGCTCTCGATAACCTGAGAAAGGAGCAAAATGTGTTTGCCGAAGCCCGTGCCGAGTACGAAAAAGCACGCTCCGAGTGGGAAAATCAGCCTACGGCAACTTCCCTGCGTAAGCCCCTGCTGGAAATTGTCAATAAAAAGATTATCCCCTATCTGATTGCGATGCAAATTGCGGACAATTCCAAATACGGGAGTTTTATTTCGGCTGCTTCAAAAATCATCGAGAGTGTCAATGACGTAATACGAGGAAGAGGCAAGAAATAACGGCAGGCAATCCGGAAAAAATCATAACGGAAATAACGTTTTACCACATTGCGGAATGTACTTTGCGTAAAGGTATTTTTCCCGAGGGACGGCTCGTGCGTAAAAGTGAAAACGATGACAACGGAAATACGCTAAAACATTGTAATCAAACATAAAGGATTCGGAGTTTTTGGTACGGTTCATTGAGTTAGCAGACAGAAATTACAATATTTGCTCTCCCACCGATGAATTTTGAGCCGGGCAATCCTGAAAAATCCAAAAAATGCACGTATCTTTGTGCCTCAAAAAAGGAGTTATTATTAAAGAAACAAAATAAAGATGAAAGATTTATTTGACAGAATAAAAAACGACAAAGGAAATATCGGACGTTGGGCTTCACACGCCGAAGGATACTATGTTTTCCCAAAATTGGAAGGCGAACTGGGACCCAGAATGCAATTTCAGGGGAAAGAAATCCTCAATTGGAGCATTAACGACTATCTGGGGTTGGCAAATCACCCTGAAATCCGTAAAGTAGATGCCGAAGCAGCAGCCGAATACGGAGCCGCCTACCCAATGGGAGCAAGAATGATGAGCGGACACACCTCAATGCACGAGCAGTTGGAACGCAATCTTGCCGAATTCACTCACAAAGAAGCCGCTTACTTGCTGAATTTCGGTTATCAAGGAATGGTTTCCATCATTGATGCATTGGTGACCAAAAATGACGTGATTGTTTACGATGTGGATTCGCACGGATGTATTATCGACGGGGTTCGTTTGCACTTCGGGAAGCGTTTTACTTACAAACACAATGATGTAGAGAGTTTTGCTAAAAATATCGAGCGTGCCAAAAAATTGGCAGACACCACGGGAGGCGGTATTTTGGTAATCACCGAAGGAGTTTTCGGGATGCGTGGACAACAAGGAAAACTCAAAGAAATTCTTTCATATAAAGAAAAATACGGTTTCCGTATTTTGGTGGACGATGCCCACGGCTTCGGAACGCTCGGAAAAACAGGAGCCGGAGCCGGTGAAGAACAAGGTGTTCAAGACCAAATCGACTTATATTTCTCTACTTTTGCCAAATCAATGGCAGGAATTGGGGCGTTTGTTTCGGGAGATAAAGAAATCATTGACTACTTGAAGTACAATTTGCGTTCGCAGATGTTCGCCAAATCCCTACCGATGATTTATGTAAAAGGAGCTTTAAAACGTTTGGAGATGCTTCGCACGATGCCCGAACTGAAACAGAAACTATGGGACAATGTAAATGCTCTGCAAAACGGACTCAAATCACGCGGATTCAACATTGGTGATACCAACACTTGCGTAACGCCTGTTTTCTTGGAAGGAAGCATTCCTGAGGCGATGGCGATGGTGAATGATTTACGTGAAAATTATCGTATTTTCCTATCAATTGTGGTGTATCCGGTAATCCCGAAAGGAATGATTCTTTTGAGAATGATTCCAACTGCTTCACATACAATGAAGGACATCGAGGAAACTCTGGAAGCTTTCTCTGCCATCCGAAGCAAACTCGAAAGTGGTGTATATCGCCAGCAAAACGCAGCTTTAGCCGAGCAAATGGGGCATATGTAATACAAGCATAAAAATTAAATTTACAAAATAAAAAAACTTTGCCAAGTTATAAGAAACTTCGGCAAAGTTTTTGTTACAACGAAATTCCATATCAAAAAATAAATGCTTGTAATTATTCCCACATATAACGAAATTGAAAATATTGAAGCCATTATCAGAGCTGTTTTTGAGCAATCTGAAAAGTTTCATATTTTAATCGTAGATGATAATTCTCCCGACAAAACAGCCGAAAAAGTACGAGAATTACAGCAAATATTTCCTGAAAAGTTATTTTTGGAAGTCCGAATCGAGAAAAAAGGCTTAGGAACGGCATATATTCACGGATTTAAGTGGGCTTTACAGCATAATTACGATTATATTTTTGAAATGGATGCCGATTTCTCGCACAATCCCGCTGATTTATTACGTTTATACAAAGAATGTGCTGAAAACGGAAGTGATATGGCTATCGGTTCGCGTTATGTAAAGGGAGTAAATGTTGTAAATTGGCCTTTACAACGCATTTTGCTTTCTTACGGAGCTTCTTTATACGTAAAAATCATCACAGGAATGAAAATTCACGACCCCACCGCTGGTTTTATCTGCTATTCCCGAAAAGTAATTGAAGCCATTGAACTTGACAAAGTTGAATTCGTGGGTTATGCTTTCCAAATTGAGATGAAATACAAAGCTCATCTTAAAAGATTTAAAATCACGGAAGTACCAATCATTTTTACCGACAGAGCAAAAGGAAAATCGAAGATGAACGGAAGCATCATTAAAGAAGCTATTTGGGGTGTGATAGCTATGAAATTGCGAAATATTTTTTAAATTTGCCCTCACTCATTTCAAATAAGATGATTACATTTATTAAAGGAAGAATCAGGAGTTTATATTACGTATTGGTGGGAGTTTGGCACTTGGTTTGCAAAGAACCGCCAATTCTTGTTCATACATCTGTCACTCTGTTTTTCTTTTTTTTAGGATTTTATTTTGAAATTTCAAGAACTGAATGGATGATTCAGGTTTTGGCTTGTGGCATTGTTTTAACTGTTGAAAGCCTTAACACTGCCATAGAAAAAATTTGCGACTTCATTCATCCTGATTATCATAAAAAAATAGGAACAATCAAAGATATTTCAGCAGGAGCTGTAGGCTTTGCCGTTGGTGCAGCGACAATAGCCTTGGCAATTCTTTATTATCCTTATTTCTTCTAAAAATCAAAAAAATCAGATAAAAATTTGTATTTCCTGTAATTTGTTCTACATTTGCACCGATTTACACAAAGAAAATAATTGTTTAACATAAAAAAACACGAAGTAAAATGCTTAATTTCATTCAAAATACCTCCGTTTGTTTGCCATTCTCAGTGGCACGGCTTCGTGTTGTTGCATATTCTTAGAAAAATAGTATAACGAAATATCCAAAACCCGAAGTCAGCAGATTTCGGGTTTTATTTTGTTTATGGTACTTCTCTTTTTTATCCGAATCGGGATAAATTATCCTTAGCAAAAGAAGTTTTATTGCAAAATTCCCTGAATATCTTTTTAAAATCATTTGATAATCAAAAAGTAAGTAATAGGAAATTCATTTATAGAAAATTCTCGATTGAGAAGCCTACGAACACGAAAACGATTGGTGAAAGAGGCTTTCGAGAAGTACGTTCGCCAGCAAAATAAGCTGTGGCGAAAACTTTGGAATCAGAAGCGAAACATTCCTTTGGTGCCTCTGCCTGAACCTTATCAAAAGGGATTTGTACGTTTTTTTGTGCTTCGGGACGACATTGCTCGGAGTAAAAGTGTCGATTTTTTCAATCAAATTTTAGAAAAAATCAATACTTATCAATATTCCGATAATCGTAAGTTTCTGAAAAAGAAACGAAAACGAGGCAAAAAAATACAAGTTCCACGCGAACAAAAGCTGCATAAAATCATCGAATGGCAATTTCCAAAGTATAAAAAATTGGAATTCAACTACAAGGAACAAGCGTATTTTATAAAAACCGAAGAATACAATCCGCATCGAAAAGTTTTTGAAACTTATTACGAATTTCGAGACCCTTGGCGATTTGTGTTGCGTGTAAAACCTTATATGATAACACATTATCGCCCATTGGACTTGGATTTGGAGAGAGAACTTGCCCAGTTGGATAAGTTTCTGGACAATTATAAAGTTCGTGGCATCATACAAAAGAAAATAGCCAGCAGAAGTTACGGATGGAAAGATGTTGAGAAGAAAAAAGGCAAGGAAAAATATAAATACAACGACTTAAAGAACAATAATTTATCAAAAATGAAGCTTTCCGCCAGTGAAATTGCTTCTATTTTTGAAGAAATGCTTTAAATGTATTGAAAATGAAAAAGATATATAAAGAAAAATATACTCACTTGTGGGAAAACGGAAATTGGGTGGTTTGCCCGAATTGTCAAAAAAGTGCGGTTATCCGTCATACGGGTGAAACTTTCCCAAATCATTCTGTTTTGAGGTGTAATCACTGTGGTTTAGTCAAAAAAAGTGGCGATTTATTGCTTTTTAACCTCATTATTAAGCTCAATTGTCCGTTTTGTGGCAATTCCATTGAAATAAAACAGGAAAATATAAAGGAAAAACAGCAGTTTGTTCCCGTAAAATGCAAAAAATGCAATCATTCACTCTTGGTTCATCCGAAATACGACCCAATTTTTGAAAGAATCAATACCGATAAAGCAAACGGATTGATGTGCGATAATACTTTGGGGTTGCCTTATTTCTTTCAGGAAAACGTTCGGGGGAATTTGTTTTGGGCGAAAAATGATAAACATTTGTTGGAAATAGAAAATTACATCAGTTCGGATTTGCGTCCTCGAAAAGGAATGACGATGGTGGCAAAACTTCCGACTTTTATCAAAATTAAAAAAAACAAAGAAATTGTACTTAAAATCTTAGAAAAATGGAAAAAATCATACAAATAACTTCAGGAAAAGGACCTTTGGAATGCCAATGGGTAGTAGCCAAAGTATTGAAAATATTTTTGCAAGAAGCCAAAGAAAATAGCATACAAACAGAAATCCTGCACCGAGAAGAAGGCGACGAAAACTTAACCTTAAAATCTGTCACACTTCTTTTGAAAGGAACTGATTTACAAGATTTTTTAAAGGATTGGCTCGGTTCGGTTTGTTGGGTAGGAAAATCCACTTTTAGGAAATTTCACCAGCGGTCGAACTGGTTTATTGGCGTTTTTGAGCTTTCTCAATCAGAAAAAACGGTGTTTCGTGAGAGCGATATTTCGTTTCAAATGGTGCGTTCGCAAGGCAGTGGCGGACAAAATGTTAATAAAGTAAACTCGGCGGTTCGGGCTACGCATCAGCCTTCGGGAGTGAGTGTTTTTGTGCAGGATACGCGTTCGCAATTGGAAAACAAGAAGTTAGCCATCAGCCGAATTAAAGAAAAATTGCAACTTTTTGAATTGGAGAAACTCAAGCAACAGGCTCAAAATCAGTGGAACAATCATCAGCAAGTAGCGAGAGGCAATGCGGTTCGTACCTTTTCGGGAACAGATTTCAAACGGAATTTTGTGGATAAATCTTACAAAAAAGAACGAACAAAAAATAAAAAAATCAATTTTGATGAATAATTGTTAATTATCACCTTGTAGACACTTTGTAGACGCTCATTTCTTGATGGCGTAGACATTTGTCAGTAGTTTTGCCAAAAAATCATTAACTATTATAAAAATGTGGAAAAACAATAGAAAAAATATAGGAAAACGAGGTTCGGAGGAAGGAATTATTATTTCCGATTTAGAACATAGTGACGGAGCCAGAATAACGATAGAAAAAGACGGATTGACTGCTCCTTTTTCGGTAACGCTGGGCGTGTACGGAGAATTTATGCACACAGATTTTTTCTCAACACAATCACAAGCAGAAAGTTACCAAACAAAAGTAATGCGTGAAATAGAAAAATTATTAGTGATATTATCCGATGAAAACCCTGACAGAGGAGCGGAATATCAAACGATTATCAAAAACGTTACACAGTGAAAAATTTAAAATTAAGAAAAATGAAAGACTATATCGCACAAATGTTAGAACTACAAGAAGAAAAGAATAGGTTGTTTTTTAAGTTTCAGGAATCCCCTATCAATGAGCAAGTTGAATATCTGAATACAAAATTGGATTTAAGCCAATATGACAAGCTCAAAACGAATTTTCTGTTAGATGTAATGAATAGCTATTACATTGATAATGAAGTACTAATGCAAGTTTGGAAATCTTGGCTTGGCACGAGTATTACCCACGAATGTTGTACGCGTATAGGATTGATTTCTTTTTTTATCAAAAATCCTGAGTTAAAATCAGAGATGATAGCGGAAACTTTTGATTTTATTGAGAAAAATTTGATTGTACAATATTCTGAAAATGAAAGATATACTGATGAAATAATCGTGTATCACGCTGCCTTACTTTTATGGGATTTGGGCTACAAAAACGCCTTGCAATCACTCATCAAAAAATATCAAACCATTTGTGATGATTATTTCGATGAAGAGGAGTACAGAGAAATAGATAATTTAGTAGAAAAATGAAGCAAAAAGATTTAAGAAACAAAGATAATTATAACAGAATCAGTAAGTTTATCAGTTTGGTTTTGAGGCACAGTCCCGAAATTATCGGAATAACATTGGACAAAAATGGCTGGACAGATACTGAAACCTTAATAAAAAAACTTTATCCGAAATTTGGTATTGATTTGGGCATTCTCAAAGAGATTGTCGCTTCTGACAACAAACAACGATACAGTTTCTCAGCTGATTTTACCAAAATCAGAGCTAATCAAGGACATTCGGTTTCGGTGGACTTGGAGTTACTTCCGCAGAAGCCTCCCGCCATTTTGTATCACGGTACAGCTCAGCGTTTTGTGCAAAGTATTTATCAAAAAGGTATTCAGAAACAAAACAGACAATACGTACACTTGAGCAAAGATTTGGAAACCGCTCAAAAAGTAGGTAGCCGACACGGAGAAGTTTTTGTTTTTCAGATAGATACTTGCAAAATGCTCAATGAAGGATATTTGTTCTACCTTTCGGAAAATGGTGTTTGGCTCACTGATGAAGTTCCCTCAAGATTTTTAAGTTCTTATGATGAACTTATAGAGTAAAAACAATTTGAAAATAAAACAATGGGAAATTTAAAATTAAAAGGAAAAGATATATTAAAGTTAGGATATCCTAATAATCAATCGGTTAATGTGGCGTTGGAAGTAATGAAACGCAATTTTAACGATAAAAATCAGGCGTATATAAAATCTTTATTGAAAGAAATTTTGGCAAACCCGAAAGATTTTGAAAAACATCTGACTTTCGGGCAAATCGCCGAAGCCTTGCTTTCTTCCAAAAAAACAGAAAAACGCCAACTCAATGCCCAAAGAGCTGATTTTAAAATCTTTGGAAGTAACATTTCGGAAGAAGCCAAAAACCAACTTTACACGGCTTTAAAACTGCCCATCTCGGTAAACGGAGCGTTGATGCCCGATGCTCACAGTGGTTACGGCTTGCCTATCGGAGGTGTTTTAGCAGTAGAAAACGCTGTAATTCCGTATGGCGTGGGATTGGATATTGGTTGCCGTATGTGTTTGAGTATCTTAGATGTACCCGTTTCATATCTCGATGGTGCGAAGGACAAATACGAAAAAATGCTCGTGGAACACACCAAGTTTGGAATGTATGAAACACATAAATCACATATTGAACACGAAATTTTCGACCGAGATACTTTCGACCTTATTCCAATCCTTAAACGATTGAAAGGCAAAGCTATCAAGCAAATGGGAACTTCCGGCGGAGGCAATCATTTTGTGGAATTCGGAGAGGTAGAAATTCTGGAGGAAGACCCGCAAATCGGGTTACCGAAAGGCAAATATCTGGGCATTTTATCGCACAGTGGTTCGCGAGGTTTCGGGGCGGAAATTGCTCAATATTACGTACGAAAAGCAATAGAACAATGTCCGTTACCTAAAGAAGCTCAGCAATTTGCGTGGCTCGACCTCAGTACGCATCTCGGTTTGGAGTATTGGACAGCGATGAACCTTGCCGGAGATTATGCTTCGGCTTGTCATTACGATATTCATCGCCGGCTGATAAAAGCCATTGGTGGGCGACTCAAGGCACGGATTGAAAATCATCATAATTTTGCTTGGAAAGAAGTTCACAACGGCAAAGAAGTTATCGTTCATCGCAAAGGGGCGACTCCCGCAGGTGAAGGAGAACTTGGCATTATTCCCGCATCGATGACGGAGAAAGGTTTTATCGTTCGCGGAAGAGGAAATACTGATTCGTTGTGTTCGGCATCGCACGGTGCAGGAAGGCTTCATTCGCGAGCTGCGTGCAAAACACTTTTCACTCAAAGCGACATCAAAAAAGAACTGAAAAACAAGAAAGTAACACTCATCGGAGGTAATGCCGAAGAAGCTCCAATGGCATACAAAAACATCAATGAGGTGATGAATGCCCAAACCGATTTGGTAGATATTTTAGGTCGCTTTCAACCCAGAATTGTGAGAATGGAGTCGTAGTACGGCAGGCATTTTTTTGCCAAAATGAAGAAAATAAATTACGGGTAACATTATAGCCCAAAACAAAAGGACGTGTAAAATACGTCCTTTTTTGTTTGTAAAAGTTAATATATTGATTTGATGTGAAATATATGTTATAATCTTCTTTATCAAGATGAATATCTCCTCATTCTTGATTAAATTCTAATTCGCAATATTCGCCATAACAAACATCTTCATCATTGAAATAAAGGCAATTGGGTACGGAAGGAATAGGAGCTAAGGTTTGTATATAATCGATAAATTTTTCCATTTTTTTAATTTAATGATTTTGAAAAACTTTACTTGGTGTTCCTCCATAAAAAGTTTTAAATTCCTTGATAAAATGCGATTGGTCGTAATAGCCCATATCATAAAATAGTTGATTGTCAGTGTTTTGTATAGAAATTTTATTATTCATAAAAGACTGAAAACGAACTACTTGGCTGAAAGTTTTTGCCGTGTCACCAATGTAAAATTCAAATAATCGGCGGAGATGACGAGGGCTAATTCCTGTGTCTAAATCTCTCAATATCCGTGTATTACCTCTTGATTTTAGAATAATTTCCAAAGCTTTGGAAAATCGATTGTCTATACTAAAATCAGCCTTCTCCAAAAATTTGATAAAAAATGTATCTAATTTATTTTTAATCTGTTGCAAATTTTGTGTGTTACTGAATTTTTGTACAATAAATGTCGCCAAATCGGACAAAACTAAATCCAAACGAATATCATTATTGCTCAATTCCTTAGCATCTTGCTTGAAAATCAACGGAAAAGCAGAGGGCAAAAATCGCACTCCCACATAGTTAAATTGGTTGCCCAGAGGAAATTCGGTATAACTTTTACAAAAGCCCATAAGGTAACTCTCTTCGGGATTATTCAACTCAAAAAAGACATCCATACAACCATCGGAAATCACTCTATGTTGATAGTTTTCAGTAAGTTGTAGTTCCGTTTTGAGTTGCCAATAACAATAGATAAAAGGCAATAACTTCTCATTGGGAAAAATTTCCGTATAAGAAACATTATCAGCGAATTGGGCTATCGGCTGAAAAGGTTTGTAAAAATGACGTATATTTAAAAGAGATTGCAAATTTTCAGATTTTTAGCAAAAGTACAATGTTTTATTCAAACTTTTGATGTATGATTTGTTTTTGAATAAAATTCTTAAAAAATAAAAAAAACGCACATTGTAGCGTTTTTTGGTAAAATATTATGCGTAAATCTATTTTTTAGTTACAACTAAAATCACACCATTTTTGCCTTTTTCTCCGTAAGCGTCTGTGGATTTTTTGTTTTTTAAAACGGTTATAGATTCAATATTTTTAGGGTCTATCTTTTCTAAATTACTGATATCTAATTCTTTTCCATCTACAATTAGTAACGCATCATTGGTGATTTTTGATTTTTCAACCTCCTTGTTTGGCTCGGTGGAAAGTTTCTTGGTAGTTACTTTGATTACGCCTTTTTTCCCTTTTTCTCCATAAGCTCCAATAGATTTTTTGTCTTTTAAAACCGAAATACTTGCAATTTCGTCAGGGTTTATTTGCTGTAATACAGAATTTTCCACTTTTTTTTCATCTAAAATCACAATAACTTCAGGGTCATTTATAATATCCTGATTTTTTGCGTTTTTGTGACCAACAACTTCAATTTCAGAAGTGTTTTTTGTCTCCTTTTCTTGTGCTTGTAATGTTTCGTTTGAAAATAAAAACATTACTGCACTTGTTGCTAAAATGAGCGTTCCGTAGCTCCATTTGGCTTTTCCTGTTGATTTGTCTCTCATTGTCATATAAATACGTTTTTTTAAATTACTTGTTTCAAAATTGTGTGCAAAGGCTACTTTCTTGGCTCCAACACACTGGATTATCAATTCTTTACGGTATAAATTAGCATTGTTTGTTTGCTGAATTGCCTTTTGGTCAGCTTGAAATTCGTGAACTTGCATAAGCTCCTTTTTGAGTAGCCAAACAAACGGATTCCACCAGAATAAGATGCGATACAATTCAGTAAAAAGTAAATCCCACGAATGACGATAAGCAGCGTGAGCCATTTCGTGAAATATCACATTTTCAGAATAATACGTTGGATTTTTTTCCGAAAGCACAATATATTTGAACCAACTAAACGGAAGCACATTCTCTGTTGTAATATGCACGAAAACACCATTTGGAAGTTGCTTTTTTTGGGAGTTTTTCAAAATTCTTATAAGTGACACTAAACCAATGATATAGCGAAAACTAAAGAATAGAACTCCTAATCCGTAAATTGTTATTAAAAAATTATAAATCAGTTGGTTATTGGTGTTTTTAGCTACTTCGATTTTATCATTTTTTTCAGCAAGTGGAAGCAGAAAATCTGACGAGGTTTGTACTTCTTTCAGAAAATTGAATTCAGGTAAGTTGATTTTTGTAAAAGGAAGCAAAATTCCACCTGCGAAAATTAACAAAATGATGATTCGGTTTGCTTGATGAAATGTATTTCCGCTGATGAAAAAGCGATATGCAATCCATAGTACTCCTGTGAAAATTAGGTTTTTAAATCCAAATAAAAGTAAATTTTCCATAGAATAATCAGGATTTATTATCAATTTCATCTAATAGTTTTCGGATTTCCTCTACCGACAATTTTTCGGACTTTATAAACGTATTTACCACATTCAGATATGAATTTCCGAAGTATTTTTTTACCACATTCTTTAGCGTTCGGTTTTGATAATCTTCTTTTGAAATGATGGCAAAATACTGATATGACGTTCCGAAAGCCTCGTGTGATAAAAAACCTTTCTCTTCCAATGCTCTTACATAAGTGGAAATTGTGTTAAAATGAGGTTTTGGTTCATCGTACTTTTCTAAAATTTGCTTTACAAACAGTTTTCCTTCTTGCCAAAAAAAAGACATAATTTCTTCCTCTTTTGATGTTAAGTTTTTCATTTTTATATATTTATAGTTAATGAATGAGATAACGAATTTATTTTGATGCAAATGTAAACTAAAAAAATAAGTTAAACAACTATTTTTCATAGTTTTTAAACTATAATTTTTAGTTTTATTTGATTTGACAAAAAAAGAAAACAGTAGCTAAATTAATAACTACTGTTTCGTATTTAAAAAGATTCTATTTTTCTATTGTGCAATTCCCAGAACCTCAATGTCAAAAATTAAATCACTATTTGGTGGAATAACTCCTTGAGCTCCTCTTTCTCCGTAGGCTAAGGCAGAAGGGATGAAGACACGCACTTTTTCACCCACTTTTAGGGTAAGTAAAGCTTCTTTAAATCCGGGGATTAACTGTGCAGATTTGCTGTATTGCATAGGTATCGGGGTGTATCCATTGCCTCTGTCGCGAGCAATGTTGTATTTTCCGAAAGCCTCTTCAACCTCTTTTATATTTGAGTCAAACAACGTACCATCAGTTAGATATCCTGCATAATTTACTAAAACTTGCTGTGTGTGCTTAGGAGTTTCTCCTTTGCTTTCTTTCAAAGTAAAAATTTTAACTCCTGAAGGAAGGGCTTTAGCTTTAGGTTCTTGCTCTTTTACTTCAGCTAAGAAAGAATTTACAGCTTCTTTGATTTTATTTTCTCTTTCTTTCTCTCTTTTTTCTGCGTTGGCAAAATAATCTTCGATGGTTTTTGTAGCATTGAATTTTTCAGCTTCTTTTCCGTTGCGGATAATCAAAACATTGTTGATTTTCACGTCTTCAACAGGTCTGTTAGCTTCTGCAGTGGCTACATTGGCGATAGAATCAATTACTTCCAATCCTTCAACGGTTTCGCCGAAAACAGTGTGTCTGCCATCCAAATGAGGAGTTGGCACGTGAGTTATAAAGAACTGACTACCATTGGTTGCGGGACCTGCATTAGCCATTGATAGAATTCCTTTTTTGTCGTGTTTTAAATGCTCAACAAATTCATCTTCAAAACGATAGCCCGGGTCGCCCATTCCTGTTCCTGTTGGGTCGCCGCCTTGAATCATAAAATCCTTGATAACACGATGAAAAATTACACCATTGTAGTAAGGTTTTCCTTTAAATTCGCTTTTTACAAAAGAGTTTGTACCCTCAGCCAATGTTACAAAGTTTGCCACAGTAACGGGTGTTTCTTTATAGTTAAGTTTTATGACGATATTCCCTTTATTAGTCTGAATATCAGCAAATAATCCATCTCCTAAGTTAGACGTTTTCTGTGATTTACAACTGAAGAAAATTGCCGTTGCAAATAACAACATAATTACATTCATTCGTTTCATAAAATATTGATTTTTAATTAAATTTTACTTTAAAATTTGATTGATTTAATTTGGTTTCTGAATTGTATCTTTTTGATTATTAATTATTTCCTGTGTATTTTTATTTTTTTCAATTTTTGTTACTCGTATTTTTGCAATAATGGGTTGATTGCTTTCAATTTTGTCTTTATCTCCACGATATCCGTAGGCAATTTCCGAAGGAAAAAAGAAAACGCCACTTTCTGCTTCTTTCAAAATTTTTAAAGCAGACCGAAGTCCTAAGAAAAGCTCTTCTTTTTCAACAAAATATTGATAATCACCTTCTTTTGATTCTTCATAAATTTCATTTCCGTTGATGTCGGAAATGCTGTAGTTGTAAGTTACCTTGTCCCCAAACTCAGCTGTGTAAGTAGCCTCAGGGTTTTGCCGAGTGTAATAGAACTTGAATCCGTGTTCTGAATCAATAAAATGGTGTAATGTATCTTTTTTGATGATGGAATCAATGAGAGCTTCCTCCGAACTGAGTAATTTTTTATTTTTTTCCGCTGACTCTTTCAGAAAAGTATTACCGCTTTTAACAGAAATAGGACGACGAGCTTGTTTCTCGTTGCAAGCTATTCCCAAAACCGTTACCGCAATCAAAAAAATCCATTTTTTTAACATAACTTATTTATTTTTAGGTTGTTAATGGAATTCAGGTAATATTTTCAGAAAATAAGCAGTAGCTTCTTCCATTGAGCCGTCAAATCTTCCTCCGGCAGCGTTGATATGTCCGCCTCCATTGAAAAATCTGCGTGCAAAAGCATTCACATCGTGCTGATTTTTAGAACGAAAAGAAATTTTTATATAATTTTTCTCTTGAATAAAAATGGCAGCTAATTTTGAATCTTTAATGGTTAAACCATAATTTACAAAACCATCAGTATCACCTTTTTGGCAATTATGATTAGCCAATTCCTCTGAAGTCAGTGTAATGTAAGCGGTGTTGTGTTCCTTTAGGTAAACCATATTTTTAAGAGCTACACTCATTAGTTGTATTCTGTCATAGGAATTATTCTCAAATACATTACTGTTGATTTGGCTATTATTAGCACCTTTTTCAATCAAAAAAGAAGCTATTTTAAATGTATTGCTCGTTGTTGAGGCATATTTAAAATTGCCTGTATCGGTCATAATACCTGTGTACAAGCAAGTTGCAATAGTTTGATTAATAGCGTTTTTATCACCCATTGCATCAATGAAAGAATAAATCATTGAACACGTGGAGCTTGCATTAGGATTGGAAAATGTGATTTTGGCGTAATCTTCAGGGGCCTGATGATGGTCAATCATAATGAAAGTAGCTTCCGAGGATTCTAACAATGGGGTTAGCGTATCAGCTCGCTTGAGTGAATTGAAATCCAATGTGAAAATCAACTTTGATTTTTCAATTTGTTCAGTAGCCGCTTTGGGGTCATTGTCATAAATCACAATGTTCTCAGCTTCGGGTAACCACTTGAAAAAATCTGGGAAATCGTTAGGTGATACTACCTTAACATCTTGATTATGAGTTTTTAAATAATGATACAATCCCAAACAACTTCCTATTGCATCGCCATCAGGATTTTTGTGAGGGATAATGCTTATTTTCAATCGCTTATCAAGCAATAACTTTATAGTTTCAATGTCATAAATATTCATACAAGTTGCGAAGATACAATAATATTTTATTTATCAGAATAAAGATTCATCTTTTTGAAAAAGTTTATTCAATTTTTATTCATTATAAATATTATTACTCTTGATTTTTTTGATGGAATCCTTGATAAATACGAGGCTGACTCCTATTATAAATCCGAAAAAAGTCCAAATGGCAACAATCATTCCCCGTTTAGGTTTTGAACGCTCGTTTGGCACACTAACAGGTTCAACAATCGTGAAGATAGGATGCTCTTCTTTTACTTTTATTCGCTTGGCTTCTACCTGTTTAGCAAGTTCAGAGTACACATTGAAAGAAAGATTGTAATCAGATTGCAATTGTTCCAATCTTGTTTGTGGCAACGAACCGAAAAGGTCTCTGTTTCTGTCCTGAAACTGAGCCAAAGCAAATTGTTTCGCTTTAAAATCACTTTTGGCTTCTTCGTATCGTTGTTCGATGAATTTTAGCTCTTCATTGGCTTTTTGGGTTTTAAATTCCGTCACAGTTTCCTGCAACAGTGTTTGCGTACTCTGCAACATTTGAGCAGCAGCCAAAGCCTCTGGCATTGAGTATGATAGAGAAATTATTCCCTCTTTTTCATCGATATCGATTGCTAATTGCCCGCTGATGCCGTCTAAAATATTTCTGTCTTCAAGTGATAAAGACCAAATAGAATCTGTTTTTTCAGAAGTTACTGACTTTTCATCATTCTTTTTACCGAATAACAAACTTGGCAAACCAATTGTGTATTTTTTAATGTTGCCAAGAATTCCGGGTTTGGCGTATTCTTTACAATACTTCTCGTAAGAAATGACTTCGTTTAAATCATTGAATTTTAATGGGGTTTGTATAAGTTTTTTTCTAAAAGGAATGCTTTCTACTATTTTCGGATAAGTGTTTAACGGAATACTTTCTGTTGAGCTCCCTCCTAAATTGATTCCAGCCATAGCCGCAAGCCCTCCCAATCCGCCAACGGACATTTTATCACCAGAGGTTTGAGGAATCATAACCGTGACAGCTGTGTATTGTTTCGGAGATATCAAAGCAATGATTATTCCCAAAATGAAGAAAAATAATGTGAATTTCAAAATAGATTTTCGTTTAATCCACAGTTTGTGAAATAGTTCAAGCAAATCTATTTCGTCTTCGTTTTTATGTTGATTACTATCCATTGTTATTTTTTTAACACATTAAAAATTAGTACTCCCATTGTTGTTATTGCAGAGATAATTCCAATAGTTTCGGAAGTTGAAAGTCGTTGACGTTCAGGTTTTGAAGGTACGATAATTATAGCACCGGGTTCCAACTCCGGATAATTCTTAAAGAAAAGAGAATTATTAGTGGATTTAATATCTCCATTGGCATACATCACGTATATAGAACGTTTTTTTGCTCTGTCGGAAAAGCCCCCGGCACGATTTACGTATTCTCTCAAGGACAATCCTCTTTCATAACGTACCAGTGATGGTGCCAGAACTTCTCCTTTGATTTCAATGGTTTGTTTTTCAGAAGGAATCAATAAAACGTCACCTTCGCTCAAAATTAAATCGTATTTACTATGTTTGTTCTCTAAAATCTTTTTTAAATCAATCCCGATGCGATATTCGGTTGATTTTTTTTCTATCTTTTTTAAAGCCTGATTGTTGTCACTTCCGATTTTGCTTGCCATAACCATTTCATCAAGAAATTGCTCTTGCTTGATGTCACCTTCATCTAATTTTTTCCGAACGAGCGTAGCACCTCTAACATAGGCATAAGGCGAAAAACCTCCCACTCGTTCAATAAGGTCGGAAATGCGTTCATCTTTACTGCGAATGCTGTATATTCCCGGATATAAAACTTCTCCTTCCACAGTAACGGTTTGCATTGGTGTGTAACCTTTTATATATCTAACTGATACAATATCATTAGGTTGCAATTTAATAGTGTCGCCTTCTGCCGGTATTAACTCATTGTTAGAAGAAACTTTGAAATCTCGGCTAAGTTTTCTGAAATCGCCATCGTTAATTTCTCGGAAAATATCAATTGTTGAAGCATCTGCCCCTTGCGAAAGCCCACCTGCCAAAGCAATAACATCGCCAACGGTCATATTTTCCATAAAAGGAAGTTCTTTTGGCTTATTAACAGCTCCTTCTACCTTGATGAAACGAGCCATTTGAAGAGAATCTTTATAGAAAATATGAATACTGTCATTATCTATCAGAGGAATATTATTTTTTTCTTCAATTAAATCTTTTACGGAAAAATTGATGGTTTGATAATCTACACGATTTAAAGTTCTGAATATCAGTCCTCTTTCCAAAGAAGCTTCTTTTCTTACTCCATTTGCCCGATTTAACAAATCATAAGCAGTCATTCCTTCTTTAAATTCGTACGTACCTGGTTGATAAACAGCTCCTCCAATGCTTAATCTGTTTTGATATTCGTCTGTAATTGGGTGTACTTTTAGTTTGTCTCCATTTTGTATCAAGAAGCTTGAAATATCCTCAAAAGCTACTTCTTTTACTTCCCGTTTTGCATTTTTGATACGCTCAACAACCAAAGTGTTAGTAAAAGCATCCGAAGTAAAACCTCCGAAGAAGGTAATTAAGTTAGCCAGAGATTCTCCGTCTTTAGTTTCATATGCTCCTTTGCGTTTTACTTCTCCTTCAATTAATACTCTATTTAAGTAAGGAGGAACTATGATAACATCTTGATCTTTAAGAGGTAAATTGCCTTTTTCACTTCCGTGAATCAGAAAATCATAAACGTCAAAAGTAGCTATTTTTTGTCCGTTACGAACCAAATTAATTTCCCTGAAAGAACCATTTTCCGTTGGACCTCCACAAGCGTACAAGGCATTCAAAACGGTTGATAAAGCACTCAAGGAATATGTTCCGGGAACAGTAACTTCTCCTATTATGTTCACTTTCACGGTTCTTACTTGGGTGATTGTAACTCCCGTATAAACTTTGTTATAACTACCATTAGGCGCCGAAATACCGGAGTAAATTCGTTTCAAGTAAGAATTGATTTTTGTTTTGACATCTTCAAAAGACAAACCCGAAACATTAATCTTCCCGATAGCGTTTATGAATATATTTCCTTGTGTATCAACTTTTTGTTTGAAAGAACCTTCTGTGGCTCCCCAAACCTCAATTAAAAGTTCATCGCCCGGACCTACCTGATAATTTTCAGGAGTTGCCATATTCATATTTGGAGTGAATGAAATTTTCGGATTTTTGAAAAAATTCATCCCGAAAATAGAATCTTTCTTATTTTTGAGTGCTAAAGAATCCTTATTTTCATTTCCTGTAAATCCGAAAGATTCTTCCTCTTTGTCCTGAAAAGAATAATCTTCAACCTGATTACCAGACTTTTTGCTTGTTGAAAGTTGTAAAATACGCTGTCTTAACTTCATAGCTTGTATGTCCGACATACCTCGCATTCTGGCAGCTGTAATAAGCTGGTCTAACGTATATCCTTGACTTTGAGCCTTTATCCAATAAGTCTTGAGCTGCTCATCTGATATTTTATCAAGATTTATTGAAGAAATTTGCTGAGGGTCAATGTTTACGTTATTACCGTTGTTATTTTGAGATACAACTGTTTGAAAACTTCCAATAAAAAGGAAAAATATAATTAAAAGCTTAATTTTCGGCATAATACTTTAATTTGTCGGCAAAAATATAAAACTTATTTAAAAGTAAAAAAATAATGGTTTTTTATCTGATTTCTTCGGCTTTAATTGTAATCATTCTACATCCGAAAGATGCACAATTTCAACGCCTGCCTTTTTAAGAAACGCGATTCCCTCATCATCTTTGTAGGCTTCTTTGTAAACTACGCGTTTAATCCCCGATTGGTGAATTAATTTGCTACATTCTTTACAAGGTGACATTGTGATGTAAAGCGTTGCTCCCCACGAAGATTGGGTTGAGGAGGCGACTTTCATAATTGCATTTGCTTCTGCGTGAAGCACATACCATTTGGTGTCGCCGTTTTCGTCTTCGCAACAATTGTCAAATCCGGTTGGAGTTCCGTTGTATCCGTCCGAGATAATCATTCTGTCTTTCACGATGATAGCCCCCACTTGTTTGCGTTTACAATGAGAAAGTTTAGCCCATTCCAAAGCCATTCGCATATAAGCCTTGTCGTATCGTATTTGTTTGATATTCTGTTTGTTCATATGTTTTTCTTATCTTAAAAATTCTATATTTCCTTCTGAATCAAAACGTACCAACCGAGAGGGGTTTCGTTTTTCTGTATCGTTTTGCCGATGTTTTACAACATAGTCACACTTTTCTATAATATACGAATTTACATCACTGAAAGTATGAGGAGTAGGTTCTCCACTAATGTTTGCTGATGTTGAAACGATGGGTTTTCCGAAGTTTTGGATTAATTTCTGGCAAAAATCATCTTGAATTAAGCGTATTGCGACTGTATTTTCTGATGAAATTACATTTTTTGCCAAATTTTTCGGATTGGAATATATGATTGTAGTTGGATTTTGAACTGTTTTAAGGAAATTCAGTACGAAATTAGGAATTTCTGAGATATATTTTTGTAACATCTCTACGGAATCTACCAAAATAATCAAACTTTTGCTTTCATTTCGTTGTTTTATTCCGAAAATTTTAGAAACAGCTGTAACGTTGGTAGCATCACAACCTAATCCCCAAACGGTATCCGTAGGATATAATATAACTCCTTCATCAATAAGTGTTTTAGTGGATTTTTTTATGTCACTATCCATAAATTATATATTATTATTTGGATTTGAATGAGCTGAAAATTCTGAAATTATACGATTTCAGAATTACTTTGTATTTTTGTGGCGAATATAGTTAAAAAATGCATTTAAAACTCATCTCTTTTCTAAAAAGTTTTTCTTTTTTTAAAGGTGTACTGAAAACGGTTGCCGTGCTTCTTCCTATTGGTGTTGGTTGGTATTTCGATGCTCTTGAAATAGGTATTCCTGTGGGATTGAGTATAATAGCTATTTCTCCGAGCGATATTCCGGGCAACAGAAAGCATCATATTGGTGGGCTTTTGGTGGCTACTTTTTTGGCGATGGTTAGTTCTTTTTTTGTGAACATAACTTATCCGTATCCTTATTTGCTTGAGCTGACAATCTTTATTTTAACATTTTTCAATGCCTACATTTCACTTTATGGATTTCGAGCTTCGATGGTTGCTTTTTCAGGTTTGTTTTGTATTGCTTCAACACTGTCACACATCCAGACGGGCAAAGGAATTTATTTGTATTTGCTGTACATTTTTATCAGCGGAATGTGGTATATATCATTGGTTTTGTTTTATTTATGGATAAAACCCAGACAATATAGCGAACAGCTTTTGGGAAAATGTTTTTCATTAACATCAGAATTTTTCTCTGTTCGTTCGGATTTGTTATTATCAGAAAACAGAACCGAAGGTTTCAAAAAAATGATTGATTTACAGACTAATCTGAATGAGAATTACGAGAAATTACGAGAAGTAATTCTTGATTCGCGAAGTAAATCGGGCAAAACGGATTATCTGCAACGGCAATTTTTAATGTTTATAGAGTTGGTTGATATTTTTGAATTGGCGTTGGCAAATCCGGTTCAATATGAAAAAATTGATAAAGAATTTGCAGAAAATAAAGATTTTTTGCAAATTTATGCTGATTTTCTGCAAGAACTTTCAAAACAATTGCAGCAAATGTCAGTTTACATCGGTTCTCGCAAGCAAATTAAGTTGGACGATTCTCTGAAAAACCTACTTTTGCAAGCAAAACTGAAAAATGAGGAACTAAAAAATCAAATTAAAACCGAATCCGATAAAGAAAAATCACTTACACTGCGAAATTTTTATATTTATATTGAAAATCAGTATAAATCGATAGAAAAAATCCGTGTGATTTTTGATAATTATTACAGCCACGATGCAGGAAAACGCGATGAAAAAACGTACAGAAAGTTTGTGAGCTATCAGAATTATTCTTGGAAACGCCTGAAAGACCATATGTCTTTTAAATCGTCTTTCTTTCGGCATTCCATTCGGCTTTCTGTAACTACGCTAATTGCTTATCTTATAGGGAATTATTTTTCTATAAGCAATGCATATTGGATTCTTTTAACGATTTTTCTGATAATGCGTCCGGGCTTTGGATTGACTAAAGAACGTTCTTTGAGCCGAATTTACGGAACAATTTTGGGCGGAGTAATTGCTTTTGCGGTGATTTTTTTGTTTCCGTATCCAAATTTGTATCTGTATTTTGGGGTTTTGTGTATGCCGATTGCTTTCGGGCTGATGCAAGAAAATTATATGTATGCATCGATTTTTATTACAATCACAGCTATTTTTATGTTTGCATTGATTAGCCCCGATGTATATTCGGTGATACACGATAGATTGCTCGATACAGCCATCGGGGTCGGGCTTGCTTTCGTTGCAAATTATTTACTTTTTCCGAGTTGGGAATCCCGAACATATCAAGATGTGGTGCAAAAATCAATACAGGCAAATGTTGATTATCTTAAGCAGGTGAAAATCATTTTTAATGAAAATCAAGGAATTACAAATACATATAAAGTTTCACGAAAAGAAGCCTTTTTGGCATTATCAAATTTGAATGCTGCTTTTCAGCGAATGTTACAAGAACCGAAATCAAAACAAAATGATAATACATCAATTTATGAAATTATCGTGATTCAGCAATCGTTTTTGGCTTCTGTGGCATCTTTGGGAGTTCGTCTGAAATCCAAGCAAGTAACTTTCCCGAAGGAAATATTCAACGAAACAATTGATTCACTCATTTCACTTCTGAAAAGAACATTGTTATTGTTCACGGATAATTTTTCCGAAGAATTGAAAGAAAATGATTTCTCATTAGAAAAATTAAATCAGGAAATGCAGAAAATAGTTGAGCAACAGCAAAATTCATCTCAATATTCAACCGATTCATTACCAGTTATTTCGATGCGAGAAACACATCTTTATTGGGAGCAGTTCAATTATCTTTTTGGACTTGTAAAGAATTTAGAACAAGCCATTAAACAAATGATAAAAGGCAAGTAAGAAAGTAATTTAAAAATTTTTTAGTTTCCATATAAAATCATACCTTTGCAAACTGAAATTTTTAGATATAAATATTTTAAAAAATGAATATTACAAAAGAGCAAATTGATGCTTTGAATGCCGTGGTTACGGTTGCTATCGAAAAAAATGATTATGCTGATAAAGTAGAGAAAGTACTTACAAATTACAGAAAAACAGCAAATATTCCCGGATTCAGAAAAGGACACGTGCCTATGGGAATGATAAAAAAACAGTACGGAAAAGCAGTATTGTTTGATGAAGTGAATAAATTATTGCAAGATTCTTTGAATAAGTATCTTGTTGATGAAAAATTGGATATATTAGGACATCCGCTTCCTAAGGCAAAACAAGATTTTGATTGGGATGCTGAGAACTTTTCGTTTGAGTTTGAAATTGGTTTGGCACCTTCATTTGATTTGGATTTGAAACCAGCCAAAGGAATTACTCGCTATGAAATATCTGTTGAAGATGAGCAAGTTGATAAGCAAGTTGAGCGTATCCGCAAGCAATTCGGTAAACTGATTTCAAAAGGAGAAGTTTTAGACCAAAGCGATATTGAAATTACAGGAACTTTCTTCAACGAAGAGAAAAATATCGACAACAAAGCTACTTTCAAATTGGAAGAAGTAAGCGAGAAAAATCGTAAGAAATTTGTTGGCAAGAAAATTGGTGACCAATTGCAATTGAAAACCAAAGGGTTGTTTGAAGATGTTCACAGCTTAATGCATTATTTGAAAGTTTCACACGATGAAGCTCACGATTTGGACGTGGAAGTAACATTCACTTTGGAGGAAGCTAACGTTCGTGAAGAAGCTGAACTTAATCAAGAACTTTTTGATAAATTATTCCCGGCAGGAGAAGTTACTTCAGAGGCTCAATTGCGTGAAAAAATCAAGGAAAACTCTGAACTTCAATATGCTGAGCAGTCAAATCAACATTTCTTGAATGAAGTAACTGATTATTTGGTTGAAAATACGAAATTTGACCTTCCGGCTGAATTTTTGAAAAAATGGTTGCGTACAGCGGGTGAAAAAGAACTTACTGAGGAAGAAGCAAATAACGAATATGAAAGTTCAGAAAAAGGACTTCGTTACCAGCTTATTGAAAGTAAAATCCTAAACGATAATAAATTACATCCAACTTTTGAGGAGTTAAAAGGTTTTGCAAATACGTACGTGAAAAACCAAATGTTACAGTACGGAATGCCTATTGAAGACGAATCATACGTTGATGGAATTGTAGGCAAAATTCTGCAAAACAGAGAAGAAGTAGAACGAATTAACAAACAACTTGTTTTCAATAAGTTATTAGATTTCTACAAAGGAAATGTTAAAATAAACGATAAAAAAGTAACTTTTGACGAGTTTATAAAAGAAGTTTACAAAACAGAAGAAGCTTAAAAGCTTTAAATCTATCATAACTGTTGAGGCGTTAAATTTGGTTTAACGCCTTTTCAGCTAATATAAAAATCAATAAAACCTATGAATTACAAAAACGAATTTAAAAAATACGCCATCAAAAAGCACGGTGTAAATAGTTTATACTATGATAAAATTGTAGCGAGTATGACTCCGTACATTATGGAGGAACGCCAGCTGAACGTGACTCAAATGGACGTTTTTTCCCGATTGATGATGGATAGAATTATCTTTATGGGAACGGAGGTTCATTCACAGATGGCGAATATAATACAGGCTCAGCTATTATTTTTGGAAAGTTTGGATAGCTCAAAAGATATTCAAATTTATATAAATTCACCTGGAGGAGAGGTTTACGCTGGCTTAGGAATCTATGACACGATGCAGTTCATTAAGCCTGATGTAGCAACAATTTGTACGGGAATGGCGGCTTCTATGGGGGCGGTGCTTTTGTGTGCGGGGGCCGAAGGAAAACGTTCTGCATTGCCACACGCTCGCATAATGATTCATCAACCTTCAGGAGGAGCTCAAGGTGTAGCTACTGATATGGAAATCAATTTGAAAGAAATGCTTAAGATAAAGAATGAGCTTTACGAAATCATCGCTAAACACTCAAGACAGTCTTTTGAAAAGGTGTACGAAGATTCGGAGCGTGATTATTGGATGAAAGCGGAGGAAGCTAAAGCATACGGAATGATTGACGAGGTTCTCGTTCGAAAAGCATAGAAAATGGCGAAAAAACAAGAAGATAATTATTGTTCATTTTGTGGTCGTCCTGAAGCTGAAACAGAATTGCTCGTCAACGGATTAGAAGCAAGAATCTGCAATCATTGCATTGAGCAAGCTCACGGAATTCTTCTGGAAGAACTGAATTTCAGAACGGAAAGCAGCAATTTTTCAAAAGAGGATATCACACTAAAAAAACCACAAGAAATAAAAGAATTTCTTGACCAATACGTTATAGGTCAGGATTTTACTAAAAAAATTCTTTCAGTAGCGGTTTACAATCATTACAAACGTTTGCAACAACCTGATAATGAAGATAATGTAGAGATACAGAAAAGTAACGTGATAATGGTAGGCGAAACGGGAACCGGTAAAACGCTTGTAGCCAAGACTATAGCTAAGTTACTGAATGTTCCGTTGGCAATTGTTGATGCTACCGTTTTAACCGAGGCAGGTTACGTGGGAGAAGACGTGGAAAGCATCCTTTCACGATTATTGCAAGCTGCTGATTATGATGTTTCTAAGGCTGAAAAAGGAATTGTTTTCATTGATGAAATAGACAAAATTGCACGAAAAAGTGATAATCCGTCCATAACTCGTGATGTTTCAGGTGAGGGAGTGCAACAAGGATTGTTAAAATTGTTGGAAGGCTCTATCGTGAATGTTCCGCCAAAAGGTGGACGAAAACATCCCGACCAAAAGTACATTGAGGTAAATACAGAACATATTCTTTTCATTGCAGGAGGAGCTTTTGATGGTATTGAACGACTGATTTCCAAGCGACTAAATATGCAAGCGGTGGGTTATAATTCATCAAAAGGAGGAACTATTGACAGAAAGAACTTGATGCAATATATCATTCCGAAAGATTTAAAAGATTTTGGCTTGATTCCTGAAATTATTGGGCGTTTGCCAGTTCTTACTTATATGAATCCGCTTGATAAACATACTTTGCGAATGATTCTGACCGAACCCAAGAATGCCATCATTAAGCAATATAAAAAATTGTTTGAAATGGACGGAATCAAGTTTGAAATAAAAGAGGAAGCACTTGATTTTATCGTAGAAAAAGCGATGGAGTACAAGCTCGGGGCACGTGGGCTTCGTTCACTTTGTGAAAGTATTTTGACTGATGCAATGTTTGAGTTACCAAGTTCTGACGCACAAGAATTGGTGGTAACTAAAAAATATGCCGAAGAAAAACTTAATAAATCAGGATTACAAATAATTTCATAACTGTAAGAAACTCAAGGTTCAAAATGCTGAACTTTGAGTTTTTTTATTTCTTAAGATTTAAAAATAGTAATTACTTATAAAAAATTAATTTATGTATCCAATAAAATTTAATCCTATTCTTAAAGAAAGACTTTGGGGGGGAACAAAACTAAAAACGTTATTTAACAAACCAATTGAAACGGATATTACCGGCGAAAGCTGGGAAGTTTCTGCGGTTAAGGGAGATATCTCGGTAGTTGCAAATGGTAAATTTTCAGGAAAAACATTGCAGGAACTTATTGATTTATATCCGAATGAGTTACTTGGAAAACACGTTTATCAAAAATTCGGAGCTGATTTCCCAATTCTGATAAAATTCATTGATGCTCGTGAAGATTTGTCAATACAAGTTCATCCAAATGATGAATTAGCTAAAAAAAGACACGATTCTTTTGGGAAAACTGAAATGTGGTATGTAATGCAAGCCGACGAAGGGGCGGAACTCATCGTGGGATTCAACAAAAATGTAACTAAGGAAGAATATCAGCAACATCTTGATAATGGGACGCTTACCGACATAATGAATTATGAAAAGGTAAATGAAGGAGATACTTTTTTCATCAACACGGGTAAGGTTCACGCTATTGGGGGCGGCATCATTATCGCAGAAATTCAGCAAACAAGTGATATAACGTATCGCGTGTATGATTTCAATCGCAGAGATAAAAATGGAAATTTGCGAGAACTCCACACCGAACAAGCTCTTGATGCAATTGATTATCAGAAGAAAGATGATTTCAAGGTAAGTTATCCGAAATCTGAAAACACAACCAACGCAATGGTGAATTGCCCGTATTTTATTACAAATTACTTGAAACTGACGCAAAATTTTGAGAAAGAAATCGGCTCGGAGGATTCTTTCCATATTTATATGTGTGTGAAGGGTAGTGGAACTCTTTCAGATGGTAAAGTAGAACTATCTGTAAAACAAGGAGAAACTGTTTTATTTCCGGCAAGTTGCCAAAAAATGTATGTAAATACAAATGGAATGGAACTATTGGAAGTAAGATTATAGTCGGAATAAAATTTTTAAATAAAGAGGAGGTGTAAAGCACATCACAAAGTAGTTTAAATTAGTGTTAGTGGCGTATTTTTGATTAAAAATTACAGAATTTTAATTAGAAATACGCTTTTTCTATTCTTTTGAATCTTCTGAAAAAAGGAGTTTATGAATTGGAAAATAATGGAAATGTTTTAAAAACAAATTCTCGAAAAAGGAGTGTCTTTTAGCAGAAAAATAGTATTTTTGCCTTTCTATTAATGAAAAAATAAAAGGGATTAAAAAAGATGAGAATACTTGCAAATGATGGGATTTCTGAATCAGGGAAGCAACATCTGGAGGAAAACGGATTTGAAGTAATTACAGTAAAAGTAGCTCAAAATCAGTTAGTAAATTATATTAATCAACACAATATTGATGTTCTTTTAGTACGCTCGGCAACAAAAGTAGGGAAGGATATTATTGAGGCTTGTCCTTCTTTAAAATTAATTGGTCGTGGGGGAGTTGGGCTGGATAATATTGATGTTGAATACGCAAAAAGCAAGAATATTCACGTGATTAATACGCCGGCTTCTTCGGCAAATTCCGTAGCTGAGTTGGTTTTCGCACATTTGTTTTCGGGAGTGCGTTTCTTGCACGATTCTAACAGAAATATGCCTTTGGAAGGAGATACGCAATTTAGTCAGTTGAAAAAACTATATTCTAACGGAACGGAACTTCGAGGGAAAACCTTAGGAATTATCGGTTTTGGAAGAGTTGGTCAGGCGGTGGCTCGCATAGCCATAGGATTGGGAATGAATGTAATAGCATACGACCCTAACGTAAAAGAGGCTGAAATAGAACTTTCTTTCTTTGATGATAGAAAAGTTTCTTTTTTAATAAAAACAATTGAAAAAGAAACGGTTTTGGAACAATCCGATTTTATTACAGTAAATTCTCCTGTACAAGAAATGTATGTCATTGATGCAGAGGAATTTGATATGATGAAGGAAGGCGTGGGAGTGATAAACTCGGCTCGTGGTGGAGTAATTTCGGAAGAAGCACTGCTTGAGGCATTGGAAAGTGGAAAGGTAAGTTTTGCAGGATTAGATGTGTTTGAAAATGAGCCAACTCCATCAATCAGATTGTTAATGCATCCTAATGTTTCGTTAACTCCGCATATTGGCGCTTCAACCGTTGAGGCTCAGGGTAAAATTGGCACAGAATTGGCGGAACAAATTATCAAATTACTCAAATAGATTTGATAAATAAAATAGATAATAATTTTAAAAATTGATAAAAATGGCGGGAATTTTAGACTTTTTGGGAGGAGATAATCTCCAAAAAATTATTGACGGAGTTAGCAAGCAAACGGGAGTTTCTTCCTCACAAGCTTCTTCTGTGATTGAAATGGCAGGACCTTTGCTAATGGGTGCAATGCAGAACAATAGTTCAGGCGAAGGTGCTACGGGATTGTTGAATGCTTTGCAAAGTAGTAAACACGACGGAAGCTTGCTGGATAATCTTGGTAGTCTTTTTGGTGATGGCGTTAGCAGCGATGTTACTAAAGATGGAGCAGGGATTTTGGGGCATTTGTTGGGAGGAAAAGAGTCAGCCGTGGCAAATGCAATTAGCACCAAAACGGGAGTTTCTTCTTCAAATGTTGTTCAGATTTTACAATCATTGGCTCCGGTTTTGATGAGTTTTTTAGGTAAAAAAGTTTCGGACAATAATGTTTCATCGGCTAACGGATTGGGAGATTTATTATCAGGATTTTTAGGAAATAACAGTAACGTTGGCGGAATGTTAAAATCGTTATTGGATTCTAACGGAGATGGAAATGTTATGGACGACCTTGCTGGAATGCTCGGAGGAAAATCGGACAAAAAAGGAGGATTAGGTGACTTGCTTGGAGGATTTTTGGGAGGAAAATAATAAAAATATATAAAGAACAAATTGCATAAAATAGTTTGATTCTGTTCAGAATAAGAACATTATCAAGCTATTTTTATCTGATGAAAAAATAGAATTCAATTATGCTTCAATTATTTGATGATGAATATTTTATGAGAAGAGCTTTGCAGGAGGCAGAAAATGCTTTTGATGCAAATGAAATTCCTGTTGGGGCAATTGTTGTAGCTGACAATCAAATAATTGCCAGAGCGTATAATTTAACAGAACGCCTAACTGACGTAACGGCACACGCTGAAATGCAAGCAATTACAATGGCGTCGAGTTATTTGGGAGGTAAATATCTGAAAAACTGTACACTTTATGTTACTTTAGAGCCTTGCACGATGTGTGCAGGAGCTTTGTATTGGAGCCAAATTTCACGCGTAGTTTATGGTGCAAGTGATTCATTAAGAGGATTTACGGTGATGGGAGGGAAGCTTCACCCAAAAACAGAAGTCAAAGGAAATGTACTTGAGGAAGAATGTTCGCAACTTCTGAGGAGTTTTTTTGCAAATAAAAGAAAAAAGTAACAAACGATTATGAGTCGGAAATTATATCTTTTCATAGGGATTTTCTTTCTGGGGACGGCATTTTTGTTTCCTCAGGCAACCAATTCCTTGGATATAGTTAAAAAAGACTCTACTGAAATTCAGAAAGATAAAGATTTTTATAATCGGGTAAAGAGATATTTCAGAAAATACAAATTAACAAGAAATTTAGCTTCTTTCTTTTCGGATTCATCGAAAAAATCGCCGACTTCCAAACAAATTGAAAAAGAATCGAACCTGAATTATGCAAGTTATCAGGGGAAAATTATCCGAAAAATAGACATCATAACCTTAGACCCTTTCGGATTTGATGAGAAAGATTTATCAAAAACTCCTCAAAGAAAAATAGATATTTACGGAAATGCATTGCACGCAAAAACCAGAGCGAGAACCGTTAAAAAACAACTTCTTTTTTCGGAAAACAAACCAATGGATTCGTTGCTTTTAAAGGAATCGGAGCGTGTTTTGAGGGAACAGAATTATATCAGGCGTGTGCTTATTCGTCCTGTGGAAATTTCTTCTGTTTCTGATTCTGTTGATATTCAAGTTGTTACCTTGGATAGCTGGACGATGTTTTTCGCAAGTGATTTGACCGACAAAAGAGGATGGATACGCGTTAGCGAACAAAATCTTTTTGGGTTGGGGCACGAAGCGTACGTGTTGTACAGGCAGTATTTCAGAGGTTTTAGCGATAACGGAAAAGGATTCGGGTATCGTGCTAAAAACATTCAAAATACACACATTGATTTATTTGCTTCATATTATGGAGATTACGAAAATTTGTTTTCAAAAAATTTAGTTGCAGAAAGGCGTTTTTATTCTCCTTACACACGTTGGGCGGGAAAAATCGGGTATCACGAAAATCGGTATCACGAGGATATTTATCTGAAAGACAGTATGTATCATCCGCCTTTAAGAACGAAAATATTTGATGTGTACGGAGGATATGCCATACCGATGAAAAAAAATACTTTTGGTTCTGTCAATAATTTTATTATATCGGCACGCTATAAAAATTTGAATTATGCAGAAACTCCTCCTGATTATCTGAATATTGACAATTATTTTTCAGACGAACATTTGTTATTGTCGAAATTCAGTTTGAATAAAACAAACTTCGTTCAGGATAGATATATTTTCAAGCACGGAGACATTGAGGACGTAAACATTGGTCATTCTCTTTTTCTTACTTTGGGAACATTAAGGAAGAATGAGAAATTACATCCGTACTTCGGGCTTGGATTTTCGCTGGCGAAGTACACAACCAAAGGATATTATTCTTTAAACTTTGAAGCTGGAAGTTTGCTGATGAAAAATAATGTAAAACAAACTGTTTTTAAAGGAGAAAGCATTTATTTTTCGAATCTTTTTTCTTTGGGAGATTGGCATTTTCGGCAATTTTTCAAAACTTCTTTTGCGATTGGTTTAAACAGAAGTGCCCATCCTAAGGACAGAGTTAGCGTTAATCAAAAAGAAGGAATTTTAGGATTTTACAGTGATGTTTACGGAACTCGAAAGCTTGTTTTATCTTCACAAACACAGTCATATAGCCCGTTTAGTTGGCTCGGTTTTAGGTTTAATCCGTTTTTTAATGTAGATGTAGGCTTTTTAGGAAAAGAAAACAAGCCGTTTTTTAAAACAGATATTTATTCGAAGGTTGCCATAGGGTTCTATATATCAAATGATTACCTGATGTTTCAGAGTTTTCAATTTTCGTTGTGTTATTTTCCCAGAATACCTATGGAAGGAAATCATATCTTCAAAATCACGAACATACAAAATGATGATTTCAGACTGCAAACCTTTCAGTACAGACCTCCGAACACGGTAATTTATAAGTAAAAGCACATATCTTTTTTAACATTTTTGCTTCTTAACTTTTAGTTAAAACAGAAAAGTGTAATTATATCGTATTCTTTTGGAAAATAAGATAAAAATATTTTTTCCTGATTTATTTTTGGTATAAAAGAAATATTGTTTCAAAAAAAATGAATTTTATTTATATTTTTTATTTTATTACAACAGATTAATTTTCATAATAATTACATTATTATTTTGAAATTTTTAAGTAAAAATATAGTTTTTTAGGGGCAATTAATTTGGTTTTATTCTAAATTGATTTTACTTTTGCACTCGCAAAATTAATCTAAATAAAACCGAAACATTAATCATATGTGTCGTTATAAAATAAGTTCTCTTATGCTGTGTTTTGCTTTTGGTAGCCTTTTCGCTCAAGAAAAGGAACAAAAGAAAGACAGTATTCAGCAGCTGGAAGAAGTTGTAATCACTACCAACCAAATATTAGGAAGCAAATTTCAAGCACGTAATCGTACCGGGTCGGCGTATTATATTTCGCCTGCCGAAATTCAGAAGTTAGGCTATACTGATATCAACCGAATGCTTAAAGCCGTTCCCGGAGTCAATGTTTATGAGGAGGACGGTTACGGACTTCGACCCAATATCAGCTTGCGAGGAACTAAAGCCGAACGCAGCGAAAAGATAACCTTGATGGAAGATGGCATCCTGGCGGCTCCCGCTCCGTATTCCGCTCCTGCGGCGTATTATTTCCCGAATGCAGCTCGTATGAGTGCCGTTGAAGTACTCAAAGGAAGTAGCCAAGTGCAGTACGGACCCTTTACCACAGGTGGAGCTATCAATATGGTTTCTACGCCCATTCCTGCCAAGCGTTCCGGTAAGTTTAACGCTTCTTACGGAGTGAATAATACCTACAAAGCTCACGTTAATTTTGGAGATACACGCAAGCACATCGGTTATTTGGTGGAATATTTACGTTTCCAATCCGATGGATTTAAAAAATTCGCTGATGACCAAAGGGCAGGCTTCAAGCGGAACGACTTCATTGCAAAATTTATTGCCAAAACCGATAAGGAAGAAGGTGTAAATCATTCGGTTGAGTTTAAGTTCGGGTATGCCAATGAGGATAGCGACGAAACTTATGTTGGTTTGTCCGAAGCCGACTTCAAAATAAATCCTTATTTGCGTTACGCAGGTTCGCGTGTGGATAATATTACTACCAAACATCAGCAATGGGTGGCGACTTACGTGCTGAACATTTCTTCACTGATGAAAATCACCACGAACGCTTATTACAATACTTTTCACCGAAATTGGTATAAGCTCAATGACGTTCGCGTTGGGATAACTTCCGCAGAGAAACGCTCCGTAGGTCAGGTTTTGGACGACCCCGAAACGAATCACCTTTATTTTGATGTGCTAACGGGAAAAACGGACTATATCGGCGAGGGGCTTATCGTTCGTGCCAATAATCGTGATTATTTTTCCAGAGGAATTCAAACGAAATTCGATTATCATTTCTATCTCGGAGATGTTTTTATGGATGTAGAAGCAGGATTGCGTTATCACGCCGATGCGGAAGACCGTTTCCAGTGGGACGATGGCTATTCCATAAAGGGCGGACAAATGCAACTTTTCCTCGCGGGGATTCACGGTACGCAAGCCAATCGTATTACTTCGGCAAATGCTTTAGCCACTTATTTATTGAGCAAAATTACGTATCGTTCGCTGACTGTTTCTGCCGGACTTCGATATGAAGATGTTGATTTACACAAAAAAGATTATACCAAAGCCGATGTTCGTCGCTCCGGAAAGATACGCAGGGAGGTGGACAATCAAGCACGTGTGTTAATTCCCAGCCTTGGGTTGCATTACAAACTTACGCGTTCACTTTCAGTCTTTTCAGGAATACACAAAGGCTTTTCGCCACCAAGTGCAGGGCTGAACCAAAAGCACGAAAGCAGCATCAATTGGGAATTAGGTTCACGCCTGAATACCAATAATTTCACTGCTGAGGTTATTGGGTTTTACAATGCGTACAGCAATATGTTGGGAAGCGATTTGGCTGCGGCAGGAGGTTCGGGTACTTTGGAACAGTTCGATGTAGGGGAGGCAATGGTTCGCGGGGCAGAAGTGATGCTTCATTATCAACCGATACCCGCAGGAAATGCTTTGAAATTGCCTTTACAGCTTTCGTACACTTATACCGATACCGAAATGTTAAATTCTTTTGAGGAAAACACGTGGGGACGCGTATTTGTGGGCGATGAAATTCCGTATATCAACAAGCATAGTTTCAATGCCAGTTTAGGTGCTGAATATAAAGGCTTTGAACTGAATATCGGGGTGCGTTACAATGGCGATATGCGTACTGTTCCGGGGCAAGGTGTGTATGCCGAGCGTAATAAAGTGCCTGCACATACCATCATTGATGCTTCCGCTAAGGCACGCATTAACAAATATCTGACACTAACGGTAAATGCTGTGAATATCACCAATAAAACCTATTTGGTATCGCGACATCCGGCAGGCTTGCGTCCCGGTCATCCCTTTGGGGTTTATTCCGGAGTGATAGCCAAGTTTTAGTTTGTTAAGCACAGGACTTTCATAGGGACGGTGCTAAAATGTTCATAGTAATTTTTGATTTTTGCAGATATATCTAAATTCGATAACGAATAAGTGAGGGTTTGTTCTTTCATACTTAATGAGACATCCCCCAGCCCCCTTCAAAGGGGGATTTTCACGGGAATGCAATTTCGTTCATTGATTTTTTATAAGATTAGTCGTGTTTTAGCTAACTATTTTTTGATGCATAAGGATTTATGGGGTTCTGTAAGTCTGTCCATTCCCCCTTTGAAGGGGGATAAAGGGGGATGTTTTATTCCTTAAAAATCAAAACACCAATGAAATGATAAAAATAAAAAGTTACATTGGCAGAAACACCGATGAAACAACTAATATAAAATTGTATTTTGATTAAAACACGAGTGAAATACCAAAAATAAAATTTTACATTGGCAGAAACACCGATGAAACGACTAATGTAAAATTGTATTTTAGTCAAAACAGTGGTGAACCACCCATCGCAGACTCTGCGAAGGGCATTTCAGTAGTGAAACGGGCTTCGCCTAATTCAATTTTGATAGAAACACTAATGAAACAGACAAATATCAATTGATAATGACATAAAACACGAGTGAGGCAAGTAAATATCATTTGATATCCGAATAAAACATTGATGAAGAGAAGAAATTTCAATTAATAATGGAATATCCGATAAATAAAAGTAAACTAAAAACATTTTTCTTAGTCCTCCACATTCTTTTGGTGGTGGTGCTAATTGCCGACTACGGGTATTCGCTTCCGTTGTGGCTCGACTATTGTTTTTTGGGCTTTTATACATTTTCATTGGTGATTGCCATATTCTTTCACGCACTCAAATTGTACAGAAGTGAAGAAAGACATTTCCGAATTGACCTTCTTGACGGAATAAGCATCGCTTTTATTATCATTTGTTTATATGAACAGTTTATTGATGATGGCACAACATTGGTTGTTTCCGATTGGATGCGATGGGCTACGATACTTGTACTTATCAGGGGAGCTAATCTGCCCAAAATAGGTTACAAACGTTCGGTTTTAAATCCCGCCCAATTGTTCATCATCAGTTTTATAGGTCTTATTGGTGTAGGTACATTTCTTTTGATGTTGCCCAATTCCACTTACGGGGATATTTCGTTAGTAGATGCCTTATTTACTTCCACTAGTGCCGTTTGCGTAACAGGATTAAGTGTGGTGGATATCGGTACGTACTTTACCCGCTTTGGGCAAACTATCATTATGTTGCTCATTCAAGCAGGCGGACTCGGAATACTCACCTTTGCAAGTTATTTCAGCTATTTCTTCAAAGAGGGAGCCACTTATGAGAATCAAATTGCCCTTAGCGACATTACCGATTCTAAAAAAATTGGGGAAGTTTTCACTACACTACGCCGAATATTGGTCATAACCTTTACTGTGGAGATTATCGGGGCTTTTTTAATCTTCATCAATATTAATCCAAAACTTATTCCGCAGTTGGGAGAACGTATTTACTTCTCTATTTTCCATTCCGTTTCTGCATTTTGCAACGCAGGCTTCTCGACCTTGTCCAACGGAATGATGGAAGCAGGCTTTGTTACCAATTATCGCTTTCAGCTTACCATAATAACGCTGTTTGTGTTTGGAGGATTGGGTTTCCCGATTGTGATAAACACCCTGCGTTACTTAAAACATCTTATAAAAAGGTATTTTTTGTTTTTCGTTTACGGAAGAGACAATTACATTCCTTGGATATTGACACTCAGTAGCAAAATTAATCTTATTACCACCTCAATACTGATAGTGGCAGGTACGGGAATCCTTTACTTGAAAGAATATAGTTCCGCATTTGCCTCACATAGTGGCATTGGCAAGTTTGTAACGGCATTATTTACGGCGACGACACCTCGTACGGCGGGGTTTAATACGATTGATTTTAATCAATTGCAATTCTCGTCTATTATTCTCATCATTCTTTTGATGTGGGTTGGGGCATCGCCGGCTTCAACAGGAGGAGGTATAAAAACGAGTACTTTTGCCATCGGTACGCTGAATTTTTTGAGTTTGGCAAAGGGAAAGAAAAAAATAGAATTGTTTCGCAGGGAAATTGCCGACATTTCGGTACGGAGAGCCTTTGCCGTAATGTCGCTTTCGTTTATTGTTATCGGAGCGGGAATTTTTTTGATTTCTGACTTCGATAATAATATTGAATTGTTGGATATTGCTTTTGAATGTTTTTCGGCATATAGTACAACGGGGCTGAGTTTGGGCATCACGGGGCTTCTCAGCGATTCAAGTAAGGTAGTTTTGGTAGGAATGATGTTTGTCGGCAGGGTGTCGATGCTTACGATACTCATTGCGGTATTCAGAAAATCCAAAACATTAACCTATCGTTACCCGGGAGATGAAATATTAATTAATTAAGAAGAAAATGAAATTTATCATCGTAGGATTAGGCAATTTTGGGGCATCTTTGGCACAAAAGCTCACCAAGCAAGGCAATGAAGTAATTGGTGTGGATTCTAGTATGGCAAAGGTAACGGCGTTAAAGGATAAAATCTCGCATACTATCTGTCTTAATGCCACAGATGAGCAAACTGTGTCCGACCTTCCGTTAAAAAACACCGATGTAGTGATTGTAGGTATCGGGGAAGACCAAGGGACGAACGTTTTGGTGAGTGCTTTGTTCAAAAATTTGGGAGTTAAGCGTTTGATTAGCCGTTCGATAAATTCTTTACACGAAAAAATACTTCGTGCCATCGGCGTTGATGAAATTGTACGTCCTGAGGAGGAAACCGCCGAACGTTGGACAAAGAAATTAACCCTTAAAGGCGTGGTGGATTCCTTTGAGTTGAATAAAAATTATAGCATTGTTGAGGTGAAAACGCCCCGAATTTTTGTAGGCAAAACCATTGAGGAGGTTGGTTTCAGAGCCAATTATAATATTGTGATTCTTACTATTTTGAGTCAGTCCGAAAAGACTTCGTTTTTGGGTAAAACCAAAACGATTACCAATGTTCAGGGTATTCCCGACCCACAAACACGCCTGCGAGAAGATGATATTTTGGTGGTTTACGGTTTCAACAACGACCTTTATGCCTTTATGAAAGCATAACAATGTTAATAACATCGAAAAATAAACGATATAAAATTGTATTTTGATTAAAACACGAGTGAAACACCAAAAATAAAAAGTTACATTGGCAGAAACACCGATGAAACTACTAATGTAAGATTATATTTTTATCAAAACACTGATGAAATGGGCTTCGCCTGATTTGGTTTTTGTTAAAACAGAGGTGAATCACTCATCGCAGACTCTGCGAAAGGCATTTCAGTGGTGAAACGGGCTTCGCCTAATTCAATTTTGATAGAAACACTAATGAAACAGACAAATATCAGTTGATAATGGAGCAAAACACGAGTGAGGAAAGTAAATATCATTTGATATCCAAATAAAACATTGATGAAGAGAAGAGATATCAGTTGATAATGGCATAAAACACTGATGAAAAGCGTAAATATCAAATGATAATGGATAGAAGCGGTAATGCAGAAATTGAAAATAAATAATTTAGGAAAGAACAATGCAATGTATTGATAAATATTTATGAAATCGGAAAAAGAAACCAATGATGGGTATAGAGTCATATGGCTAACTTGCAATAATTTGTCGTTATAATTCCCTCTTTGAAGGGAGATAGGGGGATGTCCTTTTTAGTATGACATTCTGAGTTTTTTCACGAATACTCACTTTCGGAGGTTTCCTCTTTCAAAGGAGAGTTTTACGACTTGACAATTTGAAGTGAATTAGCTATATAATATAAATTCGATAATATCAAATAACAAACAACAAAAGTTATCATTTATGAATCAATCAATGATAAAGAAACTATTATACACTATATTTTTACTTTGCTCGCAATGGGCAATAGCACAACAAGAAGTAACGGGTACTGTGGTGGACAATCAGGGAATGCCACTATTGGGGGCGACCGTCATCGTAAAGGAAAGAAACGTAGGGGTAACCACCGATATCGACGGGAAATTCACCACAAAAGCCGAAAACGGACAAACCTTAGTGGTAAGTTACATCGGGTTTCAGACCCAACGCGTAAAAATTACCGCTTCCACAATGCATATCGTACTAAAAGAGGATGTGCAGGAGCTTGATGCCGTAGTGGTTACGGGCTATCAGAAGATAAAAAGCCGTGTCTTTACAGGGGCATCGGCATCGGTAAAGATGGAACAAGTGAAAATGGACGGCGTGGCGGACGTGTCGCGTATGCTCGAAGGTCGTGTAGCAGGACTTTCCATTCAGAACGTAACGGGAACCTTTGGTTCCGCTCCGCGTATTAACATTCGTGGGGGGGCTTCCATCATCGGAAATGTGCAACCGCTGTGGGTCATTGACGGAGCGGTATATGAAGATTTGGTTTCATTAACGCTCGACCAATTGGTGTCGGGTGATGCCGTTACGCTTATCAGTTCCGCCATTGCAGGGCTTAATGCGGCTGATATTGAAGATATTCAGGTGCTGAAAGATGCTTCGGCGACTTCGGTGTATGGGGCAAGAGCCTTGAACGGCGTGATTGTCGTTACCACCAAAACCGCCAAACGCGATACGCCCAACCGAATAACCTATTCGTACGAACAGAGTTTCCGTCAGATACCTTCTTACAAGGATTACGATTTGCTCAACTCACAGGAAACAATGTCGGTATATCAGGAATTGGCAAACAAAGGCTATTTCAGTTTGCGAGATGCCCTTTATGGCAGACGCAGTGGCATTTATTATCAATGGTACAAAGGCATCAGCACAATTAACCCTAATACAGGAACCTATTATTATGAAAATACCGAAGACGCCAAACGGGCTTTCTTCAAAGAACGCGAATACGTCAATACGAATTGGTTCAATCATCTATTCACAATTAACCCCATTCAGCAACACACTTTGACTTTTTCAGGCGGAGGAAAAAATACGACTACTTACGCTTCATTAGGATTGTTTAACGACAAAGGTTGGACGATTACCGACCGCGTACAGCGTATCACCGCCAATCTCAAAAGTACGTTTTTCATCACGGACGATTTCAAAACTACGCTTTCCGTACAAGGAAATATGCGAAACCAAAAAGCTCCTGGGACTTTTACCCAACGCAAAAACACGACCATAGGTTCGTTCGAGCGAGATTTCGACATCAATCCGTTTTCGTACGCTTTGGGAACTTCGAGAACCTTACGACCACGCACAAACGATGGCAAGTTGGAATATTATCGCAATAACTGGGCTGCGTTTAATATTTTAAACGAATACGAAAACAATTATCTTGACATCAATCTGTTGGACTTCAAAATACAGGCAGAGGCTTCTTACAAAATCAACAAAGATTTGGAAGCTACGGCGTTGCTTTCCACGCGTCAGGCTTCGACAAGTTCGGCACATTTCATCAAAGAACCTTCCAACGTGGTACAGGCATTCCGTGCCAACGAAACTCCTTGGGTGGCTCAGCAAAACATCTATTTGATAAAAGATAAAGACAATCCGCTGTCGCAACCTAAAATAGGACTTACGCACGGAGGGATTTTCAACAAAACCGAAACCACGCTGAAAAGCTATCAGGCTCGTATGGCGTTGGATTATAACAAATCGTTGGGCGAACACGACATTAAAGCCTTCGGATTTGCCGAAATGCGTTACGCCGACCGCACCGTGAATCCTTTTCAAGGATATGGGATTCAGTACGACAAAGGAAATCAGATATTTACCAATCCGTTGATTTTTCAAAAATTGATTGATGAAGGCAATGATTATTTTGCGTGGTTGGAGCGTTACGACCGAGGGCTTACGTTTTCACTCAGTGGTACTTACGGATATAAGGGCAAGTATATTTTCAATACGGTGCTTAACTACGAGGGGTCGAATACGGCAGGAAAAAACAGCCGTTCGCGTTGGCTACCTACGTGGAATGTCGGCGGAAAATGGAACATTGACCAAGAGGATTTTATGAAAGACCAAAAGTACTTTTCAACCCTTGCTTTCCGACTTAGTTACGGGCTTACCGCCAAGATGAACGAACAGGCAATTAACTCCAATGCGGTATATAAAAACGTGATTCTGAATCGTTTTCATTTCAAAGACCGCGAGAATGCGTTGCGTATTTTGCACTTGGAGAATCGCGACCTTACTTGGGAGAAAATGTACGAACTGAATTTGGGTATCGATGCCGGATTTTTCAACAATCGCCTGAGTGCTACCATTGATATTTATCAACGAAATTCGTTTGATTTGATAGACCTTATCCGAACTTCGGGCGTGGGTGGGCAGTACTACAAATATGCTAACTTTGGCGATATGCGTACGCGAGGCGTGGAATTGGCACTCAACTCCAAAAACATCTTGACCGATGATTTCAAATGGACGACCAACTTCACCATAAGTTATATGAATCAGAAGATTACAAGGCTTTTGAACACGCCTAACACGTTCGATATGGTGGCAGGAGCAGGACGCGGAAATATTGTCGGTTTTCCGAAAGGGTCGCTCTTTTCGTTCAACTATCAAGGCTTGAACAATTACGGATTACCAACGTTTGATTTTGGATTGTATCCGCTTAATGACAGAGCTTACGGAAATATTGTAGGGGCGGACTTTTTAGATGCACAATACTCCAAATCGTATTTGATTTATCACGGGTCTATTGAGCCGAATGTCAATGGCGGATTGTCCAACACGTTTCATTACAAGAATTGGGAGTTTTCGTTTTTCGTAACGGCACAAGCGGGGAATAAAATTCGTTTGAATCCGTCTTTCGACCCTACTTTTGCTGATTTGAATGTATTTTCAACCGAGTATTACAATCGTTGGGTAGCCCCTGGCGATGAATGGCGAACCGAAGTTCCTGCATTGCCTTCACAGGATTTAATCCGACTTATTGGCGAGGAGAACATTGAAAAGGCGTACAATACGTATAACTATTCGCAAAACCGAGTAGCTGACGGAAGTTTTGTGCGTATGAAAAACATTTCGCTGGGGTATAACGTTCCTGAAAATGTGATTAAACGTTACAAAATGAAGTCGCTAAACGTTCGCGGACAGATAACCAATCCGTTTTTGATATATTCGGATAGTCGTCTCAAAGGACAAGACCCTGAGTATTATCGCTCAGGCGGAGTATCGCTCCCCACTCCCAAACAATTTACCCTGACGGTGAATGTTGGGTTTTAGGGAGGATTGATATAAAAAGAAGAAAGTATGATGCCTTAAAAGAATGGGATATTTCTGTCAGGCTGAGCGAAGTCGAAGCCTTGTTTGGAGGCTTCGTTACGTACTCTGCTTTCGCAGACTTTGCTCAGCCTTTTTTACTACATTTTTCGAGAAGAAGTAAGGAGTAATAGGAATTATAGAATAAGTAGTTTTGAATGGAGATTTTGAGGTAAAAACTTTGGGAATTATGTTGAGTGGAAATTCTGGGTGTAAGTTTGTGCAAAGATTTTGAGTATCAGGCTGAGCGAAGTCGAAGTCCCTTTCCTAAATAAAACAATTGAAAATGAAACTTTATTTTGTTTATATATTGAGATGTGCAGATAATTCCTATTATACAGGAGTTACCAACAATTTGGAAGAGCGTTTTAGGCAACATCAAGAGGGATATGACACGAGTGCTTATACTTTTTCTCGTCGTCCTGTTGAATTGGTATATTATGCAAATTTTAATGATATAAATCAAGCAATTGCGTTTGAAAAGCAAGTAAAAGGTTGGAGTAGAAAGAAAAAAGAAGCGTTGATAAATGAAGATTGGGGAAAAATAAAAGAATTATCTGTTTGTAGGAATGAATCGCATTTTAAGAATAATGGTAACAACTTGTCTGAATAGAAGTTAGTATGTCAAGCTGAGCGAAGTCTGCGAGAGCAGAGTATGTAACGAAGTCTTGTTTGGAGGCTTCGACTCCGCTCAGCCTGACAATCGGGGCATATTAATTAAATGAAATAATTATTTCGATAAAAATAAAAACAATACTATGAAATCAATCATAAAAATAACGTTAGCAAGCGTACTTTTGGCATCGTGTCAAGGTTTTTTGGATAAAGACCCTGATTCGTCGCTCAATGTAGCTATTGATTCGGAGGAGAAAATTGCCGAGTTGCTGGCAGGGGCTTATCCTGAGGCGAGTTATTTTGCTTTCCTCGAAGCCCGAACCGATAACGTATCCGAGCGAATCAACGGTGTACATTCTCGACTGAATGAAGCGATGTATTTTTGGGAAGATTATGACCAAGAAGATTTGGACACGCCTCTGAACTACTGGAATGCTTGTTACGCAGGGATTGCACAGGCGAACAAGGCTCTGGAATTGTTGGCTTCGTACCCCAAAACAGAAAGGGTAAAGGCTTTGTACGGAGAGGCGTTTTTGCTTCGGGCGTACTTGCATTTTATGTTGGTCAATATCTGGGCAGAACCCTACGGAACGCAGAAAGCACAGCAAAGCCCTGGTATTCCGTATCTTACCAAACCCGAAAAACACGCTTTGGTGGATTACAAACGAGGCACGGTTGCTGAGGTATATGAAAAAATCGAGAAAGATTTGAAATTGGGCGTATCGTTGGTCAATGACGATTATTACAAAAATCCGAAATTTCACTTTAATAAAAAAGCAGCATATGCCTTTGCTTCAAGGTTTTATCTGATAAAGGGAGAATGGGATTTGGTCATCGAATACGCTAACTATGTGCTGGGTGCCGACTCCAAGCAGGTGCTTCGTAATTGGGCAGCTTATGAGCGAAAAATACGATTCAATCGCAAGGCACTCTACAAAGAATACACGCACACGGAAGACCCTGCCAATCTGTTGCTTACCGCTACCGAATCAAGAATACAACGCAATATATTAAACGAAAAATACGGAGTAACAGGAGCTACGGTACGTAATATTTTCTATTCCAAAGGAATTGACGGTTGCGGTGAGGCGGGTAAAAACCTGAATCTTATAACTACGTATTTATTTTCATCGTCGGAAGATGCCATTACAAACGGATTGTACATCGCTAAGTTTGATGAATTGTCATTGTTCGGAAGTACGGGAACGCGTCCGAAGGGATTGTACGTAACTAACGTGCTGTTTTCCACCGATGAAGTGTTACTAAACCGAATGGAAGCCTACGCAATGAAACGCGAGTACGACAAATCCATAGACGACCTGCTTGACTATTGGAGAGGGAAATACGGAGGAGCGTCTTTGTCCTGTCCCAGAGATGCTTACACTACCGTAGATAGTAAATATTACGAGACTTACACGCCTTTTTATGGTATGACACTAAAACAATTGGCACTTATTAAAATCATTGTGGATTTCCGTCAGAAGGAGTTTCTGCACGAAGGGTTGCGTTGGTTCGATATTCGCAGGTTTTACATTCCTGTGAGCCGAAGCAGTAAAAATGCAATATATCGTCCGCTTGAAAAGGAAGATCCGCGTAAATTGTTGCAAATCCCTGCCGAAGCCATCAATCGAGGGTTAGAGCCCAATCCAAGATAATATTGTAGGGAAAAGATATATCTTTTCCGTTTTCTAGAATGAAAATTTAATTTGAAAGATAAATAATATGTGATAATTCAATGGAATTATGAATATAGAACAGAAAATAAAAAATTTTAATTTACTGAAAGGATATTCGCAAAATTTGATAGACATACCATATGAAACTATATATGATATTCTGAAAGAAATTGGAATACCTATTTGTGAGGCTAAATTAAAAAAAGGAACTTTTATTGACAGAGCAAGAAAAAATAATGAAATAAAGTTATTTGAAAAGATAGAACAATTAGGGTATATTAAAGATGCAAATGTAATTAGTACAAAAATGCGAGATTATGGTAGGGCTAATTTGCCTCACCAAGTGATGTTTTATGGGGCAATACCTTCTGAGATGAAAGAACAAAGAGGAATAGCTATTGCAGAAACATCTGATTTGTTTAGAAATTTTGAACGAGATTGTTTAGAAGGAGAATTATATACATTAAGTCGTTGGGAAGTTTTAGAGGACTTGAATGTTTGTGAGATAGTTTTTTCTGACGAAGCATTAAAATATAATAGATATGTTAGAGATAGTTATGAAAAACAACAATCTTTTTTAAATCAAATAGAATTAACAGAGGAAGAAAAGAAATTTCATTTAGATTTGTTGAAATTTATAAGCAATCAATTTTCGAAAATAGTAAAAAATAAGAACGAATATAAGATAAGTGTAGCCTATACAAATTTAGTATTAGACGAATGTCCAAGTATTAAGGGAATAGTTTTTCCAAGCGTACAAACTCAATTTTTAGGAATTAATGTTGTACTGACACCTGATAATGCTGATAAGTATTTAAAACCTATCCTTTGTACAATGCATAAATTATATAAAAAAGGATCCAATTTTTTGATTGCTAATGAGGGATATTATTGCGAAGTGAAAGATAATGAATATACTCTTGATTGGCAATATAATGAAGAAAAGACAGGTGTAATTCCTAATAGTGAGATAATAAGAAATTTAACTAATTGAATTTTGTAAACTGTATAGGAATCTAAAAAAATTTTTTTGATAGAGTTACAGACAAAAGTTTTTCCGTTTGAAAACATAAATGAATAACAAACATATGATGAAAAAAATATATATCGTAATATCAATGGCGTTGTTGGGGTGTTCCCAAGAAAAACTTTCCGACCAAAGCGTGGTGGAAGCCAATATTGTGCAACGCAATTACACCGAATTAGATACGTGGATACGCAATGAACTCACGCTACCGTATGGCATTGAGGTGGATTATCGATGGAACGGAAACACTGCTCAGAAAGGAAGTTATACCTATCCGCCTGAGGCTGAAAATGTTCAAAAGATGTTGGAAGCCATTAAGTTTTTGTGGCTCGAAACCTATACGCTCAACAATGTGGGAGGAAGCCATTTTATGAAGGAGAAAAACCCGATTAAGATTTATATGTACGGCGGAAAAAATTTGGACGCTCACGGTGTGGAACTACTTGCGAATCACACGGGTACTACCGCCGAGATGTTTCTGTACAACGTCAATGATTTCGACCCGAAGGATTACGAAAAAGTATATGTGCTGATGCGTAGCGTACATCATCAGTTTGCCAAACGATTGATGGAATTGCTTCCGTATGAGCGGGATAAGTTCGCATTGATTAGCAGTGGATATGTGTCTGATTCCAAGGATCTTCCAAGTAAAGAGCCTATCGGAAGGTATATCAAAAAAATATCCGATTGTAGTCGTGATAAAGACAATACAGGGTTCACTTACGTGATTTCGTCCGAGCAGGATTACCAACAAGCACGTTTGGGGTTTTTCAGCGTAGGGAAATCCATCCGAACCAACGAAAAGTTGTATAGCTCTGATTGTGAGGTGGCACGTACTTCCGATGTTATCCTAACCGAAGGAGCAATAGCCAATCGCCGCGGATTTTTTACCATTCACTCAATGCTTTCCCCCGAAGATGATTTTGCTGAAATTGTAAGTGCTTATCTCACACATAGTTCTAAGGAAATTACCGATGCCATTACCCTCGGAGGTACTTCCATTAGTGGTACGGCAGACGAAGAGCAAGAGGTTCGTGTAGCCAAGGAACAATTACTTAAAAAACAGGCGTTTGTAGAGGAATATTTTAAAAAAGAAGTAAAAATCAACCTCAAACGGATGCAGCTTTTGAGTGTACAACGTATCAAATCATTCGTAAACAGATAATTTTTTGATATTTTTGAAAGAAAGGAAGTAAAAAAGCGACCGTATGAAGTAAAAAGATGTCGGTACGAAGCAAAAAGAAGTCGGTACGGAGTAAAAAGGCGACCGTATGGAATAAAAAATAAATAGTATGACGTTTTTTGAGGATTTGAAAATGGAAGGTGATGTAAAAAGTATGATGCCCTTAAAAAAAAGAAGTGTTTTTGTCAGGCTGAGCGTAGTCGAAGCCTTATCATTACAGGGCTTCAATGCACATACTCAGCTCCAAGTCTTCGCTGACTTTGCTCAGCCTGACAATCAAAACCAGCATCATACTTTTTATAACACAACCTGAAAATGTTTATTGAATTTTAAAGTTAAGTTTTAATGAAAAGATATTTATTTTTGATAGTTTTGGTGGGAATGATTTCCTGTAAGAAAGAGGAGCCTTCGGAAGTATCGCCTTCTGACAGAAATTTGCAGAACATCAAGGCGTTACGTAAAGAACTGACCGAAGCTCCGTATGGTTGGAAGGTGCTTTATTTTCCGAAAACCGATTCGCTGTTGTTTGCTAACAAAGATGAAATTTTGGAAAAAGACCCCTTGTTTCGTGAGCGTTACGGCTATGGCGGATTTTATTTCCTGATGAAATTTGATGATAAAGGAACCGTGCAAATGCGTGCCGATTATGACAGTAAATCAATGGTGGAAACCAAAGAAAGTGAGTTTGAAATCAAGCAAAACACCTTTACACAGCTTAGTTTCACCACCTTTAATTACATTCATCACTTGGTAAACGACCGATTTTCAGGAAATTCTGATTTTATGTACGCAGGAAGAGATTTTGAAAATAATTTGGTTTTCAAAACAGCTTCGTACATTGAACCAGCTCGGGAGTATGTCGTTTTTGAAAAATTGAAGTCGCCAATTGATTGGGAAGATACTCGCAATACAACCGATAATGCACTTACGGAATCTTACAAAAACCGAAAGATTTTCGAACAGATGAAAAATCCGCAGGTGGTAATCCGCAAAGGAAGTCGTATTTTCTTTCAAAGCGATATGATTGTTCGTAGTACACGTGGAACGCCTCAGTATAACCAATTTCTGAGAGAAATCATCGAAAAGCGGTACTATTTGTTTCGTTTCAATAAAAAACCAGACCTTGTAAATCCGCGAATAGCCAAAGAAAGTACTGGATTGGGGTCGGGATACGTGGGAACGGAGCAGGGGCTGACCTTCCGCACGGGGCTTCGTTATACGGAGAAGTATATTTTTCGCGATTTTGAACGTCGGGGTGATAAATTTGTATGCGAATTGGTGAAAGTGTATGACCCGATTCTTAAACGGGAAATGTATGTGAGCAAACATCTTTATCCCGATGGCGAACCCACCTATTTTGTGGCGGAAATTATCGATGAGCAAATGTAAGGGAGATAGATATTACACCAAAAAAGAAATTTTTAGATAAATGAAAAATGTAAAATATGTATTGTTGGCAGGTTTACTCGGATTTTTTTCCTGTAATGTAAAAGACAGCGACCCTGTGGAGGAGGATTACGAAAAGTTGTTTCCCCTCAAACCCATTGAAAAGCCCGAAAACGCCTATGAAGATATGAGGATACGCATTTGCAATCCTGATGAGGCATTGCAAAATTACCGCTATCCAGGGGTAACGCTTGAAAATCAGCGGGAATATGAAATTACCCTCAAATGCAGGTATCGTGAAGAACGGGCTGCTACAAAATCGCGTTACGTGGTGCGGTTTGTTGCAGCGGATAAAAGCATACAAACCGTTGGGAGTGATGCTTCTGATAACTCGTTGAATTTCACTATGGAAAAAGACAAAGAATTTGTGTTTACTTACAAAGTGAAGTCTGGTTTTCCGATGTATCTTTCGGTGAATGGGATTGGCGACAGAGGGTCGGGGGTAAACGCCAGTATTACGGCGGTTTCCGATGACGGATTGGTGGTCGTTCCTGTGTTAAGCGTTGAACAGAACCAAAATAGCGAAGGACCTAACAGAATTCCGCAACCTTATTGCGAGTATATTATTCTGCCGTAGTTGATTGATTTTTAGTTTGATTTGTGTAACGGAGGAAAAACAAAACGAAATGCGAAAATATACATTATTTACAATGCTTTTGATGCTCGTCGCTTGTAATAAGGGCGAAGGCGAAACGGTGGAATCGGCATATTTGGAACCGCTTCCGCCTGAATATAAATACAGCTTTTCCCGTAACGGAAGTAGCAGTGTGGATTTGCTTGAGTGTAATTTACTTAAAGAACCGTTGGACGTGTTGTACGACAGTTATTTGAAAGAAGCAAGAATAATGAATCAGGCAGATTATCAAGTAGTTTTCAGATACTATAACGACGGGATTTACAGCCATTTAAAACCCAAAGAGGAAGTTGCCAAATCGGAATTGCATCGAGCCAATCGGGAAGCGATTCAAAAAGATTTGACCGATTTTATCGAAACTTCTGCCCGAATCGGGGGCTACGGCACAGAAAATCCTTCTGATATTCGGCGACAAGCATTGCGACAAGGGCGAACGGGCTACATTGGCAACAATATCGGCGATGTAAACTTAGCTTTTGCCGATGAAAAAGGAATTGTGGTGGCGGAAGCGTTTCGTTATGCCGTTTTTGGGGCAATTTATTTGGATAAGGTGCTAAATTATCATCTTAATGAAAGTTTTCTCAGCGATGAGACGCTTCGCAAGAAACACGAAGATGTTGTGCTTCCTCCTGGGCGAAATTACACTGAGTTGGAGCATCATTGGGATTTGGCGTACGGATATTACACCTTTTTGCGTCCGTTGGTGCGAGCCGAAGGGATTCCCTTGCTCAAAAACAGCGAAGTACGTATTTTTAACGCATTTGTGCAAGGACGCATCGAATTGGAACGATACCGCTATGAGGATATGAAGCAACATCTTCACATTATTCGGGAGGAACTCTCACGAGCCATTGCCATTCGCACGATGAACATTTTGATTGGGGAGAATACCCTTGCCAATTTAGACGAAAGAGGCGGATACGCATTCCCTTTTATTTCAAGGGCTTATGGGCTTATTTATGCGTTACAATTTGCCCGAAATCCACAGGGAGAACTTTACTATTCTCGGGAGGAAGTACAACGTCTTTTGCAACAGTTTCTACTCGGAAACGGATTGTGGGACAAACAGCGTTTACTTTCTAACGCTCAAACACAAGGCTCGTTAAAGCACATCGCTACGGAAGTGGGCAAACCTTTTGGCATTTCAATTGAGCAGATTAAGAGGTAAAAGATAGTGTAAATTCAAATGATTTGTAAGGTAAATTAGTATAGGTATTATAAGTGATTGACAATCAGTTAGGACGTGGCTCGTCAGTTCGAGTGTTTTTCTGTAGCGTTAGCGAAAGAAAAATGTATCGAGAACTTTCAGGGAATAAAATCACTTCTCGATACAAACTTTATCTTCGTTGGCACTGCGATAAAATTCACTCGAAGTGACGTGTAACAGAAATTACAGAAATACGATAAATATGAAACGAATACTTATAACATTGCTTTTGGGGCTTTCGTGGATTGCCCAAGCACAGGAAAATTTAATCCCTAACGGAGGATTTGAGGAATATACTCTGGGGAAAAAGCCCAAAAATTGGAGTTTTTCAAACAATATATTTTTTAGAAATGATGATTTTGGGAATGAACAGGCACGTTCGGGGCAATATTGTCCTAAATTGTATGCCAATGCAGGTCAATTTTATGTGATTGATGACAATTACAGTTCGGCAGCGATTGATGTTCAAGAGGGAGCAACTTATCTGCTAACGTATTGGTACAAAGGCACAATAAATCGTGAGAATATGGAACTTGTAGTAAGTTGGTATAACAGTTCCAGTGCTTCTCCTATAAAAAGAGATTCCAAAGGAAAAGTAACTCCCAAAGCCTCAGAATGGACAAAACGCGAGGTGGAACTTACTGTACCTATTGGGATTACCAAAATGGGAGTGGCTTTTGTAATGAGTCGTTCCAGTGGGAGTGGCCATATTATGATAGATGATGTTTCATTAGTGTATAAGGGCGACACAGGAGGAGGAAATACGCAATTATCTGCTCCAACTCGTTTTCAGGTTCAGACCTTCCAGCGGGAAGCTCTTCTGTCGTGGGATAAGGAAGCCGACCCCCAATTGCAATGGGAAGTTGTGGTAGATGCACAAGCTCCGCAACGTGTCGTTACCAATTCGTTTTTAGTAAGAGGTTTGGAACCAGAAACCAACTACACGTTCAAAGTAAGAGCTGTGAAGGGAGCCAATGCGTCCGAATATACCAACCACATTACCAAAGGAACACAATCAATGCAGTACGGTATCAATGACATTAGGCGTGTTCCGCACTTGCGTACGCTTAACGATGATGGTATTTGTAAGCAAACGATTGATTTGTTTTACAATGACTTGGCTGATGCTTCTGCCAGAATTACCTATTTTGTAAACGGAAAAGAAGTACAACCCAACGGCGACCAGCTTACCTTCCCCCAAAAAGGAAAACAGAAGTTTAAAATCATTATAATTGAAGCCGTTGACCGTCAATGGGAAATAGAATATGATTTGGAAGTTCAGTAATAAATGAAAATAAGAGAGTTATGAAATATACGATTATCATAAGTATTGCCATTTTAAGTCTTTTTGCTTCGTGCGAGAAGGAAAATCACAATGCAATTCCTGAAATAAAAATCGGGCAGGACGAGCAGTCGCTCCGTGAGGTTTCGGTCAATAAACAAACCACGCGATATATTTTGCTTTCGGGCGGAAATGAAAAGTTTGCCGTGAACATCGAAAATTCCAAAGTGGCACAAGCCTCCGTACATCAGGATACGCTCAAAATCAAAGGGTTGTTTGAGGGAGAAACCTTTGCAACGGTAATTTCGCACGACAAGAAAGCACATTTGAAAATCAATGTAGTTCCCCCTCAGGTGAGTATTAGTCAGGAGGTGGTTCGAATTTACCCCAATGAAGAAAGCAAGTTTGTGAGTATAGACGGTGGGGGTGATGAACCTACGTTGGAAGTTGATGACCCCGACGGAATTTTGCTTTACAAATGGAACGGAAATACCAAAATTTTGGAGTTGTTCGCCCATTATGAAGGGGAAGCCGTTGTTCGGATTTCTGCCCAAGGAGTTGAAACTAAGCAGTTAAAGGTAATTGCTGAATCTGGTGGAGATTCGCAAGCCTTTGGTTATTACGATAATACAAGGCGAACACTTTCTCGCCAAGTTGCCCCCAAAATGGTGGTCAAACGCAAAGGAGTAGGGGTGTGGATGGCAACAGGGGTTAATCCGTACGGAAAAACGCAAACGCAGTCTTATAGCACGCCACGAGTATTGAAAATAGCTTCTGCTACTAATTTAGTTCAGGGCAAACACGCTGATATTCAAGTAGAAGTTTATCCAGAGGGAGAGCAATTTCTCGGAATTTCAAACGGAACAAACCGTCTTTACGTTGAAGAAATTCGACAGGAAAGCCTCGTGCTTCGAGGAAAAGGCTTTAAGTTGGTGATTCCGAAGGAATAAATGGTTGTAAAATAATCACTTACATATAAATATTTAATAAAATAAAGAAAATAAAATGAAAAAGCTACCTTTTATTTTTAGGATTAATTGTACTCGGATTAGCCCTTTTGTGGTCTTGTGAAAAGGACGAAAAAAGTTCGGGAGCTCCGTTGGAAATCACGTTGGAAGCAGAAACACTTTCACTGTTTGAAGGCGATAATAAAACCTTGAAAATCCTCACAGGAAACGGAAAGTATAAAGCAAAATCGTCCAATACGGAAGTTGCTACGGTTTCTGTTAGTGAAAATTTGTTGGTTGTAAAATCTTTAAAATCAGGTAAAACTACAGTAACTCTTACCGATTTCAAGCACAAAAGAACAGCAATAGAAATAACAGTTTCACAAGCAGTAAATTTATCGAAATACGAGCTTGGTTTGGGTGAAAAATCAGAAGAAATCATAACTATTTCCGGTGAAGGTACTTTTGAAGTCACTACCCAAAATGCAGAAATTGCAACCGCTGTTTTGGAAGGAAAAAACATCAAGATAACGGGCGTAAAAGCCGGAGAAACAGCAGTTTCGGTAACAGATACTAAAATTAACCGCACTACAAATATTATCGTAACTGTTTATGCTACAGTAGCTTTGGATAAAAATCAGGCGGGACTTCGAGTAAATGAAGAAGAAATTGTTAAAATTTTGGCAGGCAAAGGTCCTTTTAAAGTGGAGACGGACAACGATGGAGTAAAAGCCTTCGAGGAGGATAAAATACTGAAAATAATTGCATTAAAACCCGGTCAGTCCGTTGTTACCGTTACTGATACCAAAACGAACCAAAAAGCGATGGTTGAGGTTACCGTTTTCAAATCCATTGACGTTGAAACTTCGAAAGTTGCAATGAAAATCGGCGAAGAAAAAAGCGTTTCTATCTCGCAAGGCGAAGGTCCTTATGAAGTAAAGTCAAGCAATGATGTGGTTCGTGCAACCATCGAAGGTACAAATGTGAAAATCAGTGCGTTAAAAGGCGGAAAAGCTATTGTTACGGTTTTGGATACCAGAACAAATCGCACTTTTGCCATCGAAGCAGTGGTTACGGCATCGCTTCAATTGGAAAAGACTGAGGTTGAGGTAAATCCGCAAGCAGAAAGTACCGTTATTGTCGTTTCGGGTGAAGGTCCTTTTGTTACGAATTCGGAAAATGCTGAAATTGCAACCGCTACTTCTGACGGACGAAGCATTAAAATTTCTGCCAAAAAAGCAGGCAGAACGCAAATCACGGTTACCGATGTGAAAACACAAGAGAAATCGGTAATTAACGTGTTGGTATTCAATTCAATAACTTTGTCACAAAATAAAGTAACTTTGAGAGAAAAAGAAACCGCTTCTGTAAATATAACTTCGGAAGGAAATAATTTTAAAATAACTTCTGATAATCAAAATATTACAGCTATTTTAGAAGGGAAATCTATAAAAATTACTGCTGTAAAGGCAGGAAAATCAATAGTTACTGTAACTGATGTTACTTCTCAAAAATCAGTAAACCTTGAGGTAGAAGTAACTGCTTCGGCGGATATTGTATTGAGTAAAACGGAGGTTTCCTTGCGTGTAGGCGAAACTGCAACCGTTGCGATTACTTCGGGCGAAGGTGCTTTCCAAGTGTCTGTAAATAATGATGTTGTAACGGCTACTTTGGAAAATCAAAACGTGAAAATTGTAGCTAAAAAAGGCGGACAATCAGAAGTTACTGTAAGTAATTCACAGACAGGGAAATCAGCAAAAATTTCAGTTACTTCACAGTACGGAGATTTTCAAGTGACGGAAAATGTGACTCTTAATGTAAACCAAACTCAAGAAATTGCTATTACGGGAGGTTCTGGTCAGTTTACCGCAGTTTCGGATAAAGAAAATATCGCAACAGCTACAATTTCTGCGGGTAAAGTTGTGGTTAAAGGAATTACGGCTGGTAATGCGATAATTAGCGTGACAGACACCCAAGCTAATAAAACTAAAAGAATCAATGTAACAGTTAAAACTGCCGAGAAACTCAGTATCGGGCGAAAAGCAATCAATGATGTACAAGTAGGCGGACGTGGAGAAACTGCACTTTATTCGGGAATGCCTGTGGCAGAGCTTTGCACATCCGAAAATCCAAGTATTGCTGTGTTTGATAAGGTAGAAACTGACGAGTGGGGAGATAGATACGTTTATGTAAGAGGGGGTAAGCAAAGGAACTACAAAAGTTACTATTTCTGACGGAGTTACTTCGTTTCAAGTTACTGTAACAGTGGTTGGGGCACCTGATTTTAAATTACTTAAAAATACATTTGATATAAAAGTAGGAGAAACATCCATTGGAGCAGGTGTGAAAGGAAGTGGTGATTTTGACATCAGTATCCAACATCCTGATTTTATAACAGTTTCAGAGCCTAATAACTACGGTTCGGGCGATGTTTACTTTTTTGACATTGTTGGTAAAAAAGCAGGAACTACTCAAGTTACCATAACCGATAAAGCTACAAATCAATCAGGAGTGATACAAGTTACCGTACGAGAGAAAGTAACCCAAAAACTAAGAATTAGAGGCAATGTGGCTTCTCAGGCTATTGCGGGAGGAGTATCGGCTTATATTGCAATTTTTGAGGGAAATCCTACTAAGGAACATTCCGTTTCAGAAGCTTCAAATATAGCCGTTTTTGAAAAAGTAGAAACTGATACTTGGGGAGATAGATACATCTATTTTAAAGGAATTTCTGAAGGAACAACCAATATCAATGTTTCGGATGGGGTTAATAATCACAAAGTTACTGTAACCGTACTTCCTTTACCTGAATTTGAATTGAATTTTGCCAATGAAGAAATAGAACTGGAAATAGAAGAAGTATCGTCAGGAACTTATGTAAAAGGAAGCGGAATTTTTGAAATTTCTGCTGCAAATCCTGATTTGGTAACTATTTCGGAAGCAACTAATAACGGTACTGGTGATGTGTTCTATTTTGATGTTACAGGAAAAAAAGCAGGCACAACTACAATCACGGTAAAAGATAAAATAACAGGAAAATCAGGAACTCTTAATGTTACTGTAGCTGGTGAATAGATTTTCCGTTTTGAAATTGTTTTAAAAAAAGAAAACCTTGCAGATGTCATTCTGTGAGGTTTTTTCTTTTGAGCTTTTAGGTGACAGATTTCGAAATTAAATTGGTTATTTGTTAGTAAATAATATGTTTTTTTTCTAACTTTGCAAGTCGGTTAGTGCTGAGAGATTAGGTGCCATAAACAAGAATGTATCATATTTTTTTGAGTAAAATTCTTGAGAAAAGGCTGTTTTCAGAGGATTACTTCTAATAAAAAGAGGTATTTTTTAGAAAACTAAATAATAATTACGTATTTTTGCCCGAGTTTATACAGTACTTTTTGAGTAAGTATCATACAATTTTTAAATTATTATGACAAAAATAACTGCTGCAATAACAGCGATAGGAGGCTATGTCCCTGATTTTGTGCTGACAAATGCAATGTTAGAGACAATGGTAGATACCAATGATGAATGGATTTATACACGCACTGGTATTAAAGAAAGAAGAATTTTAAAAGAAGAAGCTCAGGGAACATCATATTTGGCAATTAAAGCAGCTCAAGATCTTATCAATAAAAAAGGATTGGATCCCAAGGAGATAGATTTGGTAATTCTTGCTACGGCAACGCCCGATATGCCGGTGGCATTGACAGGACCTTACGTGGCGTCCGAAATTGGAGCTACAAATGCATTTTCTTTTGACCTGCAAGCAGCCTGCTCAAGCTTTTTGTACGGAGTTTCTGTGGCTTCAAGATACATTGAATCAGGTAAATACAAAAAGGTTCTGTTAATAGGAGCTGATAAAATGTCTTCTATTATTGATTATACTGACCGTGCTACTTGCATTATCTTTGGAGATGGTGCCGGAGCCGTGTTATTCGAGCCTAATTACGAAGGATTGGGAGTTCAAGATGAAATTTTGAGAAGTGACGGAATAGGAAGAAATTATTTGCATATAAAGGTTGGAGGCTCAATGTTGCCCATAACCGAACAAGATGTTAAGGAAGGAAAACAGTTTGTTTATCAAGATGGAAAGACTGTTTTCAAGTATGCTGTTTCCGGAATGTCAGGTGTTGCTGCCGAAATTTTGGAACGCAATAAACTAACAAAAGATGATGTTCAATGGCTAACGCCGCACCAAGCAAATAAGCGAATTATTGATGCTACGGCAGAGCGAATTGGCTTGACGGAAGATAAAGTAATGGTGAATATTCACAAATACGGAAACACCACGTCAGCTACCATTCCTTTGGCTTTAAAAGATTATGAAAATCAGCTCAAAAAAGGTGATAATATCATTCTGGCTGCCTTTGGGGGCGGATTTACTTGGGGAGCGATATACCTAAAGTGGGCTTACTAATTTTTAATAATAAATATATTACGATAACAACCTAATAACGAATATTATGGATTTAAGAGACATTCAAAATTTGATTAAATTTGTTGCAAAGTCAGGGGCAAGTGAAGTGAAGCTTGAGATGGAAGATATCAAAATCACCATAAAAACAAATCCGGAAGAAAGTGCCAGAGAGCAAGTGTTTGTTCAGCAGATGCCTATGGCAACAATGCCTCAATTACCTGTACAACAAGCAGTAACAGTGCCTCAAACGGCAGTGTCTGAAACATCGGATTCAAAGCCTGCAACAGCAAATGATGATAGTAAGTATGTGACTATTAAGTCTCCTATGATTGGAACTTTTTACAGACGTCCTGCACCGGATAAGCCTTTATTTGTTGAGGTAGGTACTACTGTTAAAAAAGGTGATGTGATTTGTATCATTGAGGCAATGAAATTATTCAATGAAATAGAATCAGAAATTTCTGGTAAAATTGTGAAAGTATTGGTAGATGATTCATCTCCGGTTGAGTTTGACCAGCCTCTTTTCTTGGTTGAACCAGCTTAGAAATCACATTTTTTTTGATTTGAATTAGTATGATATACTAAATTTATTTAGAATTTATAATTAAACAGACCTATGTTTAAAAAAATATTAATAGCCAACCGAGGTGAAATCGCTTTGCGTATCATTCGTACGTGTCGCGAAATGGGAATTAAGTCTGTAGCAGTATATTCAACAGCCGATGCGGACAGTTTGCACGTTCGTTTTGCTGATGAAGCTGTTTGTATAGGACCTCCAGCAAGTAAAGATTCATATTTGAAGATTTCTAACATAATTGCCGCAGCAGAAATAACCAATGCTGATGCAATCCATCCAGGATATGGATTTTTATCTGAAAATGCTAAGTTTTCAAAAATTTGTGCCGAACACGGTATAAAGTTCATTGGAGCTTCTCCTGAAATGATTGACAAAATGGGAGATAAAGCAACAGCTAAAGCTACGATGAAAGCTGCGGGAGTGCCTACCGTTCCGGGTTCAGACGGATTAATCGAGTCACTCGAGCACGCCAAAAAAGTAGCCAAAGAAATGGGATATCCCGTGATGCTTAAAGCAACTGCCGGAGGAGGAGGACGCGGAATGCGTGCCGTTTGGAAAGAGGAAGACCTTGAAAAAGCTTTGGAAAGTGCAAAACAAGAGTCTGCAGCCGCTTTTGGTAATGACGGTATGTATATGGAAAAACTCATTGAAGAACCAAGACATATTGAAATTCAGATAGTTGGAGACCAATACGGAAAAGCTTGCCATCTTTCGGAGAGAGATTGTTCTATCCAGCGTCGTCACCAAAAATTGACGGAGGAAACACCTTCACCTTTTATGACGGAAGAACTGCGTAAGCGAATGGGAGAAGCAGCGGTAAAAGCAGCCGAATACATAAGATATGAAGGAGCGGGAACCGTAGAGTTTTTGGTGGACAAACACCGTAATTTCTACTTTATGGAAATGAATACACGTATTCAGGTTGAGCACCCAATTACAGAGCAAGTTATTGATTATGATTTGATTCGTGAGCAAATTTTGGTTGCTGCCGGAGTGCCTATTTCCGGAAGAAACTATACTCCGAAGTTACACTCTATAGAATGCCGCATCAATGCGGAAGACCCTTACAATGATTTCCGTCCCTCACCGGGAAAAATCACTACATTCCACGCACCGGGCGGACACGGAGTACGTTTGGATACACACGTGTACGACGGATATACGATTCCGCCTAACTACGACTCAATGATTGCGAAGCTCATAACTACGGCTCAAACTCGTGAAGAGGCAATAGCAAAAATGAAACGGGCTTTGGATGAATTCGTGGTAGAGGGCATAAAAACGACGATTCCTTTCCACTTACAATTAATGGACGACCCGGATTATTTGGCTGGTAATTACACCACTAAGTTTATGGAGTCTTTTAAGATGAATCCTCCACAGGAATAGTAAATAATATAAAAAAATCCCTGATATTCAGGGATTTTTTTATGCCTTTAATAGATTAATTTATGATTGAATTATAAACAATTCGCTGAATTTTCGGACGAATATTTTCCTTGATTAATAAGTTATTTTCAGCAGTGGGAAAGGTTCTGTTTGACAGAAAAACAATAACTATTTCATTATCAGGGTCTGCCCAAGCATATGTGCCAGTGAAACCCGTATGCCCAAAGCTTGACATCGGGACGCAACCACACGTAGGACCTTCTCCGTCAATTTGTGGTTTATCAAATCCTAATCCTCTTCGGTTGTTTTCACTACAGAACATACACGTATTGAATAAGTTAACAATTTGTGGTTGTAAGTACCATTCTCCTCCGTAATATCCTTTTTGTAGAAACATTTGCATCATTTTTGCCACATCGTCTGCATTTCCGAAAAGCCCGGCGTGTCCGCCCACACCACCGAGCATTGCAGCTCCTTGGTCGTGTACATATCCGCGTATTTCTTGTCTTCGGAAGTAATTATCAACCTCCGAAGGTGCGATATTTCCTAAAGGAAAACGCTCTAACGGAAAATAGGTGAGGTGATATGCACCCATTCCGCGATAAAAATCCTGCTGAATTGCCTCTGAAAGTGAAATATTTGACTTTTTTTCAATATATTTTTTGAAATAATAATAAGGTAAATCGCTGTACAGATACTTTTTTCGTTTGATGAGGTCGCAATCGTCAATTTGTTGATAAATAAAATTGCTGTAATCGTTTTTTATGTAAAGGTTTTTTGCCACTTGAACTGAAAAATCATTGCTTTTTACATTACTATAAACTTCTTTTAGAGGTTTTTTTTGAGTATCAAGCGTTTTCAGGTAAAAAGGTATCCACGAAGGGAATTGGGCGTAATGAGCCAAAACATTCATCATTTTCAAATTCCCTTTGTTGGTGTTCTTCAATTCGGGAAGTAAATCTGAAAATGAGGAATTTATGTTGAATCCTTCTTGGGCGTATATTTTCATTAATTCGGGTAAAGTAACCAAAATTTTAGTAAGAGAAGCAAGGTCATAAATAGAATTGTCTTTCACCAAATTTTTCTCGTTATAGTCAAGTGTTCCGAAGTTTTTTCGATATACAATTTTTCCTTGTTTTGCGACCAAAATTTGCATTCCAGGAGCCATTCTTTTATCAAGAACAACTTTAGCGATGCTGTCAATAGAACTGAGTTTTTTTGAACTTAATCCTACACTTTCAGGTAATCCGTAGGACAAACGACCAATTTTTGGCGTGCTAACAGACGTATTTACAGGTAGTTCAGGATGCGCCGAAACAGGTAAAACTCCTTTTCCTTCAATGGCTCCAAAAATAAGTTGAGCGGTTTTTTCCTGAGCAACTTTGTGATTTTGGTATGAAACTATGATGCTTTCAATGTTTGTTAAGTTTTTCACATCCAGCAAAGCGTAAGGTCGAGTAAAAACAGAAAGAATTACTTTCTTTTTCTTTGCAATTTCCTCCAGCCAAATAAGTTCTTCTTTCGTGAATTTGTACGCATCCCACGGAGTTTTGTCGGGTTTATGCAAGCCTATGATGACCGTTTGATATGGCTCGGTGCTTTTCAGCAATTGTTCTGTGGATTTAGGCTCGATAATCGCTACATCGGCGTATTTTCGCAGATTTGTGTAAAATGTCCAGCCACTATCATTTCCAAACTTGATATAAGCAATTTTTTGTTTATCTAAGTTCTTTATAGGTAATAGTTTATCTTCATTTTTGGCAACAGTCAAAGCGTTTTCAAAAATTTCTTCCAAAAGTAAATCGTCTTCAAGCGTATGTAAATTCTGGTTAATGGTTTCTAAATTCAGTGGTTCAAATTTATACAAACCAACTTTGTATTTTGCCATTAGAATTTTTTTAACTGAATACGCTAAACGTTCTTCAGTGATTTTTTTACTTTGATAAGCTTTTTTTATTGATTCAAAGCCCTTTACAAGATTTTCAGGCATTAGTAGAATATCATTTCCCGCTAAAAAAGCAGCGACTTCCACTTCGCCCACAGGCAAATATTCCGAAACGCCCTTCATTCCAAGAGCATCGGTGTAAACCAAACCTTCAAATCCCATTTGAGTCTTTAAAATATCGGTGATAATGTGATGGGAAAGGGAAGAAGGAAGCCCCACTTTTGATTCGAGTGCAGGGATATTCAAATGACCGACCATTACGCTGGCAACACCGTTATTTATTAATTCTCTGAAAGGATACATTTCTATTTCGTGAAGCCTTTCGGAAGGAAAGTTAATCAATGGCAGAGTTTTATGTGAATCTTTTGAAGTGTCACCGTGACCAGGAAAATGTTTTGCACTTCCCAGAATTCCAGCCGATTGCACTCCTTTTGTAAAAGCAATTCCTTTAAGGGCTACATTTTGTTTATCTTCTCCGAAAGAACGATTCCCAATGATTGGATTTGCGGGATTTGTATTTACATCAATATCCGGAGCGAAATTAAACTGCATACCAAGCTGTCTGCAATGCTGCCCAATACGGAATCCGGCACGCTCAATGAGTTCGTTGTTCTTTATAGCTCCCATCGTCATATTCCAAGGATAAGCAAAGGTTGAATCCAAACGCATTGCCAATCCCCATTCGGCATCCATTGACATAAATAGAGGGATTTTTGATAAAGATTGGTATTCATTTGTTAGCTTAGCTTGACGTTTTGGTCCTCCTTTCGAGAATATAATACCTCCGATGTGATATTTTTTGATTAATTCTTTAATATATTCCGTATTTTTGGTTCCAATTTGGCTTGAAAATACAGAAACCATAAACAATTGCCCTATTTTTTCATCTAAGGACATATTTTTATACGTATTTTCTACCCATTTTTTTTGTTCTTGCTCATCTTTTGCTACCAAAGGATTAATTTTTTGGGCAGAAATATTCTGAATAATAAAAAATAATATAAAAATTTTGTATTTCATTGTTTTCTTTATGTTTCTCTTTCTTAATAAGAATGTTATGTGTTGAAATTATTGCTTTTGGCTATCAATATCTCCATTTCCTACGGGAAGGAAAAAAGCCATCGGATTCTGTTTGAAACGTACCCAAACGGATTTTGTCAAGTTTTTTAATTCATAAAGAGGAACTTCACGTGAACGTAAAGCTATCCACAACGATAACGAAAAACTAACAATAAAGTTCCCAAATCCGATGATGAAAATGCCGATAATTGTCCAAATCAGTATGTTTAAAGTGACGTTAAAACCAGCTCCGAAAAGCCCTAAAGCCAAACTTCCGCTTGCAAAGGTAATGTGACGAATGTCCAAATCCAGCCCCAGAAATGTTCCGACAACTCCCGTGCATCCCATAAAGAAACCAAACCAAACATTGGAAATGATTCCAGGCCATTTTTTTTGCATCCAACCGGAAATTTTAACCATTTTTTCTTTGCCAAAAACCCCTTTCAAAACAGGATGTTCTGATAAACGATAGTAAAAATTGTTGAAATTATTAACACTCGCCACGTTTCCTGCAATAATTCCGGAAAGAAAAAGGAATACTCCCGCAATACAAGAGTGCAGAAACACAGGCGTTTGACGTATGTCCAACTCTGCCAGCAGTTTATCGCTTTTTGATTCGGCTAAGTTATAACCTGTCAGATAAAAAAGCCCCCAAATAAGTAGTAAACTCACGGGAAAGGCAGCCAAAACGTTTCCTGCAAAAGCAATAAATTGCGAGCGGAAAAGCCTTGTGAATAACGCCGAAAACTCGGAATATTGTTTCTCTTTTTTCTTTTTGTCGTTAGTATTCAGGTTTTCTAAGGTTTTAGCGATGGTTGAAGCCGTCATAGCGGGCTGTTTGGTAGCTAATGTAGCACCAACCAAATAAATAACAACAAAACCAATGGCATAATTCAAGCTGTAATTCAATGCATAAATAAATTCACTTGTATCTAATTTGGACAGAAATAATTTTGCCAAACACATAAATCCTACGACAACTCCGCCCCACAATGCGGTTCTGAACATAGTGAAATATTCTTTGCTTCCGGAAGTTATGTAATGTTCCCCCGTTTTTCCCGTGTAGTTTGTAATTTCGTAAGTAATGTTGTAAACGCTGTCATTTATCAATTTACGAACGTTATTTTTCTTGGCGTTGGTTTTGACCAAACTTAAATAAAATTGAATTGTTTTGGTTCGTTTTTCTTCCTCACTGCTGATAAACAGAAAGTTATAAAGCTTTCGGATTCGTCGTATTTGCTGACGAATAAGCAAAAGAGTTTGGTTTACGCTGAATGAAATTCCGTATTTAGATGTGTTGTTAACTGCTTGTTCTACAAAATTTTCACATTGTTCGGACAGAATATTAAGCTGTTTGTAATCCAGTTTGTATTCTTCCATATCCAAATAAGCCTTGTTTTTGGCCTCCATATTCCGATGTATGGCGTTGAGTTCTTCATCAATGGCAATGAACGGGCTTTCAAGTGATGAATATTCCGGAACCATACGCATCACATCGGTTTGAAGAGCAAATCCGCCCATCCGTTGTGAGAGAATCATCATTGATAATAAAATCTCTTTGGAAGTGGCTTTATCTTTGGAATCGTCATAAAACGTTGGTAATGAAAGTACATCAAAAAGACTGTGCCAATCTTCCATCGGAACGGATTGTAACCAAACAGAGTCAGAAGATTTGTAAAATATCTGATTTAGAACATATTGTATGCTATTATGCGAAGGCTGGTCGGGAATAAGCTGATGTGAAAGTCTTCGGCGAAGTTCCCTGAAAAAGGAAACACTGCTAAGCAAACCGGCATCGGTTAAAAGGTTTGTTTTTTCTTTTTTTGAGAAAACAGAATATAATTTTTGAGTCAGAAAATCTGCTTTTGCTTTATCGTTGCGTATTTCGGAAAGCAATTCGTCAATTCTGACAACAGGAGTTTTCTTGGTGTATTTTGCACGATGATAGTAAACCAAGTCAAATATGAAATCAATATCCTCATATTCAGTTGTGGACATATATTTTTCAAAGATTTCACAAATTGATTGATGATTTCGCTTTATTGTTAGCATATATAAGATTTCGTTTTTAGTGGGCAAATATAGCAAAAAAAGTGGAAACTATCGCTGTTAGAAACGCACAGAAAAAATTGAAAATCTTTGAATTAAAGCGATAAAGGATAGATGATTTTGAAAGGTTATTCTTTCATTATTGATAAAAAATAGCAAGCTATTTTAGGAAAGAAACAAAAAGGCTGTGCAAAACTCCAAGAAATTTTCCACACAGCCTTTTTGGTGGGAAAATATTATTTGTCAGAAACCAAGTAGCACGAAACTAACCAATGATTCTGCTGGTCGCCTGTGTTGGACGTTGCAGGAATTACAATTTCCAAAGAATGGTTGCCTTTTTTCAAGTTGCCAAGTTTCACATTTTCAGGAACTACCGAAGAACCCGGGCACCAATTGGAACGTGATAAATCGGATGAGGCTAATCGCTCCTCAACGGCTTTTTTTACGCGTTCACGATTTTCGTTGTAAGCAATTGCTGTATCTTTTTTAGTCCAAACTCCTGAAGAAGGATTAAAACGACGGAAAGAAGCACAATCATCACGCCAAGGAATGAAGTCAATTACTTTTTTCGTATCAAAATACACCGAATTATTGATTTTTGTAAACTCGTCACCACCGGAATGCCCTCCGTGACCCGTAGTTATATAGTATAATTCTGCATTTTTGATGTCTTTTTTCAGATTTATAGTGTGTTTTAGGCTTGTTTTAGCGAAAAGGTCTGGTATTTTTTGTCCGTTTACGTAATAAATTGTGTTAATTAAGGGAGTTACGACTTTTTTAGGGCGAGGTCTGCCAGAATACGTCAAAGATACATCGGCAAGATAACCTTTATCTGTCCAAGTATCAATCCAAATTCCGATGTAGAATGTTCCCGTAAGCAGAGATTCTAACTGAGAAACATCTTGTGTCCAAACCACTTTTTCTTCCCATTTTGGAACAGAAACGGGGCGGTAATAACGCATATTTGGGAATTTTGATTCATCACTGTAATGCCCCACACCGAAAGGAGTCATAAAACGCAATACCTCAATTGGCAAATCATATCCAGAAACTGATTTAATTCCGTTATAATCATTATTATGCCCGCTTTCAGAAGGTAATTTTTTGCTTCCTTGAGCTACATTGATAACATTTATCAAATCTTCATTTTTGAAAACGAAACACGAACCTGATTTGTCCCAAGTGTCTCCATTAGAGCGAATTGTAACGGAAACGGAAACATCTGTACCTTTGCGATATTCGGGGACAGTTACTTTTTTAACCAATAATCGTCCTTGTTGCAGACGGATAATTCCAGAGGGAGTTTCTGCTTTGTCAGCAAAGTTGATAAGTGCATTTTCAAAAACTTTGATAGTTTTCGCCTCTTGAGCGGTGGAGTAAATAGCAAAACACAAAGTTAATAAGCTAAAAATAAATCGTTTCATATGAAAATATAATTAATTAATCACAAATGAGCGTCAAAATTACGAAAAAATGAACTCTTACCGAAAAAAATTACTTTTTTATTTTTGGAAGAACTTTTTGTTTATTTGCGAAAAAAATTGTATCTTCGGTGCGATAAAAAAAGCTATTTATGGAAATTTTTGATAATATGGATTTCTTTTTGAAAGGATTTTGGTTTGTTGCGATTCCAACAACGGTAATATTTTTGATTCAAACGGTGATGACTTTTATTGGAGCAAATGCTTCCGATGGTCTTGAAGCTGATTTTGACGGAGATTTTGATGGTGGAGATGCACCTTTTCAAGTTTTTTCAGTGCGAAATTTAATCAACTTTTTGCTCGGATTCAGTTGGACAGGAATTACGTTTTATCATCTGATTGACAGCAAAATACTACTGACTTTCGTGGCTATTGCCGTGGGGTGTTTGTTTGTGTATTTATTCTTTTTGGTAATTCGCGTTTTGATGCGTTTGGCTGAAGATAATTCGTTTAAAATCAGTGAAACAATTGGAAAAATAGCTGAGGTTTATATTCCAATTCCCGAGCGAAAATCGGGTAGAGGGAAAGTTACTTTGAGCGTCAGAGGAACGCTGCGGGAACTTGATGCAATGACTGAAGGGGAACGTATTGCTTCCAATTCCGTGGTGAAAATTCTTCGGGAAGAAAATGGGATTCTGGTCGTTGAAAAAGCATAAAAAAAAGCCGAATATTCAAAAATATTCGGCTTTTTTCTTAATTGAAAATCCATTTGTATAATCCTGAAAAAGTGGTTATTATAAGCCAAATCAGCAAACAGATTAATATCAGAACGGTAACAACCCCGATGGTTGTCCATAACGCTCGTTTGTTGACCTGCTGAATGACCTTTTTATCATCATTTACAAAACCAACAATCAGTTCAAAATTGTTTTTATAAGAACGATGCACAAAATCAAGCACTATTCCTGCATACGGAATTAACCCTATAAGTATGTCTATCAATGAATTAAGTAAGATAGCCATAGTCAATCGGTAGGATTTTACCTTAACAGCCGCCACATACAGAAATGAATAGCTAAAAAACTGAGTTGCAATATCTCCAACAATGGGAATTAAGCCAATAATTCCGTCGAGATAATAATCGTCCATCCATTTCTTTGTATTTTTGATGATTTGATAATGAACGCTTTTTTCTATTTCCAGTTTTTTTAATTCTTTTCGTGTTTTATGTTTTTCTTCTAAATTCAAATTTCTTTTTTGTTGTTATTTATCAAAATTCTTTTTGTTTTTTACGTCTTTGTCGGTAAGTGCAATTTTTATCACCTCGTCCATTTCGGTAACGTAGTGGAACGTAAGTCCTTTCAGATATTCTTCCTTGATTTCCAAGATATCTTTTTCATTTTCTTTACAAAGGACAATTTCCTTTATTCCAGCTCGTTTTCCTGCCAAAATTTTCTCTTTAATTCCTCCAACGGGAAGAACTTTGCCTCGAAGAGTAATTTCTCCGGTCATTGCCAAGTGTTTTTTCACGCGTTTCTGAGTGAAAAGAGACATTAACGAAGTAAGCATTGTAATTCCCGCACTCGGTCCATCTTTTGGAGTAGCTCCTTCAGGAACGTGAATGTGAATATTGTAATTTTCAAATAGCTTAGAATCAAGATTGTATAAATCTGAATTTGCTTTGATGTATTCCAAGGCAATGGTTGCAGATTCTTTCATTACTTGTCCTAAATTTCCTGTTATGTTGAGTGTTCCTTTTCCTTTTGATAAGGTAGATTCAATGAAGAGAATGTCTCCTCCAACGCTCGTCCAAGCCAGTCCTGTGACTACGCCTGCAACGCCATTATCTTCATATTTATCTCGTTCCATTCGGGCAGGACCCAAAATTTTGGTTATGTCATCAAGGGAAATTTTTACGTTGTAATCCTCTTCCAAAGCGATGGATTTGGCTCTGTTTCGCACTACTTTTGCTATTTGTTTTTCAAGTCCGCGAACTCCCGATTCACGCGTGTAACCTTCCACAATGCGTTCAATTTCTTTTTTACCTAATTGAATATCAGATGATTTTAATCCGTGTTCTTCAATTTGTTTAGGAAGCAAATGCCTTTTGGTTATTTCAATTTTTTCTTCAATTGTATAACCTGTTACATTAATGATTTCCATACGGTCACAAAGAGCCGGTTGGATACTTCCCAAATCATTGGCTGTTGCAACAAACATCACTTTGGATAGGTCATAGCCCATTTCAAGGAAATTGTCATAAAATTCTTTATTTTGTTCAGGGTCAAGTACTTCTAACATAGCGGAAGAAGGGTCGCCTGAATGATGGCTGCCTAACTTATCAATCTCGTCGAGTACAAAAACGGGATTTGATGTTTTTGCTTTTTTAAGAAGTTGCAAGATACGTCCTGGCATCGCACCGATGTAAGTTTTTCTGTGTCCGCGTATTTCTGCCTCGTCACGCAAACCTCCGAGCGACATACGCACGTATTCTCGGTTTAGTGCCTTGGCGATAGACCTTCCCAATGAAGTTTTCCCCACACCCGGCGGTCCGTAAAAACATAAAATAGGAGATTTCATATCATTACGTAACTTTAATACGGCTAAATATTCGATGATTCGGCGTTTGACTTCTTCCAATCCGTAGTGGTCTTGGTCAAGGATTCGTTGGGCTCGTTTCAGGTCGAAATTATCTTTTGAGAATTCATTCCAAGGAAGTTCCAAGATGACTTCCAAGTAATTACGCTGAATACCGTAATCAGGACTTTGCGGATTCGTTCTCTGTAATTTACTTAATTCTTTTTCAAAATGTTCCCCAATTTTGGCGTCCCATTTTTTTGTTTTGGCTTTTGCTCTAAGTTCGTCAATTTCAGCTTCATAAGATACTCCTCCTAATTCCTCTTGAATTGTTCGCATCTGTTGCTGCAAGAAATAATCACGTTGTTGCTTATCCAAATCAAAGCGTACTTTTGATTGAATATCATTGCGGAGTGTTAATCTCTGAAGTTCTACATTCAGATATTTTAAAACTGCTAAAGCTCTGTCTTTTAAATCGTTTATTTGTAATATTTCTTGTTTTTCTTCAACAGAAGCATTCATATTTGACGAAACAAAGTTTATCAGAAACGAGTTGCTTTCAATGTTTTTGATAGCAAAAGTAGCCTCTGACGGCAAATTAGGATTTTCGCGAATGATTTGAATAGCCAAATCTTTTATAGAATCAATGATTGCATTGAATTCTTTATCTTCTTGCAAAGGTTTTGTTTCGGTTACTTCCTTGATTGTGGCTGTTATGTAAGGTTTTTCTTCTAAAATGGTATCTATTTCGAAGCGTTTTTTTCCTTGTATGATGATAGTTACGTTTCCGTCAGGCATTTTCAAAACTCGTAAGATACGGGCTACTGTACCCAAGTGGTAAATATCGTCACCTTTCGGGAATTCTGTATTTTCATTGATTTGGGCAACTACTCCGATGGTTTTTGAGCCTTCATTAGCTTCATTGATTAACCGAACGGAAGCATCTCGCCCTGCGGTAATTGGAATCACAACTCCGGGGAATAAAACCATATTTCGCAAAGGCAAAATAGGCAAGGATTGAGGCAAAGATTCATTTTGTATTTCTTCCTCATCTTCGGGCGTCATTAGTGGGATGAATTCTGCATCACTATCTAAGGATTCTGGCGAAAAACTGTCAAAATTTCCTATAATCATTTCTATACTATTTATACGTGCCATTATGTCAGAAGTAATTAAAAATTCCTGACAAATGAAAATTATTTTATATTAATACATATCTGTATATCAGTATATTATTTATTTTTATACACCGATATGCACATATCTCTTGCAATTGTTATGCCAATGATGAAAACAAAAAATGTAACTTTTTTAGTTTGGTTGGGGAAAAAGAAATCAGCTGAAGGAAACCATAGCCTCATAGAAATCTACTTCGTCTATGCCCATATTTTGGCAAACCCATTTGGCTCCTTCCACGTTTATAACTTCCTGTGGCTGAATGTTTTTTAATAGAAGTTGTCCTTCGTCGGTTAGTAAGAATAATGATTTTCCATCTGTTTGATAATCAGGAGTTTTGTATTCCAGCTTACGAACTGGGTTTTCGGAGGTTTTAACTATGTTTTTGAGTAAAGAATCCTCCTCGTTGTAGATTAAAATTCCTCCTTTGGTGAGGCTATCAATGAAATTGCTGTATTTTTCAGAATTTTCTTCCGAAGAAATTCCTGTAATCAAAGCTACTGTAGGCTGATAGGAAAGAAATTTTGCCTGAGAATTACTATTTGAGATGAGATTTTCATCACCTTCAATCAATACGAATTCAGCATCTTCAATGAGTTGAAATTGTTTTCCATTTATCGGATTTTCAAGGAAGTAACTAACAGGAACATCGTGGAAATTCATCGTATGTAGCACCATTGCAAGAACGTTTTCCTTTCCTTTGCTTCCTGTTATGACCACGCGGGTTTTATTTTTGAAATATTCGTGAATAAATTCAGGGTAAAAGATGGTTTTTAGTCCTAAATTGCTGGCTTTTAGTATGTCAGGGTGAGTTTCTGAAATCTCTGTGCTTACAACTACAAGGTCAATTTCAGTTGTTATCTCCTCATTTTTTGATGTAACTATGTCCGTTTTTGAAAGTTCAGACATTAAATTTTGTAATACAATATCTTCACTGAATATAAAATGTACTCGCATTTTCAATTGGTTATAAAGAATAAAAAATATCCGCAAAAATAATCTTTTATAATGTATTTTACAATATAGATACTTGTTACAAAACAAACATTTTGTTGAAAAATTATGTTATTTCTAATTTTCTATTTGTTTTTCAAAAAGATAGCCTACTTTTGTGCTTCAATATTCTTCAAATAAAAAGATAAAAGATATGAGAGCGAAAGATTTACTTGCAATAGCCGATAAGTTTGGTTGCCCTGTGTATGTTTATGATGCAAATAAAATCGTATCACAATATGAGCGGTTGTCTTCGGCTTTTAAAAATGTCCCGAAATTACAAATAAACTATGCTGTGAAGGCTCTGTCGAATGTTTCTGTTCTGAAATTATTAAAAAACTTAGGCAGTGGGCTGGATACGGTATCCATTCAGGAGGTAAAATTAGGATTATTGGCGGGTTTTGCTCCCGAACAGATTATTTTCACGCCTAACGGGGTGTCATTGGAGGAAATTGAGGAGGCTTCGGCATTGGGAGTTCAGGTAAACATAGATAATCTTTCCTTTTTGGAACAATTTGGAAGCAAATACCCACATATTCCTATCTGTGTGCGAATTAATCCGCACGTGATGGCAGGCGGAAATGCCAATATTTCGGTTGGGCATATCGATAGCAAATTCGGAATCAGCATACACCAAATTCCGCATATTTTGCGAATTGTTGAAAATACCAAAATGAAAATAAACGGAATCCATATGCATACGGGAAGCGACATTTTGGATATTGACGTGTTCCTTTATGCTGCCGAAATTCTGTTTGAAACCGCAATGCACTTCAAGGATTTGGATTTTATCGACTTCGGGAGCGGATTTAAAGTACCTTATAAAGAGGGAGATATACAAACCAACATCGAAGAACTTGGCGAAAAACTCTCCGCACGATTTTTGGAGTTCTGCAAAGAATATGGCAAGGACTTAACTTTAGCTTTTGAGCCTGGGAAATTCTTGGTGAGCGAGGCAGGATTTTTCTTGGCGAAAGTAAATGTTGTAAAACAAACCACATCAACCGTTTTTGCGGGGGTGGATACAGGCTTCAACCATTTAATACGCCCGATGCTTTACGGAGCAACTCACCAAATTGAGAATATTTCAAATCCTGAGGGAAGAAAACGCTTTTATTCGGTGGTGGGATACATTTGTGAGACAGATACTTTTGCGTCAAACCGACAAATTGCCGAAATATCGGAAGGAGATATTCTCTGCTTTAAAAATGCGGGGGCTTATTGCTATACTATGGCAAGCAATTACAATTCACGATTGCGTCCGGCAGAGGTACTTTGGTACAATGACAAAGCACATCTTATCCGAAAGGCAGAAACTTTTGATGATTTGGTAAAAAATCAAATCCTGTTAGATGTTTTATAAAATTCACAACTAAAATAAACTCTCTTTCTGCTGAAAATAACCATTTTAAGTTTGAAAATAAGCTAATCACAATCTACGTCAAACAAAAAATCTCTGTAATTAATACAGAGATTTTTTATTAATACTACCTAAAAGCTGCTTTTTACTTGCTTTTACCTTCCCCAAGCTCTTTCGGAGCTTCTTCAGTTGGGTTTTCTCCTTTCAAATAAGTAGGTAAATTAAGCCCCGCCATATTAAATAAATCATTAAGAGGCGGTACGGTTTTCATCATTCCCGATACGAAATTGGCTGTGGAATTATTTCCGTTCTCATTATTACCCGAATCCCAAACAGTAATTTTATCGATTTTGATATTTTTAACCGCTTCCACTTGAGTTTTAACAAGTTCAGGCAATTTTTCAATTAATAGTAACTGGAAGGCTTTCGTAGGGTCGCCACCGGCAGCATTTACCACATCTTTATAACCTTCGGCTTGCTTGGTAAGGATTTCATACAAACCTTTTGCTTCAGCTTCCATCTTAGCATAAATGGCGTCGGCTTCTCCTTTTGCTTTTTCACGGATACGTTCTGCTTCGGCTTGGGCTTCGATAACTGCTTGTTGCTTAGCGATTTCCGTAGGAACGATAATATTAGCTATTTGTGTGGAACGCTCTCTTTCCGAACGGGCTAACTCGGCTTTCTGCTCGGCAAGATAGGCTTCTTCCAAGGCTTTGGCTTGTTGTACCTTTTCGGCGGTAATTGCTACCCGCAATGCTTCCGCTTCTTTTTCCCTACGTGTAGCTTCCGAATTGGCAATGGCAATTTTAGCCTCGTTTTCTCCTTTTATGGCGATGGCATTAGCTTCCGAAATTTTGATACGGCTATCTCTTTGAGCTTCGGCACGACCGATAGATTCAAATTTTTGAGCCTCTGCAATACCGATAGCCTCATCTTTGCGAGCTTCGGCAATGCTGATTTCCTTATCTTTCTGCGTAATGGCGATTTTTACGTCCCTATCGCGATGTGTTTCTGCTATTTGAGTATCTTTTTCTCGGTCGGCGAGGGCTTTTCCCGTTTCCCCGATTTTTTCTTGTTCGGCAACGCTGATTTTTGCCTCGTTGATGGCTTTGGCTGCGGCTTCTTTCCCGAGAGCTTCAATGTAGCCGGACTCATCTTTGATATCCGTAACGTTTACGTTGATGAGTTTCAGACCTATTTTTTTCAATTCGCTATCAACATTTTTGGAAATGTTATCCAAAAACTTATCACGGTCGGAATTAATCTCCTCAATGGTCATTGTAGCAATCACCAAGCGTAATTGTCCGAACAAAATATCCTTTGCAAGCTCCTGAATTTGCTCCGGAGATAGCCCGAGCAAACGTTCAGCGGCTGCGTTCATATTTTCGGCTTCGGTGGAAATGGCAATAGTGAACCGGCAGGGAACATCTACTCGGATATTTTGGCGTGAAAGTGCATTGGTTAGGTTGGCTTCAATGGAAAGCGGACGCAAATCCAAATAAGCAAAGTCTTGAATTACAGGCCACACGAAAGCACCACCTCCGTGAATACACTTAGCCGAGCTTCCGCCGGTTTTTCCGTAAATTACTAAAATTTTGTCAGACGGACAACGCTTATAACGTGCCACAAGCGAGGAGATAGTCACAAAAATTACAATTGCGAGAATCACAACAAGTCCGATAGGAGAAATTAATGCATCCATATAATTTAAAAAATTTAAAGTTGATTATTTAATATAAATTAAGTGTGCTAATGTACAATTTTTATACAATTTGAATCATAAAAAAGTAAAAAAATTTTCATAATAACCCGCCCGAAGCTCCTTTTTAGGAGGATTTACCATATTTGCGGAAGGCTTGAATAGTTTGATAATAACCATACCCTATAAAAATACGACCTATAAATAAGAAGAGATAAGCTAAACCATTTAACTCCACACCAAAAGGTTCTATATCTTTCCAACGAGTTACATTTATTACCTCTAAAAAATGTTTTAGGAAGTTATCCCAAGCATCAAGACTACGAATATCCCATTCAAGAGAATTATGAAGAGAAATTAAAATACAAAGATAAAATATAAATGCTACCGTAATAGTAAAAAGCAACCCTCTTGACCAACTTGTACCATAATTATTAGATATTTTATTAAGAAGTAACATAAATCTATCTTTATGCCAGAAAGATTTTTCTTTTAATTCTTTCTCGTAAACGTCCATCTCCTTTTTATAAAACTCAAGTCCTTCTATACGATTATCTTCTTTATAAAAAGCATTTTTAATAGTACGATAAGTCTCTCGTATTTTAGCATATACTGACGGTTCTACTTTTTTATCACCAAAATCATTAATATATTTTTCATATTGAGATAAGTTTTCATCTCCTTCTATCTTAATATTCCAAAAACGGAGATTGCAATGATGAAAATTACTACGTGAAATATCCAAACATTTCTTAAAAGTAGCTCCTTCAAAACTGATGAAAGTATTAGAACCTATCTTACAATGCAAAAATTGGGTTTCTTGCTCAAAAATAACATTTGAAAATAATACTTTATTTTGAAAATCTATACTGTCAAAACATATAGCATCTTTAAAATAAGTTTTACCAGAAAAATCTATAATATCTTTAAATGTAACATAGTGAAAATAAGTATTTTTTTCAAATTGAACATCTGAAAATTTAGTTATTGATAAAAATTGAGCACCTAAAAAATTGGCTTTAGAAAAAAAAATAGTTTCAGAAAAATAAGTCCACCATAAAAATTTAGTATTTTGAAAAATGACTTCAGATAAAAATTTACTTTCTGAGAAATCAACAATACTTTCAAATTCAACATCTGAAAAATTAGCTTCCTTTTTAAATCTGGTTTTTAAAAAATTTACTTCTTGTTTGAATTGTGTAGCCAAAAAGTTGACATCTTGTATAAAAACACAACTAGAAAAATTAACCTCCTTATTAATTGTTTTTCCTTGAATATAAATTTCTTTTGTAATAATAAATTTATTCTCCTCATATTTCTTTCTAAACTTATTTATTATGGTAAATAAACTCTCATCCTTTGGTAAATTATGCAACCAAACCTCATCTTCTCCTGTTTCAGGATTTTTTTCTATTTTTTGGATATATTTTTCTAAATCGTCATTCATAAAAATCATCTTTTACCTACTTAAAACTATCTTTTAGCTACTTTTAATCTCCTAAAACCTACTTTTAATTAGCTTTTTCATAATTAAAAGTACCTTTAACCTCCTAAAAACTACCTAATAGCGAGTTATAAACTGCTTTAACCTTATTAAAACTATCCTTTAGCTCATTATAACTCCCTTTAGGCTGGTTTTTACTCCCTTATTGCGGGGCAGATTCATCTTTATCTTTCTTTCTCATTGATGGTCGCCCAGAGAATCGTGTTTTTAGGTCATCGTAAATAGTTTGAGCGTTAGGAGCATTGGTCTGTGCCATTGCTTTTACGCCTTTGTAAAATGTAATTCCGTTGTAATGAAGATCACTACCCAACAAAAGTGTAGTATCATCTACTCTGTTGGTTATGGCTTGCAATCGGCGAAGTCGCGGAAGCAAGGCTTGTCGTGCTTTGTAATCACGGTTGAACTCCTCAACGTTAATATGTCGCAGTACCAAATCAGGGTATTGCTCCATAAAAATTCTCACCCGTGAAATCCAATCCTCTGTTTTATTGCCCACGCGAGCGTGTTCCATACGCTCTTCGGTTGTGAGGCTAATAAACTTCTCTTTTACAATCTCTTCCAGTTGTGAAAGTAGGTTGTCCATTCTGTCAAGTTCCTCTTGGCTGAATTCGATGCTAATGTAATTATCCTTTGCCATATTTTTATAAAATTAGATATTAAACATTCTATCCTAAGGATAGTTTTATTTGCCCCGAAGGTACAAAAAATATCTTTAATTTAAAAATAATTAAGATAATAATTTTCAGAATTAAGTATTTTTTTGAAAATAATGTCCCAATAGATAGAAAAAAGGAGGTATAAAGTGAATATTGGTAGGGTAAGATGAGTAATTAACTTAAAATAGTTTGTTATTATGATTCCCCCTTTTAAAGGGGGTAGGGGGATGTTACTTTTAATGTGACATCCTCCGTCCTTCGGACACCTCCTTCAAAGGAGAATTTTAAAAATAATTTGTTATTATGATTCCCCCTTTTAAAGGAGGTAGGGGGATGTTTTTTTAATATGACATCCTCCGTCCTTTGGACACCTCCTTCAAAGGAGGATTTTAAAAATAGTTTGTTATTATGATTCCCTCTTTTAAAGGGGGTAGGGGGATGTTTTTTTAACGTGACATCCTCCGTCCTTCGGACACCTCCTTCAAAGGAGGATTTTAAAAATAGTTTGTTATTATGATTCCCCCTTTTAAAGGGGGTAGGAGGATGTTTTTTTAATGTGACATCCTCCGTCCTTCGGACACCTCCTTCAAAGGAGGATTTTAAAACTCGACAATTCAAAGTAAATTGAATATAATTGAAGTCTAAATTATAATAATGATATAGACTTCGACTTCACTTAGTCTGACAAAAATATTGGTTTTTAAGGCTTTCGTATTTTTTAATAAATCAAATTGTTATCTTTGCGGTAAAATTAAGCTCTTTAATGAATCTCAAGGATAGAATATATTTCGATAATGCTTCAACAACCAAGCCTTTTGCTGAGGTAATAGAAGTTTTAAGCCAAACGCTTTCAGATGTTTACGGAAATCCGTCATCAACGCATAGTTTCGGACGTTCTGCAAAATCATTGATTGAAAGTGCGAGGAAGAATATTGCCAAAGAACTGAAAGTTCAAGCATCGGAAATTATATTTACATCGGGTGGAACGGAAGCTAATAATCTCATTCTGCGAGGTTGCGTTCGTGATTTGGGAGTGCAAAGCATTATCACATCGCCCATAGAACATCACGCGGTGTTACATAGCACAGAACTGCTAAAATCGGAATACAATATTGATATTCATTATGTTCGTTTAACGGAAGAAGGCGACATTGATCTAAATCATTTGAAGGAACTTTTGGAAAAAACAAGCCGGCAGAAGGTTTTAGTCAGCTTAATGCACATTAATAATGAAATAGGAAACATTCTTCCGCTGAAAAAGGTCTCTGAACTTTGCAGATTGTACGGAGCTTATTTCCATTCGGATATGGTACAGTCTGTTGGGCATTTTCGATTGAATTTGAACGAACTTTCGGTAGATTTTATGGCGGCTTCGGCTCATAAATTTCACGGAATTAAAGGCGTTGGGTTTGCTTATATCCGAAAGGGAATTGACCTAAACGGATTTATATTTGGAGGAGAGCAGGAGCGAGGTATGCGCGGAGGTACCGAACCTTTGCATAACATCGTAGCAATGGAAAAGGCTTTCGTTCAGTCTTATAAAAACTTGGAGGAAAATATGTTATATCTATCCGAATTAAAGCAATATTTCATCAAAAGGATAAAAGAAGTATTTCCAGACGCATTATTTAATGGGAAATCCGCTAATTTAATGCAAAGTACACACACAATTATAAACGTGGGATTTCCTTCTTTGCAACAGAAGAATGATACATTATTGTTTTACCTCGATTTAAAGGGAATAGCCTGCTCCAAAGGCAGTGCCTGCCAAAGCGGAAGCACCCAAAACTCACACGTTCTGACGGCTTTCCTCCCCGAAGACCGATTAAAAATACCTTCACTCAGGTTTTCGTTCTCTCAATTCAACACAAAGCAAGAAATAGATACCTTTGTTGATATATTAAGCTCGTTATAGCTAATTTAAAATAATTTGTTGCTATAATTCCCCTTTTAAAGGGAGTAGGGGGATGTAACTCTTAAGAAACATCCTCCGTCCTTCGGACACCTCCTTCAAAGGAGGGTTTTAAAACTCAACAATTCAAAGTAAATTAGATATAATTGAAGTTATTTTCGATGGTCTTTTTTGTCAAACTGAATATGCAACTGATTTAAAATAATTTGTTGCTACAATTCCCCCTTTTAAGGAGGCAAGGGGGATGTTACTCTTAAGAAACATCCTCCGTCCTTCGGACACCTCCTTCAAAGGAGGATTTTAAAATTCAACAATTCAAAGTAAATTAGATATAATTGAAGTTATTTTCGATTGTCTTTTTTGCCAAACTGAATATGCAACTGATTTAAAATAATTTGCTGCTACGATTCCCCCTTTTAAGGGGGCAAGGGGGATGTAACTCTTAAGAAACATCCTCCGTCCTTTGGGTATCTTCTTCAAAGGAGGATTTTAAAACTCAACAATTCAAAGTAAATTAGATATAATTGAAGTTATTTTCGATTGTCTTTTTTGCCAAACTGAATATGCAACTGATTTAAAATAATTTGCTGCTACGATTCCCCTTTTAAAGGGGGTAGGGGGATGTTACTTTTAATATAATATCCTCCGTCCTTCGGACACCTCCTTCAAAGGAGGATTTTAAAATTCAACAATTCAAAGTAAATTGGCTATATAAGCTGGTTATATGTAGGAAAAAATAAAAAACCGATAACTTTAAGTTATCGGTTTTTCGTTTGCAGATATAAAATTCGAACTATTTTTTTCCAACTTTGTGTCCTGCCATACCATAATATAATATGAACACGAAACAAGGTAAGCAAAGCCAGTAAGCATTTTGCATTCCGTAGCTATCTTTCAGCCACCCGAAAATAAGCGGAAGCACAGCCCCACCGGCAATCGCCATAGTTAAAAGAGAAGCTCCCGTTTTGGTGAATTTACCCAATCCGTCCATTGCCAAAGGCCAGATAGCAGGCCACATTAGTGAGCAACCCAAAGCCATAAATGAAATAAAGTAGATTGAATATTCAGCCGGAGCAAACCCAACGGCTATTGTACCGAAAATAGCAATCAAAGAGCAAATTTTAAGTGCCGCCGATTGTGAAATATATTTCGGAATAAATAAAGCACCGCAAATGTACCCGATGATAAGTCCGATAGAAGGAATAAATGCGGCTACCTTCTTGATTTCAAGCCCGAATAATGAAGCTATTTTCACTCCGTTTTCTTCAATATCTTTTGCATAATCCACCATTGTTGCCAATGAGATGGTTTCAACCCCCACATAGAAGAATAAAGCCAAAACCCCTAAAAGTAAATACGGAAAATCAGTGATTGAATTCTTCCCGCTGCTTTCAGTAAGTGTGCTTTCAGCAGAATCTTCGTCTTCCCCTTCGGCTTTTACCTCAGGAAGCGGAGCCATAAGTGAAACAACACCCAACAAAAGGAATACCCCAACGATGATATAGAAAGGTAATTGCAAGTCGGCAGGAGTTACATCCTCAATGCTTTTCCCGATAACGAAGGCTAAAAATAACGGAGCGATAGGCCAAGCTAATTTGTTACAGATACCCATTATACTGATGCGTTTTGCGGCACTTTCAATAGGACCTAAAATAGTTGTGTAAGGGTTCACCGATGCTTGCAGATAGGCATTAGCAGCTCCACTTACAAAAGAAGCTACTAAAAATAGGTAAAAATTAGTTGCCGTAGCAAAAATCCCGAAAGCAATAGCAAAAAGCAAAAATGAGAAAGCCATTGTTTTCTTATACCCGATTTTTTTTATCAGCATTGAAGCCGGATACCCGAAAATCAAAAATGGAATGAAAGTAGCTGCCAAAAGCATATAACTTCCTGCAGATGAAATATCTAAAGTTCCTTTTAAAACAGGAATTAGATACGAATTAATCCCCAAAGCAAACCCAATGGAGAAGAACATCAGCCCGATGAACGCCAACGGAACTATAAAACTTTTTGAAGAATCGTTTGTTTGCATATTAAATTATTTTAATTGGTTATGAACAATATTTAAAAATTCAGCAGACCAAATTAATACTTTTTTATGAAAGTGAAAAGTAATTCCGTATAAAAATATATTTTAAAATGAATTCGTAAATATAAGTTATTGATAATAAAAAAGTTTCTATTTCTTGCAATCTGTATTTTTTATTTTGGAGAAGAAGAAACCAGAATATAAATTAATAAGATTCTTAACTCCTTAATTATGTTATAATTACTGCGATGTCATATTCATTCGGATTAAAAAAGTAAAAAAAGTAGGGCTATTTCAAAAAAAAATCGTAATTTTACCTCGCAAAAAAAATAATGTGTATATAAATGTCAGAAAAAAAGATTAAGAAAATAGCAGTTTTGACCTCTGGAGGGGATGCTCCTGGGATGAATGCCGCCATTCGTGCGGTCGTTCGTACGTGTGCTTATCATAATATAGCAGTTTTAGGAGTATATCGTGGTTATCAAGGAATGATTGAAGCCGATTTTGTAGAACTTAACGCCCGAAGCGTTCGTGATACTATCAATAAAGGTGGAACTTTCTTAAAATCAGCACGTTCAAAAGATTTCCGTACAAAAGAAGGTCGCCAAAAAGCCTATGAAAATCTAAAAAAACACAACGTCGATGCCCTTGTGGTTATCGGCGGAGATGGTTCTTTTACAGGGGCTTTGCTTTTTAACCAAGAACACAACTTTCCGGTAATGGGAATTCCCGGAACTATTGATAACGATATTTACGGAACAAGCCATACGTTAGGATATGATACAGCGTTAAATACTGCTGTAGAGGCAATTGACAAAATCCGTGATACGGCAAGCTCTCACAACCGAATGTTTTTCATCGAAGTAATGGGGCGTGATGCCGGATTCATCGCTTTAAATACGGGAATTGGCGGAGGAGCCGAGCGTATTTTAATTCCAGAGGAAGACACCCCCATTGAGGAATTGCTACAAGATATTGAAGAAGGACACGCTAAAGGAAAAACTTCCAATATCATTGTGGTTGCCGAAGGTGACAAAACCGGAAAAAATATTTTTGAATTGAAAGATTACGTGGAGAAAAAGCATCCGGAATACGATATCCGTGTAGCGATTTTGGGGCATATGCAACGTGGGGGAGCTCCTTCGTGCTATGACCGCGTACTTGCCAGCCGTATGGGAGTAAAAGCTGTAGAAACGCTTTTGGAAGGAAAATCAAACTTTATGGTGGGAATTAACAACGACAAAATCGACTTGACTCCACTTGAAAAAGCTATCAAAGGTGGAAGCAAATTGGATATGGAACTTGTTCGTGTGGCAGAAATTATGAGCGTATAGCTTTTGTTTCTGTTTTTAGTTCTGTATAATAAAAACTTGAATAAAAAATAATTTAATAACAAATAAAAAAATAGTTTATGTCAACATTAAAAATTGGAATCAACGGATTCGGACGTATCGGACGTCTTGTATTTAGAGCGGTTTATGAAAGACCAAACGTAGAAATCGTAGGAATCAATGACCTTCAGGATGTAGAATACATCGCTTATCTTTTGAAATATGACTCAGTTCACGGAACTTTCAAAGGAAATGTAGAGGTAAAAGATGGCAACTTGGTTGTTGACGGAAAAGTAGTTCGCATTACGGCTGAAAAAGACCCAGCTAACCTTAAATGGAACGAAATCGGAGCGACCGTAGTGGCTGAATGTACAGGTATTTTCACTACATTGGAAAAAGCTCAAGCTCACATCAATGCAGGTGCTAAAAAAGTAGTTATTTCTGCTCCGTCAGCTGATGCTCCAATGTTCGTAATGGGAGTTAACCACAAATCAGTAAAACCAACTGACAATATCGTATCGAACGCTTCTTGTACTACAAACTGTTTGGCACCAATTGCAAAAGTTATCAACGATGCTTTCGGAATTGAAGAGGCTTTGATGACAACAGTTCACGCTACAACTGCAACGCAATTAACGGTTGACGGTCCTTCTAAAAAAGACTGGAGAGGTGGTCGTTCAGCACTTATCAACATCATTCCTTCATCAACAGGAGCTGCTAAAGCGGTAGGAAAAGTTATCCCTGAATTAAACGGAAAATTAACAGGTATGGCATTCCGTGTACCTACGGCTGACGTTTCAGTAGTGGATTTGACAGTTCGTACTAAAAAACCAACTTCATTGGCTGAAATCAACGCTGCTATGAAAAAAGCATCGGAAGGTGAACTAAAAGGAGTTTTAGGATATACTAACGAACTGGTTGTATCTCAAGACTTTGTAGGTTGCAAAAATACCTCAATCTATGATGAGAAAGCAGGTATTGCATTGAGCGATACTTTCTTCAAAGTAGTTTCTTGGTACGATAACGAAGCTGGATATTCTAACAAATTGGTTGATTTGGCAGAACACGTTGCTTCTTTGTAATATTTTTAATCATTAAAGTATTTAGAGGTTTGAAAGTTAGAAAGTTATATCATAAAAAACTTTCAGGCTTTCAAACTTCTTGATTTTTAAACCGAACAAATTATGATTTTAATCATTGATAGCGGGGCTACCAAAGCGGATTGGACAGCCTTAAACAGCAAAGGAGAGAAGATATTTTTGACGCAAACATTAGGGTTAAATCCTGAAGTTTTAACAGAAGAAATTGTAATTGAGCGAATTACGACAAATTATCAATTATCTGAAAATAAGGATATTGTATCAGAGCTTTATTTCTACGGAGCAGGTTGCGGAACTGAGCGTATGTGTTCGTTTATGGAGCGTATCTTGAAATCTATTTTCAAAAATGCGAAAGTAAATGTTAAAGAAGACACATTTGCAGCGGTTTACGCCACCACAAATCCTGAAAGTAAAGCAATTGTTTGTATTTTAGGAACAGGAGCGAATTGCTCGTACTGGGACGGAGAAAAATTGGTTCAAGCGGTGGATTCATTGGGATATATCCTTATGGATGAATCAAGTGGAAATTTCTACGGAAAACGTTTGATTACTGATTATTTCTTTAACAAAATGCCGAAAGATTTGGCTCAAAACTTTGAAAAACAATATGATTTGAATTCCGATGTAATAAAAAATCATTTGTACAAATTGCCAAATCCGAACAGTTATTTAGCAACATTCGCGAAATTTATCGTTGAAAATAAAAATCACGAGTATTGCCGAAATATCATCAAAAATGGAATGCAATTATTTGTAGATCATTGGATTTCTCAGTACGAAGCCAGATACGAAGTGCCAATTAATTTTGTAGGAAGTATCGCTTTCTATTTGCAAGATATTCTGGGAGAGGTACTTGCACAAAATAATTTGAAATTGGGAACTGTGTTGAGAAAACCAATTGACGGATTGGTGGCTTTTCACGTTAAAAACAGATAATATTCTAAAAATTCAGAAAGCAGGTGATTTTTTTCCGAAAAACGATACGAATTGCCTGATTTTTAAAAATTTCAGATAAAAAATAAGGAATTATATTGATTTATGTTCCTTATTTTTTATTTTTGCAACATAATGAATATGAAAATATTATACACACCTTACGGAATATGTCATTTGAGCGTTGTTCCTGTTCGTTTAGAGCCTTCTGATGTTGCAGAGATGACAACTCAATTATTGTTTGGAGACTTGTTACAAGTGGTTGAAAAACAAGAAAAATGGAGCTTTATTCGGATGATTTTTGATGGAACAGAAGGATGGGTTTTGAATAGCCAATTTTTGGAAATTTCGGACAAAGATTATCGTAAAGCTCTCAAAAAGAAAGACAAATACGCTCATCGTTTAGTTACTAAATTGCGATTAAAAAACGCAGAAAATTCATTTTTGCACATTCCCAAAGGGGCCACTTTTTCATATAATTATTTATTGAATACTTCACAATCCACACAAAAGCCGTCTAATACAGGAATTGTTCCAACAGCATTGGAGTATTTGAATGCACCTTATCTTTTGGGAGGCAGAACGCCTTTTGGCATTGATGCGTCGGGTTTTGTACAAATGGTTTATAAGTTGAATGGAATCAATTTGTTACGAACTCCGGAGAAGCAATCCAAGCAAGGAGAGTTAGTTAATTTCATTGAGGAAATAATCCCAGGTGATTTGGCTTTTTTCGATGATGATGAAGGAAATATCATCCACGTTGGAATTTTGTTAGGGAATAATCAAATCATTCATTCTTACGGAAAAGTCCGCATTGATAAATTAGATCATATAGGAATTTTTAACTCCGAAATTAGGAATTATACACATAAATTGCGTTTAATGCGTAGAATATTTTAAATTATTATGAAAATGATAAAAATATATCATAATCCAAGATGTTCAAAGTCTCGTTGCGGTTTGGATTTACTTAAAGAATCAAAAAAAGAATATGAAGTTGTGGATTATATGAAAAATCCGCCAAAAAAAGAAGAAATTATTGATATTTTATCAAAATTGGATATTTCTCCATTGGATTTGGTTCGAAAAAATGAAACTATTTGGAAAGAGAACTTTAAGCATAAAAATTTAACTGATGAGGAAATTATTCAAGCGATGGCTGATTTTCCTCAACTTATTGAAAGACCAATAGTTATTGTGGGAGATAAAGCTGTTATTGGTAGACCTATCGAAAAAATTAGTGAGCTTTTAAGTATTTTTTAAGAAATCTGTTTGGAGATTTTGTTTTTTTTTATACGTTTGCAAAAACGTATAAACATTTAAATAATGAAGAGAAATTTTTTATTGGCTGTAGCCGCGATTTTTGGAGCAACAGTTTATGGGCAAACTTATGTTTCGGTAAGTGGAGGCTACGGATTTGAAGCCCACAAAAAGAAAGTTGGAGAAGAGGTAGCGTTGACCGGAGTTTCATCGGATGTGGAAGGAAGTTTTGGAGCAGGTTTCCAAACGCAATTAAGGGGAGGATACTTCTTTAACAAGAGATGGGGAGCAGAATTGGCAATCGGGTATTTGCACGGAAGAGAGGTTAAAACTTCAAAAACTCCTGTTTCTGAGTCACTTTCTAAATCAAGTGTGTTTGGAGCGTCACTATCGGCAGTGTTCAATGTTACTGAAAATATTTATTTGCGTGCCGGAGGGGTTACAAAAGTGGGCGGTTCGTCGGAAATTAACACAAATATAGATTTAACTCCGTTTTCTATGCCTGCAAAAGCAGCTGTGACTTCGAAAACAAGCGGAAAAATGCCTTTTGGATTTATCGGAGGATTGGGATACAAATTCAAACTAACTGAAAAACTTTCTTTCTTTGTTGAAGGTGAGTACATAAATATAAGCGTTGCTCCTAATAAGTTGAAATTAGATAATTTTAGCGGAACATTCGGAGGTAAAAATGTTTCATCAAAAGAATTTTTGGGAAATGTGAATACTACGTTGGAAAGATTATCAGGTTCTCCATCTCCGGAGCATAAAGCACTTGTGGAAAAAGCTAAACCTTTAGTAACTAGGCTTTCTACTTTGTTGCAAGAAGATGAAGTATCCGTGGCAAATCAGGATAAATCGCCTTATTCATCAATAGGATTCAATTTTGGTTTAATTTTCCACTTCTAAGATTTAAAATATACTTTTCAAAAAGAGGTTTTCTTAAAAAGAACCTCTTTTTTTGATTTTTATAGCTAAGTAATGTATATTTGTAGCTCAATTTCAAAAAATAATTCACAGATGAAAATAGCCTTACTCGGATATGGGAAAATGGGAAAAACCATTGAAAAAATAGCAACGGAACGAGGTCACGAGATAGTTTTGAAGGTAGATGATTCACAAACGCCTTATGATATTTCTGTTGCTGATGTTGCAATTGAATTCAGTACTCCTGACAGTGCTTTTAATAATATTGTAAGTTGTATTAAAAGTCAAGTTCCTGTAATTGCGGGAACTACGGGTTGGCTAAAAGATTATGATAAGGCAGTGGAGATTTGCAAGAAACATCAAAGTGCATTTTTGTATGCTTCCAATTTTAGTGTGGGGGTAAACGTGTTTTTTGCCCTAAACAAGAAGTTAGCTAAGTTAATGGCTCCGTTGAAAAATTACGAAGTTTCGATAGAGGAAATTCACCATACGCAGAAGTTAGATGCTCCAAGTGGCACAGCAATTACTTTGGCAGAGGGAATTATCGCAAATTCAGGTAAAACAGCTTGGAAACTGGGGCAAGCGGAAGCAACCGAAATACCTATTGAGGCAAAACGTATCGAAAATGTCCCTGGTACTCATATCATAACTTATGAAAGTCAGGTAGATACCATTGAAATTAAGCACACTGCTCACAGTCGTGAAGGGTTTGCTTTGGGAGCTGTTTTGGCAGCTGAATGGATTTTGAATAAGAAAGGTGTATTTTCAATGATAGATGTTTTGGGAATAGATTGATTTTTAGATGATTATTTTGTTATAAAAAGATTTAAGATTGATAATGGATTGTAAAATTATTTTTTCAGATGTAGATGGAACGCTTTTGAATGGAGAAAGAACCCTTTCGGAGATGACAATTTCAGAAGTGAAAAGAGTGAAGGACAAAATTCCTTTTGTATTGGTTTCATCGCGTATGCCTAAGCAAATGAGTTACTTACAAAAAATGTTGGATACGCTTGATTTGCCAGTTATAGCATATAATGGGGCTTTGGTTTTAGACGAAGGAAATGTTTTGCATTCAACAGAAATAAATCTTGAATTAATTGAAAAAATAGTATCGTACAACGAACAGAAATTTAATAATAAAATTCATATAAGCTTGTATCACAATGATTTGTGGTATGCTCCGGAATATGATTTCTGGGCGATGCGTGAGGAAAATAATACGAAAGCAAAACCTGAAATTCTGTCAAACAGAGAAGTTCTTTCCGAGTGGAAAAAGCAAAATATTGGAGCTCATAAATTGATGCTTATGGGCGACCAAGCCTTAATTGAACAAATGTTTTCCCATTTGAATGAAAATTTCTCTGAAAAATTACATATTTACCGAGCTAAAGATACATACATTGAAGTTGCAGATGTAAAAGTATCAAAATTGACGGGAATTAATGTGCTTTTGAATCAAAAATACAATTATAGCTTGAAAGAAACGATGGCTTTTGGCGACAATTACAATGATATGGAAATGATTCAAGGGGTTGGTTACGGAATTGCCGTTGCAAATGCTCGCGAAGAAGTGAAAAAAATAGCTTACGGGCTTACATTCCACCACAAGGAAGACGGCGTAGCGAAGTACTTGTTCTCTTTCTTCAAAGGAATTTTGTAGTTAATTTTGGATTTTTATTCTATTTTTGAAAAATAAAACTCACACAAAATGCCAATCCGATTTGTTGTAATCCGAGAAAATATAAGAATTGCCATTGATTCAATCAAAAGTCAGTTGTTGCGTACTATCCTGACTGTCTTGATTATAGCCATTGGTATTACTGCTTTGGTTGGAATTTTAAGCGTGATTACTGCCCTACGTAATACACTTGAGGGAAATTTTTCACAGATGGGAGCAAATACATTTTCAATTTCACGATATGAATTTACACAACGGGTTCAGGGAAATGGCACCAAAGAGAAAATAAATCCGTTGATTACCTACCAAGATGCGTTGGCGTTTAAAAAGGAATTGGATAATCCGTTTGCCAAAACAAGTATTTCCGTTTTTTCTGCCTCAGGAGTGGAAGTCAAATATGAAAACCAGAAGACCGACCCACTTGTGAATATACTTGGTATTGATGAAAATTATGTGACTAATTCAGGATTAGAACTTGAGTCCGGTCGGGACTTCAATGTTTTGGATATTCAAAATAGTACTAACGTTTGCATCATAGGGGCGGATTTTCAAAAAACTCTTTTGAAGGACGTTAATCCTGTCGGGAAGGTAATTTCAGTTCGTGGGCATAAATTCACAATTGTTGGTGTTTTGAAATCAAAAGGTTCTACTTTTGGAAATTATGAAGATTTGCAAGTGTTTCTTCCGCTGGGAATTGCACGTTCTACTTTTCTTACCCAAACACCTAATTATCAGATAAAAGTACGAGTGAGTGACCAAGGAAAGATAGACGCGGTTATGGATGATGCAATCCTGATAATGCGTAACATCCGAAGTTTGAGACCTTTAGATAAAAATAATTTTGGAATAGAGCGTAGTGATGATTTGTTGCATCGCATTGCAAATATTACGGGAGGAATTGCCATTGCAGGTTTTGTAATTGGGTTAATAACTATTTTGGGCTCTTCGATTGCACTTTTAAATATTATGTTAGTTTCTGTAACTGAGCGAACTAAAGAAATCGGAATACGAAAAGCTTTAGGAGCTCACAGAAAGGCGATTACGATGCAATTTTTTACCGAAACGATAATTATCGCCCAATTGGGAGCTATTTCCGGAATTATTTTAGGAATAAGTTTGGGTTATTTTATATCAAAAATGGCTGAATTTGAGTTTACAATTCCTTGGATGGTAATTTTTGTAGCAATTTTAATCGCACTTGTGGTTTCAATAATTTCAGGATTATATCCGGCTGTAAAAGCCTCAAAATTAGACCCGGTTGAAGCTTTACGTTATGAATAATCCAATTCTTATTTTTGATGGAGATTGTATTTTTTGCAATCGGGTGGCTTATTTTTTAGCAAAAACGGACAAAAAAGATTTCTTCAGATTTGTATCAAGCACTTCCGAGAAAGGAAAACAAATCATAAAAGAGAATAACTTACAAGAAATGATTGATAAAACCGTGATAGTCAGGGTGGGAGAGAGGTTCTTTTTTAAATCACAAGCTATGTATTATTTCCTGAAAATAAGTAAAACTTTTCCCTTTTTTCGTTTTTTAATTTGGATATTTCCCACATTTCTTGCCGATTTTTTTTATGACATTATTGCCAGAAATCGTAAAAAAATAATAAAAAGCGAGTGTCCAATTCCAGAGCCTGAAATCAGAAAGAAGTTTCTATGAATATTTTTAACGTAGAAAAACTCAAAAGATTCAGAATGAGATTCTTGTCTTTTGAGTTTTTTCTTTATTTTTTGCTTTTTTCTGTTATAAGTAAAACATTATTTTTGTTCCGGTAATCGATCATATAGGCAACAGTGGTGTAAATTCTCGTACGTTTTATTTTCTGCACGTTCCTCTCCTGCATCGTGTCCTATTTTAGCAATGGCTTTTTGAACATCTTTTACAGAACATTTACGCTCATCAATAGTGATTTGCATATTTCCGCTTTGTACATTCCAAACGGCACTTTTTACGCCTTTTACGGAATAAGCTGCTTTTTCGATACGTTTTTTGCACATTTCGCAGTTTCCTCCAACAGCAAATTCAGCTTTTTTATTCTTGTTAGGTTTTTCCTGAGCGGCAATAAGTCCCACAGAACAAAATATTGCCATAAAAATTAAAAGTTTTTTCATTTTATTAGTGTTTATGTGAATTATTTTTCCAATTTCTTATTTTAAAACGCAATCCTGCATAGTACATTTGCCCGAAAGTAGGTGCATACAGCATCGTGCTGTCAAAATATGTGCCAAATGGGTCATTAGCAGATAGAATTCCGTTTTCTTGCTTGTAATTTCCGATATTTTCTCCTCCAACGTATATTTCAAATTGATGAGAAAAAGCTCTCGTAATTTGAAAATTCATCGTAGCAAATGAAGGAGTATAATCACTTAAACGATACTGCTCCGGATTGCTTTTAGTTGACGGAAGTCGCTGTTTTCCAAGCCAATTGAATGTGAAATCAAATTTCCAATGAGTATGATTTTTTTCAAAAGTTTCGTACGCTACGTTCGCAAAAAAACGATGTTTGGGCGTCAATGTTTTTTCTAATTTTCCGGTTGTATATTGTGTTTGAACGTCATAATATTTATAGGCAGTTTTTAAATCCAAACCTTTTAGAGGTGAAATGCTAAATTCTGCCTGAAAAGAATTTGCAAAACTTTCTCCTTGCAAATCATAAAACAAAACTTGTTGTGGAGAATTATCTAAATCTATAACTGATTGATTTTCAAAATGAGTTCTGTATGCATCAATGCTAAATTCTGCATTTTTGTTGAATATTTTGAATGACTGCAAAAAACTTCCACCGTAATTCCAAGCTATTTCAGGGTTCAAACCATATAATTTCCCGCCATTTCCGAGTATTGAAATCTTTCTATTTGAAGCAAAAAACTGTTGATTTTCAGCAAAAATATTAGCTGCTCGTTTTCCTCTTCCTGCAGAAGCCCTGATTACGGCATCTTTCCAAGGATTGTAACGTAAGTGCAAACGTGGAGTTATGAAATTCCCCAAGTTATTATGGCTATCAGCACGAATTCCTGCCACTAAACTGAAATTATCCAAATTATCATACGTGTATTCAAAAAAAGCACCTATGGATTTATCTACACGTGAAAAATCATTTTTTAAATTGCTGGTTACTAATTCATTAAAATCATCATACACGAAATTAATACCAGTGGCAAATTTGTTTTTCATATTGCTGATAATCGAATTGTAAATTAAATTCGAATAGAAGCTTTTTTGGTGTATATCATATTGATTCATACCGAAATATGAATTTTGTTTGTGCCAATGAAAAGCATTTTGCAACCCGATGCTTTTGTGTGGTTCATCAGGAAAAGCGTAACCTACTTTATTAGCAATTCCAATTCTTTCGGAATTTATTTCACTTCCCCAAGCATTTTTAGAAAATTTATCTGTTGCCGGATTAAATTTCATTTCTCCTGCTTGTCGGTTGTCTTTCATATAGTTCAGATTCAAGAATCCAACCCAACCTTTCTCACTATCAATGAATTGCCATCGATTTAATAAGTTTATTTGATTACCTTTCGGATGGTCAATGAACCCGTCTTTATTATGGTCATTTTTTGTATTCAAAATATTTCCGTGGGCGAAAAGTGTAGAACTTAACTTATCGGAAAACTTTTGATTCAAATGTGCATTAATTTCCATACGACTATCCTGCGAGCCGAATATATTAAGGAAAAAAGGAATGTCATTGGCGGGTTTTAAAATTTCATAATTGATTTGTCCTGAGATACTTTCATACCCGTTTATTACACTTCCCGCACCTTTGGTAATTTGGATACTTTCAATCCACGTACCGGGAACAAACATCATTCCGTAGGCTTGTGAAGCTCCTCGAATGGTAGGAATATTTTCTTCAGCCATCAAAATATATGGACTTGTAAGACCTAACATTTTGATTTGCTTATTTCCTGTAACAGCATCAGAAAAATTTACGTCAATTGACGGATTTGTAGAAAAACTTTCCGAAAGGTTACAACAAGCCGCTTTTAATAATTCCTTACTGCTCATTATCTGCAAATTAGCTACTTGGTATTTTGAACGAACCGTAGCCGCCCGATTATGTGCAACAACTACTTCTTCCAGATTGTTTTCTGGTTGTAGTTGAATAGTTAAATTCGACTCTGAGTTTATATTGATAGTTTGGGATTTATATCCTATGTAGCTGAAAACAAGAGCGTTTGTTTGTTCTGTGTTTTTTATGGTAAAGTTACCATTTTCATCTGTGGAAACTCCAATAGTGGTTCCTTTCCAGTAAACATTCGCACCCAAAAGGGGATCTTTGTTTTCATCAACAACTTTTCCGGTTGTATATTTTTGGGAGAAAAGTAAAAGAGGGAATAATAATATTCCGACTATAAAAATATGCTTATTCATTTATTATCAGTGTTTTATGTTATTAATTTTTTAACAAACGTATTTGCAGACATTCTAAATCAGAATGCCTGAGATTAGCCATCAAAAAATTAATTAGGCATAAAATACAAGCTGACAGAATAATTCGTACAGAGGAGGAGCATTTAAATCAACATAAAAAGCAGGAATGCTTCTATTTGATTTTAAGATACTTATATTGTTGAAGTTATATAAATTTTCGGATAAGACAAACGAAAACAAATTGAGTTCAAAAACTTTTGAAACCAATGTGTTATCTGACTTAGAGGATTCAAATGTTTGATTATCACAGCAATCAGAATGGTCGTCCTTTGCTTCACAGCATCCTCCATCTAAGCTACAGGAATCACTGTCTTGCTCCGAAATCTCTGTATAAGAGATTGAAATTGAGGCTAATTCGTCTTTACAATAATGGAACGACAATGCCCATCCTGAATTTGAAAACAGGATTAGTGTCGCCAGTAATATGTTTGTAAATTTCCGAATCATCGGGGCAAAAGTAATAATTTATTTGTTATAAAATCGTTAAAATGATAAATATAACTCAATTTTAATTATAAGTGACTGTTAATTAGATATTCTTAATTATTTTTTTAAAACTTTATTGTATCTTTGTGCTTTGCTTTTTATCTTTGTGTTTTTTAATAGAAATTTATGTCAAAATTATCCACAATCTCAAAGTTTTTGCCACAAGAAGAGCGATTGGCAGTGTCTAACAGACAGATATCTTTGAAAATAGGCTTACCGAAAGAAAGTACATTTCAGGAAAGGCGTATTTGTTTGGCTCCTGATGATGTTGCGGTTTTGGTGGCAAACGGACATAAAATTCTCATTGAATCAGGGGCGGGAGAAAATGCCAATTTTTCCGACAAGGATTACAGCGAAGTAGGAGCAGAAATTGTGTATGATACGGAACAAGTTTTTTCTTGCCCTATCGTATTGAAAGTTGAACCACCGACCAAAACAGAAATAGGTTACCTTCGTCCGAAATCGGTTTTAATTTCTGCCTTGCAGATAAAAACTCAAACGAAGGAATATTTTGAAGCTTTGTCAAAGAAACAAATTACGGCTTTGGCTTTTGAGTATATCCAAGATGAAGAGGGGAATTATCCTGTTCTTCAGTCTGTTAGTGAAATTGTAGGAGCTGCTTCGGTGTTAATCGCTTCGGAGTTGATTGCCAATACTTCAAACGGAGGCGGTGGTTTTCTCTTCGGAAATATCACAGGAGTTCCGCCTATTGAAGTTGTTTTTCTTGGAGCGAATGACGTAACCAAATCGGCTGTGAAATCGGCAATCGGTTTAGGAGTGAATGTAAAAGTGTTTGATAATTCTTTGGCAAATTTGCGAGAATTGAAACAGTCTTTGGGTTGTTCGGTCTTCACATCTACCTTGCAACCAAAGATTTTGAAAAAAGCTCTGATGCGTTGTAATGTACTAATTGGGGCAATGCGTGGCGAGAATCGTTCTCCCGTTGTAGTTAGTGAAGATATGGTTCAGCTGATGAAGAAAGGTTCTGTGATAATTGATGCCAGCATAGATACGGGAGGTTGCATAGAAACAAGCCGAATAACTACTTTGGCAAATCCTACCTTTGTGAAACACAATGTGGTACATTATTGCGTTCCGAATATTGCTTCGCGTTATGCCCGAACTTCATCGTTTACCCTCAGTAATATTTTAATGCCTTTCATATTGAAAATAGGAGAGGAGGGAGGAATTGAGAATATCTTGCACGCTGATAAAGGTTTAAGAAACGGATTGTACTTTTATCACGGAATTCTCACAGATAGCACTGTTTCTGAGTGGTTTGGACTGCCTTACAAACCGATTAACTTATTATTTATTTAAAAAAATAACAATGGGGGAAACTATTTTTTCTGTTGTTGAAAAATGTGAAAGAAATCTGAAATGTCAATATTAAAAAGAATTGGATATTATTCCATTGGGCTTTCTATCGGAATTGTGATTGTGGCTTTTTTCTTAAAAAAGAAAGAAACCGAGGCGTTTTGCTATTTTCCTAATTGTAGAGTTTTGAAGGATTTACGTTCCAAAACTATAGAAATTTCTCCTGAGATTATTGCCACAAAAGAAGAGCTGACAAAAGTTTTTACAGACGGTAATGTTCTTTTTGCTAAAAGCGATGTGAAAGCTGTTCCTTGCAAAATTTACGTTATTGAAGGTGATTTGCAAGGAAAAAAAGTGGAAATAACTGTTGAAAATTGCAAAGAAAAAGTCATTGTTAAGAAAGTAGAGACTCAATAAATTTTTCTTCTTTCGCTCGCAAAAATATGAAAAATTCTCTCGAAATACTCAAGAAATATTGGGGATATGAATCGTTTCGTTATCCGCAAGATGTTATAGTTCAGTCTGTTTTAGAAGGAAATGATGTTTTGGCTTTGATGCCAACCGGCGGAGGAAAATCCATTACTTTTCAGGTGCCGGCTTTGGTAAAGGAAGGGATTTGCATAGTGGTTTCTCCTTTGATAGCCCTGATGACAGACCAAGTGGAAAACCTAAAAAGTAAAGGAATCAAAGCCTTGTCCATTGCTGGAGGAATTGCGTATGAGGATTTGGAACGATTGCTCAATAATGCAATTTGTGGGAATTATAAGTTTCTGTATTTATCGCCGGAACGTTTGCAACAAGAAGTAGTTCAGAATTTTATTAAATCGATGAATGTCAATCTTATAGCTATTGATGAAGCACATTGTGTTTCTCATTGGGGGAAAGATTTTCGTCCAGCCTACTTGAAGTGTAAATGGTTGAAGGAACAGTTCCCTGAAGTCCCGCTGTTGGCTTTGACCGCTTCGGCAACAGTAAGGGTTCAGAAAGATATTCTTCAGCAATTAACTATCGAAAAAGCAACGGTTATTTCTACTTCTTTAAAGCGTCCTAATATTGCCTATATGACTTTCAAAACCGACAGTAAGTGGCAGCGATTAGAGCAAATTCTGAAGAAAAATAAAGGAACTTCCATCGTATATGTCCGAAGCAGAAATGGAACTGTGCGAATGGCAGAATATTTGCAAGAACAGGGTATTTCGGCAACTTTTTTTCACGGAGGGCTTTCTTCTGAAGAAAAGAATAAAAAACTGAGTATGTGGCTACTAAATGACGTTCAGGTGATGGTTGCCACAAATGCTTTTGGGATGGGAATTGATAAACCCGATGTCCGAACTGTGATTCACTGGGAAATTCCTGCCACAATTGAAGATTACTTTCAGGAAGCAGGAAGGGCAGGGCGTGATGGCGAAAAATCTTACGCTGTGTTGCTTTATGATAAATCGGATTTGCAAAATGCTAAAAATCAACTTACAGAACAAATTATAGATGTTTCGTATTTGAAATTTTTGTATGCAAAATTGAATGCTTATTTTCAGATTGCTTACGGGGAAGGAGAAGAAATTCCTTTCCGATTTCAATTTTCTGACTTTTGCAAACGTTACAATTTACAGTTTCAAAAAACATACAACGGACTTTCTCTACTTGACAGATTATCAGTTATTTCCTTAAGTCAGAATTTTTATCATAAAATCACGTTACGCTTTCTTCCTACAAGTGTGGAGGTGATTAATTATTTGAAAAATCAGTCGGAATTAAAAGATATTGTTTTTTACTTACTGAGAAACTTCCCCGGGATTTACGAGCAAACCACACCTATAAAAATTGAAAGAATAGCCCAGAAAACGGGAATAGAAGTTGGAAAAATTGTAACTCAGTTTGAAAAATTGCAAAAAGATGAAATTATAGAATATACGAATGAAAATACTGATGCCGAGATAATTTTTAAAGTTCCACGTGATGACGACCGTACTATCAATGCGGTTGCCAAAAATCTGAAGGAATACAACAAAAATAAAATCGATTTGCAAGAAGCGATGTTTCGTTATATTGAAAATTCGGATGAATGCAAAAGTGTTCAGTTATTGCGATATTTTGGCGAGTCAGAAATGACCTCTTGTGGAGTTTGTTCTGTTTGTGTTTCAAAAAAACAAAAAGTGGAAATAAATACTGAGGAATTGAGACAACAAATTCTGAATTTATTGAAGAAGCAAGGTATGTCTTCCAATGAGTTGCTTTTACGTTTGGATTTTGAGGAGAAAAATATTCTGGAGGAATTGTATAATTTATTGGAAACGAATAAAGTATATATTAACGAATACAATCAATATGTTAAAATAACAAATTGAATAGAAATAAAAAAGCAACCTGAAAATAGGTTGCTTTTTTTGAGCGGGAGACGAGGTTCGAACTCGCGACATTCAGCTTGGAAGGCTGACGCTCTACCAACTGAGCTACTCCCGCCTATCCTTTGTTTTACGAGTGCAAATATAATACAACTTTTAGTAAAGTTCCAAATATTTTTTAAACTTTTTTTGATAAAATTTTATGTTAAAATGTAAGTGGTTTGTTTTTAGTGTTTTATGTTAATAAAAAATTAAACAATTTCTGCTACAACAAACGTACTTCCTC